>JBGAOB010000402.1:0-3054 GCA_044222045.1 Candidatus Eiseniibacteriota bacterium
GGCGTGCTGGCCACGAACCTGTACACCGTCCGCACGGACGGCTCCGAGCTGCTGCGCATCACCACCGAGCGCAACGGCGCCGAGGAAATCTCGATGGACCCCACGCGCGGCCGGCTGGTGTTCGCGCGCTGGTGGCTGTCGCGCTTCTTCGCGAGCGACTTCGACACCCTGCACGTGACCACCGACCGCGCGCGCGCGCTGCCGGCGGACACCGTGGACCTGTGGCACGCGATCTCGTGCGAGCGCGACGGCGAGTTCCTGCGCCTGCAGGGCGGCGACGCGCGCGTGCGCAGCGGGCAGATGGCGCACCAGCCGGTGGTGCGCGGCGACACCACGCTGATCGGCGTGCGGCCGGAGAACTCCTCGATGGTGCCGAGCGGCGGGCGGCTGGGTCTGCAGGCGTTCCCGCACGGGTTCGCCACGGCGCGGCCGCTGGCCGGCTGGGGTTCGGACCTGGGCTGGTCGGCATGCTCGCCGGCAGTGATGCCCGACGGGCGGCTGGTGTTCTCGATGGACGAGACGGGCAAGGGCGAGTGGGGGCTTTGGGTGATGGACGCGCGCTCGGTGACGCAGGGCGACAGGCGCAGGGCGCGCCTGCTCGTGGACCTGCCGGGCACGCTCGAGCTGGACGCGGTCGCGCTCGCGCCACGGCCGCTGCCGCCGCCGCCGATGTTCCCGGTCTACTACGCCGACACGAACGGAGTCGTGCCGCGGCCGTCGGTGGACGCGATCTGGGCGGACGAGCGCCGCGTGCGCTTCGACTGCGCCAACGTGTTCGCGAACGGGCCCGTGGACACGCCGTTCCCCGACGCGATCCCGATCCAGAAGGGGCTCAAGATCCGCTTCTTCAGCGTGTTGCCACGCCCCGAGGTGGAGGGCGCGGACACGCTGGTGTGGGTGGGCGAAGCGCCCGTGTCGCCGCAGGGCGGCATCTTCGTGGAGCGCACGCCGGGCGACCAGCCCATGTTCGAGCAGATCGTGGACTCGAAGGGGCGGGTGGTGCGCGCGGCCGCCGGGCCGGCGCACGTGCCGGGGTTCAACCACGCCCGCCCGGCCGGTGGCACGAAGTGCGTGGGCTGCCACGTGGGCCATTCGGCGCTGTTCGTGCCCGAGAGCCGGGGCGAGGGCGAGTACACCAACGTGTCGCCCTCGGCCACCGTCACGGCCTCGGGGAGCGCACCGGGCACGCTCGGGCCGAGGGCCGCGGTGGACCGCCGGACGCTCGGCGACCCGGCGCAGGTGGCCTGGATCGCCGACTCGTCGGCCGGCCAGTGGCTGAAGCTGGAATGGCAAACACCCATTGATGCGCGCGGAGCCGTCGTTTACTCTCTGTCAAGTCTCTCGGGGGAGAAGACCCGGATTCGCGTCCGGAAGGCCGAGCTGGTGCTCAGCCTGGAGGGCCGGGTGGTGCGCACAGTCCCGATCGACCGCGAGTGGGACCCCCGTGGCACCTTCGTGAAGTTCCCGGTCACCCGCATGGACGCGCTCACCCTGCGTCCCCTCGAAGTCGACGGTTCGTTCCATCGCCGCCCGGCGACCGCGGTCGCCGAGTTGGAAACCATCGCCCGCATCGCCTGGGAGTGACCCCCGACATGAATTCGATGTTCCGTCGCGCGCCGATCGGCGTGCTGGTGGCTGCCGCCCTTCTCTGGGCCGCGTCCGCCTTCGCGCAAGGGTTCCACGCCGTCACGACCAAGGACGGCACCGACGTGTGGGCCGTGGGCGATGCCGGCCAGATCTGGCGTTCGTTCGATGGAGCAGCCACGTTCACCTCGACCACGCTGGGAACCACCGCACTGCGCGGCGTGGCCCACCAGGGGCTGACGGTGCTGATCGTGGGCGACGGCGGCAAGGTGAACCGCAGCACGAACAACGGCGGCACGTTCACCACGCAGACGCTGGGCACGGGCACGGCCCTGCGCGCGGTGGCGATGCCGGCCGCGAACGCGGCGTACGCGGTGGGCGACGGCGGCGCGATCTGGAAGAGCACCGACGGCGGCGCCACGTGGAGCGCGCAGACCAGCGGCACGGCGCAGCGCCTGAACGCCGTCACGTTCACCGACGCCACGCACGGCTGGGCGGCGGGCGCCGGTGGAACGCTGCTGCGCACGACCGACGGCGCCACGTGGGGCCCGGCGACCGGTCCGGCGGCCACGGTCGAACTGTTCGCGGTGGCGCAGAACGGCGGCACCGTCTGGGTGGGCGGTTCGGACGCGGCCGCTTACAGGAGCGTGGACGGCGGCGTGTCGTTCGCGCCCGTGAACCTGCACGTGGACGCGCGGCCCGAAGTGCGGTCGATCGCGCTGCCGGCCGGCGGCGCGGTGTGGCTGGTGGGCGGCGGTGGCTTCATCCGCAAGAGCACCGACGGCGGCCTCACGTGGACGTTCGCGACGCACGACCTGCACGGCCAGGCGTCGGGCATCGCGTCGAACGGTTCGCGGCTGGTGGTGGTCACGAACAAGTCGAAGGCCGCGGTGCGCAGCATCGACGGCGGCACGACGTGGACGATGCCCACCGGCATGACGCTGAGCCGCTCGTGGGCCAGCGTGCGCACGCTCGGCAGCTTCCGTGGCGGCACGGTGCAGATCAACTGGTACAACCCCGACATCCTGTACGCCTGGGGCGGCTCGGCCATCTGGCAGTCGCCGGACCGCGGCGAGACGTGGCGGCAGATCGCCACGGTCAGCTCGCCGGCGATCCTCAACGCGAACGCGTTCCTGGTGTCCGACAAGGACACGAACGTGTTCGTGGGCGCGGTGGACTTCTCCGGCGGCGCCCGCGGCATCATCCGTTCGCAGGACCACGGCGCGACGTGGACGACGCAGCTCACGCACGCGTTCGGCACGTACGGCATCCCGCTCGAGAAGCACCCCGACAAGCCCGACACGATGGTGTTCGGCGGCGACAACGACCGGCTCTACGTGTCGACCGACGCCGGCAAGACCTGGGGCCCGTACGGCACGAAGGTGTTCCGCAGCCCGTGCGACCTGATCATCGTGCCCGACTCGAACGCGGTGTGGCAGGTGGGCGACGGGATCACGAGCAGCGGCATCG
>JBGAOB010000403.1:0-4148 GCA_044222045.1 Candidatus Eiseniibacteriota bacterium
CGGACGACGCGCCCGCGAAGCGGCGCACGCGCGCCCCGCGCGAGTCGAACAGGTCGAGCGTCCACGGGCCCGCGGCCGGGACCGCGAACGCCAGCCCCAGCTCGGCGCGGAACGGCGTCGGGCCGGCGCGCAGCGCCAGCTCGCGCGGCGCCGCGAGCAGCAGGTCCACGCCACCGCGACCAGCTGTGCCGCGAACGCGCGTTCGGGATCGTGTCGGCGACGCCGTCGATCGTGACCACGAGATCGGCGGAGTCCACTCCCGGGCCGGGAGGTGCGACGACCGCACCCGCTCGTCGTCCGCCGAGCGCGTCACCTCGAGCGCGCAGTCCGAGCCCAGGACCCGGAAGCGCCGCTCGACCGCCGCGCCCGCGGGCCCGAAGTTGAGCCCGCGGATGGTGAGCGGCACGAAGCCGGCAAACGGCGGCCGTCGAGGTCACCGACGAGACCGTGGGCAGCACTGGTATGGTGAGCGTCGCGGGGCGGCAGAGCTGAGTCGTCGGTCACGCCCATCTCGTAGGCGCCCGGCGGCAGCGCGTCGGCCTCCACGACCAGCGTCGACTCGTCGCGATCGAGAATCGTCGGCGCGCTGAAGAAGCCCGAGCCGGTGACGGTGAGGTGCACGCCGCGGCCGAAGTGGCTGCCGCTGATCGTCAGGTGCGTGCCGCCGCCCGCACGCGCCGCCCGGTCCGAGTTCGAGTTCAGCTCGGGCGCCTTCCAGCGCAGCATGAGCGAGTCGCTCGCCACACCGGCCGCGTCGATCACGCGGATCGGCACGTCCGGCGGGCCCGTGAGGTGCCGGGGCGAACCCTTGAGCTGGTCCTGCGCGGGGCTGAACTCCTTGAAACCGCCTGCCGGCCGCCGATCTCCACGCGCGCGCCGGGCCCGAAGTTGGTGCCGACCACGGTGAGCGAAATGCTCCCGGCGGGCGACAGCTCGCGCGTCGAGACGCTCGTGAGCCGCGGTCCGCCGAGCACGTACGCCAGCGGCGGCGAGGGGCCCGCCTCGTTCACGACCGCCACTTCGTTCCAGGCGTGCTCGTCCACCTCGGGCGCCGTCACGAGCATGGTCGTCGGCGACAGGTCGAACGGCACGCGCTCGGTGCTGGCGCCGTCGGCCGCGGTGAAGCGCGCGCGCGTGCCGGGCGCGAAGTCGGAGCCGGTGATCGTGAGCGTCGCGCCGCCCGCGTAGCTCGGCGGCGCGCCGGACGTGACCGAGCCGATCTGGCCGGCGCGCTTGCTTCGAAGAGCGGATTCGAGCCTTCGCCTCCCTGCTCCACGTAGATCGGGTTCTGCACGGGGCCATCGGCCAGGGGCGGCTGCACGAACGTGATCTCGGTGTCCGACTGCGTGGCGGGTGCGACCGCGGTCGAGCCGAAGATCACGGTCGCGGAGCCCGCGGGCCCGAAGTTCGAGCCGGTCAGCGTGATCAGGTTGCCGCCGAGCCGCGTGAGCCCGGGCGGCGACAGCGACGACAGTTCGGGCGGCGCGCCCGAACCGCTGCCGCCGTACGAGAACGCGTTCGGCAGCGCGACCGGCACGCCGGCGACCTGCACCTCGATCCCGCCGCGCCCTGCGTGCCGGGCGGCAGCACGACTTCGAGCGCCTCGGGCGACAGCCAGCGCACCCGCTGGCGTCGACCGCTCCGCCGCCCTCGATGGTGACCATGCGCGACATGCCGAAGTCGCTGATGCCGAAGTTCGTGCCGTGAATGGTGAGCACGTTGCGGCCCGACGTGGGCGCCAGCGGCGGGCTCACCGAGCGACCGTGGGCGGCGCGAGCGCCTCGACCGAAACCGCCGTTGTGGCCGGCTTGCCGTTCTGCTCGACCACCGGGGTCGTGCAGGGCGCGGGCAGGGCGGGCAGCGTGAACGCGACGTGGCGCTCGTCCAGCACGATGCCGGCCACCGATGCCGACGATGGCGCCGGTCACGCCGCCGCGAAAGTTGTCGCCGACGATCGTGATCGGCGCCGCCCGCGGCGGACACGCCCGCGGGGCTCGTAGTACGCGCGTCCTGGTCCGACTTGGCCTGCCACGTCCTGCTCTTGCGGCCGGCGACCTCGACGCACACGCCCACCGGCACCTGGCCGCCCGCGGACTCGAGCATCTCGGGCACGCGCGCGACGATCTCGACGCCGGATTGGCTCACGATGGGCGCCTCCATCGAACGCCCGGCGCGGATCACGCGCACGACCACGCGATCGGCCGGCGTGCCGGCGGAGAAGTTCGACCCGGTGAGCGTGATCAGCGAGCCGCCCAGCGCGGGCAGCGAGGACGGCGTGACGCTCGCGAGCTGCGGGCCGTCGAGCAGCACGTTCCGCGCGGCGAGGTCGCGGTGCACGATGCCCACGTGCAGCACGGCGGCCGGCGACGACCAGTCGGGCAGCGCGACCACGAGCGCCGCGTCGCTCGCCTCGAGCACGTCGCAGTCGGCGGTCTCGCCCGTCGCGGCGTCCGCCAGCCACGCGCGCGGCTCGGCACAGCGGAAGTTGCTGCCCGTCACGGTGAGCCGCGTGCCGCCGCCGAACGACGCGAGCGCGTCGGGGGCCGGGTCCACGACCGGATCGTCGTAGGTGAACGGCATCGGGTTGGACACGAGCCCGCCGCGCGATGCGAGCGTCAGGAACTGGACCGGCTCGCCGCGCTGCGCTGGCACCTCGACGAGCACCTCGGTGTCGGTCGCCGAGGACGGCGCCACCTGCTGCTGGCCGGTGAAGCACACCTGCGGCAACGAGCCGGCGGCGAGGAAGTTGGAGCCGCTGATCGTGATCAGCACGCCGCCCGCAGCGGGCGCGCTCGCGGCCGAGGTCGAGGTGACGACCGGATCGCACGCCGGGTCGGCGGCGGCGCGCGCGGGCGCCGGGGCGCGGCGCGGCGGACTGGCGAGGCCGCCGTCGGCGTGCACGAAGGCCGAGCCGGCGAGGCTGGCGGCGGCGACCAGCAGCACGAGGGCGGCGGCGGCCTCGCCGCCGGAGGGCGGAGGCCGTGCGGAGCGAGCGGGAGCGCATGGGGGGAGACCTCCGTGGGGTCGATATGGACGCGAAGACGCTAGCAGGCGCGCCGGAGGCGGGCACGGTTTTCGCACAGCTCGCTCGGACCTAACGCCGGTCCCCCCCGGCCCGGACGGCTCAGCGGGCGGCAGCGCCCAGTTGCGCGAGCGCGGCCCGCACCTCGGGGTCGCGGGAGGCGGCGCCGCCGGTGGCCACGTAGCGCTCGAAGTCGCGCCGCGCCGCGGCGAAGTCGCGGAAGGTGGGGTCGAACAGGCGCAGGAAACCGGCCGCGCGCAGGCACGCTGGGTCGGGCGTGGGCTCGAGCGCCTCGAAGCGGCGCGCGAACTCGCGCAGCCGCGCGTGCGCTTCGGGGTGCGCCGCCAGCACCGCGCCGGCCTCGGGACGCGCGGCGAGCAGCATGGCGCGCGTGGCGACCGCGGCGAACCGCCAGCGCTCCGCGTGTTCGAAACTGAGCGGGTCGTACGCGCGGAAGTACGGATCGAGAGGCACGCGCTCGAGCACCGCGAACGTCGCGGCGGCTTCGGCCGCGGGCTCGGGGCGCCGGCCGCGCGGCACCGCGCGCATCACGAACCCCTCGCCTGCCAGCTCCCAGCGCAGCGCGTAGCTCTCGTCCTTCACGCCCAGGAACGCCACCGGGCGCCGGCCGGCGAGATGGTCGAGCCAGAGCAGGTTGCGCGTGCCGGGCAGGCCCGAGTAGCGGTCCTCGCCGGTCTCGAGCAGCGCGCTCGACCGGAACCCCGCGCGGGTGGCGCGGAACAGCGACTCGGGCGGCGCGGTGGTCTCGGACGCGATCTCGTCCGCGCGCATCGTCGCCTGCCCGTCCTCGACGAGCACGTCGGCGGTGCCGTCGGCGCGCCGCACCACCACGCCCGCGACCGCGCGGCCGTCGCGCAGGCGCACCACGCTCGCGCGGCCGAGCGGCGGCAGCACGTCGGGGTGCGCGGCGCGCACGCGGCGCACGTACCACGCGTACGTCAGCAGTTCCTGGTCCAGCACGACCACGTCGGGGCGCACGTTCTCGACGCGCGTCAGGTACGCGCAGGCGTTGTGCAGCAGGTCGCCCTGCACGAACAGCACCGCGCGCGGCGGCAGGCTGGCGAGGATGCCGCGCCCGAGTGTTTCGGTGAACGTGTTGCCGCGC
>JBGAOB010000404.1:0-3032 GCA_044222045.1 Candidatus Eiseniibacteriota bacterium
CAGTGTCTACGTCGCAGAGTTCTTCAACAACAGAGTTCAGAAATTTGGTCCGGGTGGAGAGTTCAAAGTGATGTGGGGCGGTTCGGCCAGCACGCCCGCGGGCGGAGGGCCAGCGCTTTCCCAGCCGATGGGGATAGCCTGCCTCCCGGGCGAACTCGTCTTGGTTGGCAGCCGTTCGGTCGATTCACACGGCAATGTCATCGGAGCCGTGAAGGTGTTCCGTTCGCAAGACGGATCAACCCCCGCCCTCCGTGCGACGTGGGGGGGCCTGAAATCGAAGTACCGATGAGAGGAAGGTCGCCTCGGTACGGTGGCAACGCGAGCATCGCGACTCCGCCCCGTTTGCCTCGTTGCTCGGACGATAGAGCAGCGGTTTCCTAATCGCTGCCCCTCACCCCGCGCTCCACCGCCACCCTCACCGCCTCCTCCACGCCCTCCGCTTTCACGCGCCCCTGCGAGTCAACCGACGGCTTCCGCCGCCACGGTCCGCCTTCCTGCGGGCAGTGCGTGTCGCAGTTGCCGCATTCGTTGCATGCGTCGGCCTGCACCAACCACTGCTTCTCGCGCTTCAGCACGCCGCTCGCGAGTAACTCGGGCGGGGTCTCCACCGCGATGAATGCTGTATTCGGGCACACGAGCAGGCAGTTGTTGCACGACTCGCAGTCGAGCGCCGGCAACGGCTCGCGCGTCGCCGTCGCCACCGCGCGAACGCCAGCGCCATACCGCGGATCGGAAGCAACCCGCCCCGCGTACGCGGCCAGATTGGCGCGCGCGGCATCCGCCGTCGTGGCGGTGGCGTCCATGCCGGCGCGCGCGCGCACGTACGCGGGCACGTCCTTCGCGCCCAGGCGTTCCATGTCGGCTTCCAGCGCCTTCAGGTACCGCGGCAGCCGCCGGTAGCCGGTGGGCTGCAGCAGGTCGGTGCACGTGGTCACGGGGGCAAAGCCGTTCGCCACGGCGTCGGCAAAGTTCTCGGCATCGATGCCGGCGCTGAACGAATGCTGGTAGCGACCCTGCGTGGCCTCGGCAAAGCGCGAGGCGAGCGTGCTCGCGATCACGTGCAGCGGCGGGCCGCTCATGTACACGAGGTCGCCTTCCAGCTTCCGGCGCGTGTTCTTCACCACCAGCGTGTTCGTGAACTTCACGCCCAGGCTGCGGCCGGCGCGGCGCGCGGTGCCCTCCAGGCGCTCCAGCATCGGCAGCGCGTCGCTCCACGCTAGGTCCTTCGCGAACGCGTCGCGATCCAGCGTCACGTCGGTCCAGCCCATGCGCGCGTGCAGCAGGTCGTCCACGGCGTCGTAGCCGAGCAGCGTGGGGTTCAGCTTCACCACCACGTGCAGCGCGTGCCGCGTCAACAGGTGCTCCACGATGCGTTCCAGCTCGCTGGGCGGGCAGCCGTGAAAGCTCGACAGCGTCACGGTGTCGGCGATGCACGCGGGCACGTCCACGTCGGCCACGGCGCGCAGCTCGGCGGGCAGGTCGCGCCGCAGCTCGTCGATCAGCGCGCGGCCGTCGCGCAGGGTGTCCAGGAACCGCGCCACGGGCGCGCTCTGAATGCCCTTCAGGTCGTAGCCCACCGACGCGTCGAAGATCACGCCGGGCTTGCCGCCGTCGCCGGCCACGCCGCGCGCGGCCAGCGCGTGCACCAGGATCCACGCGATGGCGTACTGCCGCGCGCTGTCCTCCAGCCGCAGCTCCTGCGACCACTCGACGTTGTAGCCCACGCCGGGGGCGTCGATGCACGGGCGCGGAATCTCGAGCGTGTCCAGCACCTGCACGGTCTTCAGCTCCACCACGCGCGATCCGGCGAGCCAGCTCACCACGATGTTCGGCGCCAGCTGCGTGTGGGGGCCGGCGGCGGGGCCCAGCGGGGTGGCTGCGCGGCCACCGGGCAGCGCCACCGACAGGTCGAGCCCGGGTTTCGCCTGCCAGAACGATCGCTTCGGCAGGTTGAAGATGCTGCGACTCTTCTCGAGTTCGCCCAGCGCGCGCACGAGCAGCCGGTCCAGCGGCTGCGGGATCAGATGGGCCACGGGTACTCCTCCATGCGCCGCCACAGCGCGGGCGCCAGCTCTCGCGCCTCGGCGCGCAACGCTTCGATGTCGGCAGCCACGAGCTTGCCGTGCTCCACCACGGTGCGGCCGTTCACCACCACGTGCTCGGCACGGGGCTTCGCGCCGTCACCGGCGGGCGCCCACTCCACGCGATCGTTCGCCAGCGCGCCGGCGCCGAACACCTGCTCCACCAGCTCGCGCGAGCCTTCCAGCCGGCGGTCCAGCGTGGTGGCGTCCACGGCATCGCCCTGCTCGCGCGCGATTCGATGCAGCGCGTCGCGCTCCACGCGCAGGTCGCTGGGGAAGCCGTCGGTGCCCAGCGTCACCTTGGCGCTGGCCGACAGGTTGCCGGCCCAGCCCACGCGGTTGTTCTCGTTGCTGCGCGGGTTGTGCAGCAGCCACAGGCCGCGCGCGGCGGCGGCCCGCACCTGCGGCGCGGTCAGGTGCACGCCGTGCGCCATCAGCGATCCGGCGGGCAGCGCGCCCAGCGACAGCAGGCGCTCCACGGGGCTCGCCCAGCCGCGGCGCACGGCGTCGTCCACGTCGGCGCCGTCCTCGGCCACGTGCACGTGCAGCACGGTGTCGAGTTCGCGGCACAGGTCGCCGGCTTCGCGCACGGTGTCGTCGCCCACGGTGAACGAGGCGTGCAGCCCCACCACGCCGCGCACCAGCGCGCGCGTGTTGGTGGTGACGAAGCGCCGGCACTCGGCGAGCCCGGCCTGCGCTTCCTCGCGGCCGCCGTTGCGTTCGGTGGCGCCGTACGTGAGCACGGCGCGAATGCCCATCTCCTCGCACGCGTCGGCCAGCAGCTCCAGCGAGCCTTCGATCACATTGGGCGACTCGTGGTGGTCCACCAGCGCCACGGTGCCCGACAGCAGCGACTCGGCGGCGTACAGCCGCGCCGACGCGCGGATGGACGCCTCGTCCAGCGCGCGGTCCAACCGCCACCACACGGCTTCCAATATCTGAACGAAGTTC
>JBGAOB010000405.1:0-2976 GCA_044222045.1 Candidatus Eiseniibacteriota bacterium
GGCGCGCCAGCGCGACGCCGGCGACGGCATGGCGCCGACGTTGCGCAGCACCACGCGGAACGTGTCGGGCAGCGCGTCCACCGCCGGGTCGGGCGACAGCGCGATCGCGCCGATCGCCAGGTCCACGCGCGGGAACACCTGCACCGTGTCGCGCACGACGAGCCCGCCCGCGTCGGTCACCGTCAGCCGCACGCGGAACCACACGCCCGTGCCGTCGTCGTGATCGTCGCCCTCGAACCAGCCGGCGGGGCCGGTCACGATGTGCGCACTCGGGTGCACGTGGTTGTTGTGCATCAGGTCGACGTCCCAGCGGTAGTCGAGCGACGCGGCCGGCTGCTGCGCGTCGGCCGCCGTGCAGGCGAGCCACACCGTGTCGCCGGCCGCGAAGAACCCCGAGTCCGCGGGCGCGGTGATCGCCGCCACGGGCGGACTGTTCGTGTCGAGCACCACGCTGCCGCCGCCGAAGTCGTCGACGCGCGTGAGGCTCGCGCCGGTCATCATGAGCCCGAGCCGGCCGCCCGCGTACGCGAATCGCCACGCCGAGCAGTCGGCGCGCCCCACCTCGGCGCCGTTCACGAACACCACCACCACGCCGTTCGCGTGCGCGCGCGCACCGAACCGGTCGCCCGGCTGCAGCGTCACGCCAGCGAGCGTGCCGCGCACCACCCAGCCGCCGCCGTTCGCGTCGGGCGGCGTGTACGTGGACACGTCCACCGCGCCGGCCGCCGCCAGAGCGCGCACGCGGATCGCGCCGCCGTTCCAGCTGAGCCCCTGCACCTTCAGCAGCAGGTCCTGGTCGGCGGCGCCCGGCGTGAGCGCCGCGAAGCGCACGTGCGCCTCCTGCGCCGGGCCGAAGTTGCCGCCGTTGTACACCGACACGATCGCGTCGCCGGTGAAGCCCAGCGTGCCGCCGGTGATCGCCATCCACAGCGAGCCGCCGATCCACGGGCTGCCCACGGGGCCATCGGCGCGATCGAACGCGTCGAGCACGGGCGTCGCCGGGAACGGCGAGGGAAGCCACGACTCCACCCGCACCGAATCGCGCCCGAGCCCGCCGTGGCCGTCGTCCGCCAGCAGGCGCGCAGCCCCAGCGCACGCCCAGCGAACGCGTACGTGTGCGCCGGGTTCGGCTCGAGCCAGGCCGCCTCGCCGTCGCCGAAGTCCCACGCGATCGCCAGCGTGTCGCCGTCGATGTCGGTGGTGCCGGCGCTCGAGAACTGCACCTGCAGCGGCGGCGCGCCGAGCTTCGGATCACCCGCGGCATGCGCCACGGGAGGCGAGTTGCCGAGCACGCCCGTGTAGCGCACGCGCACCACGCGGCTGCCGTAGAGATCCACGTACACGAGGTCACCGGAGACGGGATCGGTCTGCAGGTCGCGAGACCCGGCACGCCGGTGGCGAAGTCGGTCACCGCCAGCCGGTGCCCGCCGTGTCGAGCGTCGCGTAGCGGATCCAGCCCTGGCTGAAGTCGGCGTAGAAGTACTGCTCGCGATAGCGCGCCGGGTACAGCACGCCGCGGTAGAACGTGCCGCCGATCGCCGTGTTGCCGATCACGCCGGGCGGGCTGGAGTGCGTGGACTCCACGTGGTGCACGGTGACGAGCGGACCTGCAGAAGCGTGGCGGGGTTGCGCGGCGTGCCGAGCGAGTCGCACAGCCAGCGCCGATGCTGCGGCAGGTCGAAGTAGCGCGGCGTCACGAAGTCGCCCTCCCGGCACGGCCAGCCGTAGTTCTCGCCGCCCGCCGCGGAGACGTTCTGCTCCTCCCACAGGTACCAGCCCACGTCGCCGATCAGCAGCTGCCCCACGGCCGGCCGACCGCCGAGTCGGTGCTGCCGTGCCCGCGCGCACCGTGAAGCGGAACAGGTTTGCACGCGCGAGCGCACCGATGTCGCCGTCCAGTACGGATTGCTCGCAGCCGTGGCCCGTCTCGGGATCGATCGCAGGCCGTACACCCACACGCGCGAGCGCACCGACGTCGGGTCGCCGTCCCAGTACGGATTGCTCGCGTAGCCGTGCCCGGTCTCGGGGTCGATGCGCAGGATCTTGCCGGCGAGGCTGGTGACGAGCTGCGAGCGGTAGGCGCCGACGTCCTCGGAAGGATCGGTGCGCCCGGGCAGGAACGCGTCGGGCGTGGTGCCGCCCGAGTCCACCGCCGAGAAGCCCGCGCCGTCGCCGATGGACACGAGCAGCGAACCGTCGTCTCCCCAGCGCAGGCAGCCGATGCTGTGCGACGGCGACGCCACGAGCGGCCCGTCGGACCACTGCGTGCCCATGAGCACGGCGCGGCTGCCGGGCTCGATCGCGCTCGCGTCGGGGGTCAGCGTCACGCGCACGAGCCGGCCGAACGCCAGCGGGTTCGCGTTGTCCACGCCGTCGGAATCGGGATCCACCGTGTAGAGGAAGTACGCGCGGCGGTTGACGTCGAAGTGCGGGTCCACCGCCACCGCGAGCAGCCCGCGGTCGACGTCGTTCAGCACCTCCACGTGCCCGTCCCACACCGGCGTGTTGGAACGCACGCCGTTGGTGACGCGCCACACGCGGCCGTCCTTCTCGGCCACCAGCATCGACTGGAAGCCCGGCTGCGGCGGCAGGAACGCGATCGAGGTGGGCAGCGTGAGCGCGCCCGTGGCGACCACCGACTCGGTGACGAACTGCGGCGGGAACGTGGCCGCGGCCGCGGCGAGGGCGAGCGCGGCCGAACACGCGAAAGCGGCGGCGGCGCGGCGAACGACGGTGCGGAGCAAGGGGCGACCTCGGGAAGCACTCCGCGCGATCGGCCGCGGCGGAACACGAGCCGGGGCTTCGCGCGAAACGGGCCGGGATGGTCTCACGACGCCGGGCCGTTTCGCGCGGGGGAAGTTCGGCCGTCACCGCCGTGGCCACGCGCCGTCCACGCCGTTGGCGTTGACGGTCGGCGCGCTTCGCGCACACTGCGCGCCTGCCCGCCCCCGCGAGGAGGCTGCGTGCTCGCACGCA
>JBGAOB010000028.1:0-26232 GCA_044222045.1 Candidatus Eiseniibacteriota bacterium
CTGCTGTGGTCCGGTGGGCTGTGGCTCATCGATCACGGCGCGGCGCTCTACTTCCACCACGCGTGGTCGGGCGCGCCGGCGCACGCGGCCGGCGCGTTTTCGCAGGTGCGCGACCACGTGCTGCTGCGCCACGCCTCGGCGCTGCGGGCGGCGGACGCGGCGCTGCGCCCGCGCGTGGAGCAGGCGTTGCGCGGCGGCCTGCTGGCGAGCGTGCCCGACGCGTGGCTCGAAGCGGGCGGTGCGCCCGGCTCGGCCGAGGCGACGCGCGCGGCCTACCTCGACTGGTTCGCCGCGCGGCTCGCGGCCACCGACGCGTTCGTGACGGAGGCGGAAAATGCCCGAAACGCACTCGTTTGAGTACGCGGTGCTGCGCGTGGTGCCGCGCGTGGAGCGCGGCGAGTTCGTGAACGCGGGCGTGATCCTGTACTGCCGCACGGCGGGCTTCCTCGAAGCGGTGGTGGAGCTCGACCGCGCGCGGCTGCAGGCGCTGGACCCCGCGGTGGACGTGGCGCTGGTCGAATCGCACCTGGCGAGCGTCGAGCGCATCTGCCGCGGCGGCGAGGATGCCGGCCCGATCGGCGCGCTGCCGCAGGCCGAGCGCTTCCGCTGGCTGGTGGCGCCGCGCAGCACGGTGATCCAGGTGTCCGACGTGCACGAGGGCGTGTGCGAGTCCCCGCGCGACGCGCTCGAACACGCGTTGCGCACGCACGTGCGGCCCGCGCGATGAACCACGCCCGCACCCGGAGGAGCCGGTCATGACCGAAGCGCTCGTCGTGTTCACCACGTTCGCCACCGAGGAGGACGCGGCCCGCGTGGTGCGCCAGCTCGTGGACGAGCGGCTGATCGCGTGCGGCAACCTGGTCCCCGGCGCGCGCTCGATCTACCGCTGGAAGGACCAGGTCGAGGACGCGCGCGAGGTGATGGCGATCTTGAAGACGCGCAAGCAGGACTGGGCGGCGCTGATGTCGCGCCTGCACGACCTGCACCCGTACGACACGCCCGAGTGCATCGCCGTGCGCGTGGCCTCCGGCGCGCCGCGCTACATGGCGTGGCTCGACGAGGCGCTGGCGCCGGAGCCGCCCGCGTGACGCTGCCGCGGCTGGTGCTGGGGCTCGAGTCGTCGTGCGACGACACCTCCGTGGCGCTGCTCGAGGACGGCGTGCGGCTCCGGGCGCACTTCGTGTCCACGCAGGACGTGCACCGCCTGTACGGCGGCGTGGTGCCCGAGCTCGCGTCGCGCGCGCACCTGGAGCTGCTGCCTCGGCTGGTGGAGCAGGCGCTGCGCGACGCCGGAGTGGAGGCGCGCGAGCTGAGCGGCGTGGCGGTGACGCACGCGCCCGGGCTGGTGGGCGCGCTCGTGGTGGGCGTGGCGTTCGCCAAGGCGCTCGCGTGGGCGCTGCACGTGCCGGTGGTGGGCGTGAACCACGTGGAGGCGCACCTGCACTCGGCGTCGGTCGAGCACGGCGAGCCCGAGTGGCCGACGGTGGCGCTGATCGTGTCGGGCGGGCACACCGAGCTGGTGCACGTGCGGGGCTTCGGCGACTACCGCTGGCTCGGCAGCACGCTCGACGATGCGGCGGGCGAGGCGTACGACAAGGTGGCGAAGCGGCTGGGGCTCGGCTTCCCGGGCGGGCCGCTCGTGGACCGGCTCGCCGCCGAGGGCCGCGCGGATGCGTTCGACTTCCCGCGCCCGATGCTGGACCGGCCGGGCTGCGACTTCTCGTTCTCGGGGCTCAAGACGGCGGTGTCCACCGCGCTCGCGCCCCACGGCGAGCCGCCCTACCCGGCCGCGCTCGTGGCCGACGTGGCGGCGTCGTTCCAGGCCGCGGTGGTCGACGTGCTGGTGGCGAAGGCGGAGCGCGCACTGGCCGCGACCGGCGCACGCACGCTCGACCTGGGCGGCGGCGTGGCGGCGAACCGCGCGCTGCGCGAGCGGCTGGCGGCGGTGTGCGGCAAGCGCGGCATCACGTTGCGCGTGCCCTCGAGCCGGCTCTGCTCCGACAACGCGGCGATGATCGCGTGGGTGGGCGCGCGCAAGCTCGCGCGCGGGGAGGCGAGCCCTCCCGACCTGGACGCGGTGGCGTCGCTGGAGGCCTCGGGGCTGGGCGTGGTCTGAGCCCCCGTCGGGAGCCTCCGGAGTCGCCGGAACTTCCGACGGATGCTCCCCGGAAGGCCGCGCCGGCAGCGCCGATCCGGTGCCCGGAGCCGCGCCGGGGCTCCTCCGGGGCCCCCCCGGCGCCCCGAGAAACCGCGCAAGCCCCTGTCCCGAATGGCCGATGACAGGACCGGCATCGCTCTCCATGACCCGGCCCCAATTGCCGGTCGATGGGGGCGTGGACCGCTGCGACCTGCTTTCCATCTTTCCCGACGGAGCCGGGAAGTGTCCGAAACCCGCATTCTGATCGCCGAAGACGAACCGCACCTGCGCGAGATCCTGCGTCTGCAGCTCGAGTGCGAGGGCTACCGCGTGCTCGAGGCCGCCGACGGCCGGGAGGCGGTCGATGCGGCGTTCCATCACCTTCCCGACCTGATCCTGCTCGACGTGATGATGCCGGAGCTGGACGGGCTCGAAGTGCACCGGCGGCTGCGCGAGGCGTTCTCGACGCGCCACATCCCGGTGATCCTGCTGACCGCGCGCGCGAGCGCCGACGAAAAGGTGAGCGGTCTCGCCGACGGCGTGAACGACTACGTCACCAAGCCGTGGGACCGCCGCGAGCTGCTGCTGCGCGTGCGCAACCTGCTCGAGTGGAGCCACCAGCAGCGCGCCGCGAGCCCGCTGACGGGGCTGCCGGGCAACCACTCGATCAACGACGAGATCCGCAAGCGGCTCGCGTCGGGTCACGCGTTCGCGCTGCTGCAGCTCGACGTGGACCACTTCAAGGCGTTCAACGACCAGTACGGCTACGGCCGCGGCGACCAGGCCATCCAGATGCTGGCGCGCATCCTCATCGACTGCACGCACCAGCTCGGCGGCGAACAGGGCTTCGTCGGCCACATCGGCGGCGACGACTTCGTGGTGCTCACGTCGCCCGACCGCGCCGAGGACCTGGGCGGCGCGATCCTGGACCGTTTCAACCAGGAGTCGGCGCAGCTCTACGACCGCGAGGACCGCGAGCGCGGTTACGTGGAGGTGCTGAACCGCCGCCACGTGGTGGAGCGCTTCCCGCTGATGAGCCTGACCATCGCGCTGGTGAGCACCGACCGCGTGCCCGTCACGCACCTGGCCGAGCTCATCGACATCGCGCAGGAACTCAAGGCGCACGGCAAGGGCATCGCGGGCAGCGTGCTCGTGGGCGAACGCCGTGCCCGCGAAGGCCCGGAGAGTGACCGCCATGTCGCCTGACGACGCGCTCGCCGCTCCGCCCGCGGGGCGCTTCCCGGAACTGCCCGAAGGCGCGCTGCCGCTGCTGGCCGAGGCGGTGTTCGCGCTGCGCATGACCGGCGACCTCGGGCTGGCGTGGTCCACCGCGAGCGACGCCACGCGTCGCGCGCTGGACGCCTCCGACATGTGCCTGCTGCGGCTCGACCGCCGCAGCGGCACGCTGTTCCGCTTCGAGGAGACGGGCGTCGAGACGCCGTACCTGGCCGAGCACGGCGGCCCGGTGGACTGGGTGATGCGGCACGACCGGCCGCTGTTCGAGGACGGCGACGGCGGTGCGCGCGTCGCGCGCGAGACGTTGCTGTGGACCGACCCGCCCGCCGCGCTGGCCACGCTGCCGCTGGTGGCGGGCAGCACGCCGTACGGCTTCCTGCTCGCGGCGTTCCCGCACGCACGGCGCTGGTCGCCGGGCGAGCGGCTGTTCCTGCAGACGCTGGCGGACGCGCTCGCGCTGGCGCTGGAGCGCCAGAGCCTGCAGCACGACCTCGAGGCCGCGCACGCGCGCGTGTCGACGCTGGAGCGCCGCCTGATGACGGCGCGCGAGTCGTCGGCCGGCCTGCTGTCGATCGTGGCGCACGAGTCGCGCAGCCCGCTCGCGTCGATCAAGGCGTACTCCGAAGCGCTCGCCGACCACCTGCACGACGCGCGCGCGCCGCGCGAGAAGTTCCTGCGCGTGGTGAGCGAGGAGTCGGACCGCCTGGCGGCGATCGTGTCGGACGTGCACGAGCTGTCGCGCATCGAGGGTGGCGAGTGCCCGCTGCGGCTGACGAGCGTGCCGCTGTCGCGGCTGGGCGCCGACGCGCTGGAAGGTGCGTCCGAGGCGCTGCGCGCGCGCGACGTGCACGCGCGGCTCGAAGTGACCGACGACGCGAAGGCCGAGGTCGACGCCGATCTCGCCGTGCGCGTGATCGAGAACCTGGTGCTGAACGCCGCGCAGTTCTCGCCGCCCGGCGGCGAAGTCGTGGTGCGGCTGGGGCACGACGGCGAAGAGTGGACGTGTTCCGTGACGGACTCGGGCCCCACGCTGCCGCCCGGCGACCTGACCGCCGTGTTCGAGGGCTTCTACCGCACGTCGCGACGTGGCGAGACCGGCGGCACGAGCGAAGGCACGCGGCTGGGGCTCGCGATCTCGAGCTCGATCGTGACGCTGCACGGCGGCCGGCTGTGGGCCGAGCAGCCGCAGGACGCCGCGGGCCAGCCGGCGGGCGCGCGCTTCTGCGTGTCGGCGCCGCTGCAGCAGGTGGCCTCGCCGCGCGCGCGCCGCATCGCGCGCCAGACGGTGGGCCGCGACGACCTGCGCCAGCTGTTCGACGCGATCGTGGAGATGGTGGCGGTGTCGCTCGAGGCCGGCATCGTGTCGCTCGTGCTCGTGGACCCCGACCGCGGCGACCTGTTCGTGGCCGCGTCCGTGGGGCACGACGGCGGCGCGGTGACGGGCCGGCGCACGACGCTGCGCTCGGGCGTGGCCGGTTCGGTGGCCGCGTGGGGCCGGCCGCTGCTCGTGGAGAACATCGAGACCGACCGCCGGTTCCGCCGGCTGAACCACCCGCAGTACTGGACCAAGTCGCTCCTGTGCGTGCCGCTGCGCGTGGAGGGCGAGGTCATCGGCGTGATCAACGCGAACAACAAGGCGAGCGGCGAGTCCTTCGACGAGGACGACCTCGCGCTGCTCGCGATGCTGACCGAACGCGTGGGCAGCGCCATCGAGCGCGCGACCGCGTACCCGGACAGCCGCCGCGTGGTGGAGGACGCGCTCGAGGCCGTGCGCTGCATGACGCGGCTGAAGCGCGACCTGTCGCTGGGCGGCCGGCAGACGGTGAAGCTGGCGCGCTCGGTGAGCCGCGAGCTGGGCCTGTCGCCGTCCGACGTGGACGTCGTGGGCTACGTGGCCAGCATCCACGACCTCGGCATGGTGAAGCTGGCGCAGCACGCGATGCACCCGCACCGCCTGAGCGCCGCGCAGCGTTCCGAGATCGCGGCGCACCCGCAGGTGAGCATCGAGATCCTGCGCCCGCTGGAGTACCTGGGGCTGGTCCGCGAGCTGGTGCTGTCGCACCACGAGCGCTGGGACGGCACCGGCTACCCCCGCGGCCTGCAGGGTGAGGCGATCCCGCTGGGAGCCCGCATCCTGGCCGTGGTGGACGCCTGGGCGAGCATGACCGAGCCCCGGCCGTACCGGCCGAACCGGCCGAACGGCGAGGCCGTGGCCGAGTTGCGCCGGGAGGCGGGCCAGCAGTTCGACGCCGTGGTGGTGGACGCGTTCCTCCGGGTCCTGGCCCGGGAAGGGGAGGTCGCCCGGAACGCGGCCTGAGGGCCGGCTGGACGCCCCGCCCGATCGGCGGGGGCTCCGGCGGCCTGCCGAACGAGAAACTCAAGGCCGGCACGGGGCAAGCCGATACCAGCCCCCGTGAGAGCCGGCCAGGATGGCCAGAGCGCCGGCATTCGAAGCCGGAACACCCGGCGCAGGGAGGTGATCGGAATGGCGAAGGGCAGGATCCTGGTGGTGGACGACGAGATCTACATCGTCCATATCCTGGACTTCAGCCTCGGCATGGAAGGGTACGAGGTCATCACCGCGCTCGACGGCGAGCAGGCGCTGGAAAAGGCCCGCGGTGAGAAACCCGACCTGATCGTGCTCGACATCATGATGCCCAAGCTGGACGGCTACGAGACCTGCAAGCTGCTCAAGTCCGAGTCCGGCACCCGCGACATTCCGGTGATCCTGCTGTCCGCGAAGGGTCGCAACGTCGATCAGAAGATCGGCTTCGAGGTCGGCGCCGACGACTACATCACCAAGCCGTTCAGCCCGCGCAAGCTCGTGGAGCGGATCAACTCGATTCTCGGTCAGTCCAGCTCCCAGCAGCGCATGCAGGCCTGACGGCCACCCGCATTCGCCCGGACCCCGCGCCGCGTCCGGGAACCGGAGCGCGCCGCGGGTCTTTTCGGGCCGGCGCGTGCGACGCGGCGCTCCGGCGTGCGACGCACCCCGCGCGATCGCACTTGCTCCGACGGGGCGGCCGTCGCATGGTCCCGCGGCTCCGAGCGCGGCGTCCGCCGCGTCCCATCGCCGGATCCCGACCCATGCCCTTCGCTCTCGTCGCGCTGCCCGTGCCCGTGCGGCAGCTCTTCACCTACGCCGTGCCCGACGCGCTCGACGGCGACGTCCGCCCCGGCGTGCCCGTGGAGGTGCCGTTCCGCGGCCGCACGCTGCGCGGCATCGTGGTGGAGCGGCGCAAGACGACCGAGCTCGCGAAGGTGCGCGAGATCACGCGCGTGGCCGGCCCGGAGTTGCTCTCGCCGCACCTGCTGGCGCTGACGCGCTGGGTAGCGGAGTACTACCTCGCGCCTCCCGGTGAAGTGGTGTCGTCCGCTCTGCCGGGAGGACAGGCGGGCCTCGCGCGCAGCCGCGCGCGCCGCGCCGCCGAGGAAGACCCGGTCGTGCGGCTCGGCATGCCCGAGCGCGTGACGCTCACCGCCGAGCAGCGCGCCGCGGCACACGCGCTCGAGGGCGCGGTGGCCGAGGGCGGCTACCGCACGTTCCTCGTGCACGGCGTGACGGCCAGCGGCAAGACCGAGGTGTACCTGCGCGCCGCGATGGCCGCGCGCGAGGCCGGCGGCCAGACGCTGGTGCTGGTGCCCGAGGTGGCGCTCGGCTCGCAGATCGTGGCGCAGTTCCGCCGCCGCTTCGGCGGGCGCGTGGGACTGCTGCACAGCTACCTCGGCACCGGCGAGCGACGCCGCAACTGGGAGCTCGCGCGGCGCGGCGCGCTCGACGTGGTGGTGGGGGCGCGCTCGGCGGTGTTCGCGCCGCTGCCGTCGATCAAGCTGATCGTGGTCGACGAGGAGCACGAGCCGGCCTACAAACAGAGCGAGCAGCTCCGCTACCACGGCCGCGACGTGGCGGTGCGGCGCGCGCAGATGCTGGGCGTGCCGGTGGCGCTCGGCTCGGCCACGCCGAGCCTCGAGTCGCTCGCGAACGCGGGCCGCGGCAAGTACACGCGGCTGGTGCTGCCGAACCGCGTGGACCGGCGCGCGTTGCCCACGGTGCGCGTGGTGGACCTGAAGCGCGACGAGGGCGGCGACGACCTGCTGAGCCGTCCGCTCAAGGCGGCGCTCGCCGAACGCCTCGAGCGCGGCGAGCAGGCGCTGCTGTGGCTGAACCGCCGCGGTCACTCGCACCACACGCAGTGCCGCTCGTGCGGCTGGGTGCCGGAGTGCTCGCGCTGCGACATCACGCTGACGCTGCACGTGACGCCGCCGACGTGGCGCTGCCACTACTGCGACCACCAGGAGCCCGCCGGCGCGGCGTGCCCGCGCTGCCACGCGCCGCTGCTGCGCTTCTCGGGCGCCGGCACGCAGCGCGCCGAGCGCGAGCTGGCGCGGTCGTTCCCGACCGCGCGCGTGCTGCGGCTCGACACCGACGTGGCGCGCGACCGCGAGGCGCCGGCGAAGGTGCTGGAGCGCTTCGCGCGCGGCGAAGCCGACATCCTGCTGGGCACGCAGATGATCGCGAAGGGGCTCGACTTCCCGCGCGTCACGCTGGTGGGCGTGATCGACGCCGACGTGGCGCTGCACCTGCCGGACTTCCGGGCGTCGGAACGCACGTGGCAGCTGCTGGTGCAGGTGTCGGGGCGCGCGGGCCGCGGCCACGCGCCGGGCGAGGTGCTGGTGCAGACGTGCACGCCGGAGCACCCGGCGATCGCGGCGGTCGCCAGCGGCGACACGCGCGCGGTCATCGACCGCGAGTTGGGCGCACGGCGCGAGGCGGGCTACCCGCCGTTCGTGCGGCTGGTGACGCTGCTCGTGTCGGGCGCGAACGAGGGCGAGGTCGAAGCGGCGGCCGGCGTGCTCGCCGACCGCGTCCGCGCGAGCGAGGCGGGCGCCGATCTCGACGTGCTCGGCCCCGCGCCGCAGCTGCTCGCACGGCTGCGCGGCCGGCACCGCTGGCACGTGCTGCTGAAGGGCGGCCACGCCGCGAAGCTGCGCGCGGCGGCCGCCGAGGCGCTGGCGTGGGCGGACTCGCCCGAACGGCCACCCGGCGTGACCGTGATGGCGGACGTGGACCCGATCGAAGTGCTCTAGGCCAGCGGCCCGATTCGCCCGGCGCGGGGAACGCGCTCGCATGCTCCGTTCGGGGACCGCGGCGCGCTCGGCGTGCGGGCCCGGAGCCCGGCGCCGTGCTCGACGCGTCGGCCCGGCCCGGACACATCCCCTGAACACCCTGTGGCGACGGCGACGCACCGACGTGCGCCGATGCCGCGATTTCGCGCCGCCGGACGTCCGTTCCGGCCGGGCTCCCCGGGCCCGCCAAGGCTTGACGCTGCGCGAGTTGCCCCCCTAGTCTGCGGTTCGCTCACCGACGTCCGGACGCTCTCGGGAACTGGCACCTTTCCCGCATATCCAGGACCCCGACATGACGCTCAAGCCCGGCAATTCCGGGGCCTCCGCCGAAGCTCCGGCCGCGGGCCCGGCGATCACTTTCGAGTTCGTCCGCGACCATCCCAAGGTGCGGAAGTACGTCCGCATGGCCGACGCCTCGCTCGAGCAGATCGGGTACACCGAGCACGGCGAGCGGCACGTGGGGCTGGTCAGCCGGATCGCCTACAACGTCCTCAAGCGCATGGGGCACCCCGAACGCACGTGCGAGCTGGCCTCGATCGCCGGCTACCTGCACGACATCGGGAACGCGGTCAACCGCGACCACCACGCGCAGACGGGCGCCGTCATGGCGATGTCGCTGCTCACGGACTTCGGCATGTCGGACGACGAAGTGCTCACGTGCATCGCCGCGATCGGCAACCACCACGAGAACGACGGGGACCCGGTGAACGCCGTGGCCGCCGCGGTGATCATGGCGGACAAGAGCGACGTGCACCGCACGCGGGTGCGCAATCCCGACATGATCCGGTTCGACATCCACGACCGCGTGAACTACGCGGTGGAAAAGAGCTTCCTGAACGTGGACGAGGACCGGAAGCACATCACGCTGGAACTGACGATCGATCCGAATATTTCCCACGTCATGGAGTACTTCGAGATCTTCATGACGCGGATGCTCGCGTCTCGCAAGGCGGCGAAGTTCCTGGGAGCCACGTTCGGGCTCCAGGTGAACGGCAACCGCCTGGTCTGAAGAAGGAGGAACGTCTTGAAGCTTCGTACGCTGACCGTTCGGGGCGCGATGTCCGCCGCGCTCGCCCTGTCGTTGGCGGCGCCGGCCCTCGCCCGCAATCCGCACTGCGCCGGTGGCATGCAGTACGTCACGCAGGGGCTGCGCGACAAGGACAAGGGCAACACCGAGGACTACCAGCGCCAGATGAACAAGGCGGTGGATCAGCTCAACATGTGCGCGACCGAGGATCCGAAGGACTTCGAGGCCCTCGGCTACCTGGGCTGGGCGTACGCGGAGCTCGACAGCGCGGGCCCCGCCGGCGTGTGGTTCGACAAGGCCGTCGCCGGCCTGACCGAACTGGGCGACAAGAAGAAGCTCGACGTCGTCGCGACGAACCGCGAGTCGTACTGGGCGAAGGCGTTCAACGACGGCATCCGCAACATCCAGGATGCGCAGGCGGCGTGGGCCGACTACTCGAAGGAGCCGTCGGCCGACGAGAAGCCGCTGAAGGACGAGGCCACGGCCAAGTACGCCGCGGCGATCACGTCGCTCACGCGCGCGAAGCTGCTCAAGCCCGCGAGCGCGATGACGCTGCGCAACCTCGGCACGGTGTACGCGCTCATGGGGCGCTACGACGAGGCCGAGGCGGTGCTGCGCAACGGCCTGACCGAGGCGGCGCAGGACACGGCCGTGGGGCAGGTCGGCGAGGCGCTGAAGATGGTGCGCTCGAACAAGGCCGGCGGACTGCTCGACGCGAAGAAGTACGACGAGGCCATCGTCTA
This sequence comes from Candidatus Eiseniibacteriota bacterium, assembly GCA_044222045.1. Lineage (GTDB taxonomy): Bacteria > Eisenbacteria > RBG-16-71-46 > RBG-16-71-46 > RBG-16-71-46 > JBGAMH01. The sequence goes on from JBGAOB010000028.1 coordinate 10,271, forward strand.
CTACCAGGACCTGGCGAAGCAGGAGCCGACGAACGCCGACCACCTGATGGGCATGGCGAACGCGCTGTTCAGCCGTGCGCAGGGCGTCACCGACGCGGCGAAGAAGAAGCCGGACTACAAGGCGGCCGGCGAGGCGTACGCCAGGGCCAGCGCGCTCAAGCCGAAGGATCCCGACCTCGCGTTCAATGCCGCGCTGTCGTTCCAGAACGCGCAGGAATGGGCGCTTTCCGAGACCGCGTGGCGCAAGGCGATCGAGCTGCGTCCCGAGGATCCGGACGCGAAGTCGTCGCTCGGCGCGGTGCTCGCCGAGCAGCAGAAGTACGAGGAAGCCTCGAAGCAGCTGCACACCGCGCTCGGCCAGGCCAAGCCGGAGAACGTGAAGCCGCTGTTCCGCCAGCTCGGCGCGATCTACTCGCGCGCCGGTGCGAACGCCAAGGCCACGGAGATGCTCACGCTCTACCTGGCGATGAACCAGGGCGAGATGGCGCCGGATGCCGCGGCGGCGGCGGGCGCGCTGAAGGGCGTGGCGGCCACCACGCTGGCGGCCAACGGTACGCCGGACCAGGTGTGGAACTGGAAGGGCAACGGCAGCGAGTTCCAGAGCTGGTTCTACTTCGCGAAGAAGATCGGCTTCACGTTCGACCCCGCCGCGGGTTCGCTCGTGCAGAAGTCCGACTGGGGCACGCCGGGAGCGATTCCGGCGAAGAAGTGACGTCGCTGCGGCGGATGGCCCGCCGCGCGTGAACGAGAGTGCGGCGGGCCGGAGCGATCCGGCCCGCCGCGCGCTTTTCGGGGAGCACCGCATGAGCACGCAGTGGACGCGCGGACCGGTGGCGATCGTCGGGCTCGGCAACCAGGGCGAGGCGCAGGCGCTGAACCTGCGCGATTCGGGCGTCGAGGTGATCGCGGGCGCACGTCCGGGCGGCGCTTCCGCGGCACGCGCGGCGAAGCACGGCCTGCCCGTGTTCGCACCGGCCGAAGCCGCGCGGCGCGCGGGCGTGGTGGCGGTGCTGCTGCCCGACGAGGCGACGCCCGCGGTGTGGCCCGATCTGGCCGCGGCGATGGCGGCCGGCGCGGGCGTGGTGTTCGCGCACGGCTTCAATCTCCTCTACGGGAACCTCGCGGTCCCCTCGGGCGTCGACGTCACGCTGGTGTCGCCCACCGGGCCCGGTCGCGTGCTGCGATCGGTGTACGAGCGTGGCGACGGGCTGCCGGCCTACCTCGCCGTGCACCAGGACGGCACGGGGCACGCGTGGGCGCTCGCCGAGCAGTACGCCACGGCGCTCGGCTGCGCGCGTGCGCGCCTGTGGCGCACCACGGTGCGGGAGGAGACCGAGGTCGATCTGTTCGGCGAGCAGGTGGTGCTGTGCGGTGGCATGAACGCGCTGGTCACCGCGGCGTTCGACACGCTCACGGCGCGGGGCTTCTCGCCCGAGATCGCCTACCTGGAATGCGTGCACCAGCTCAAGTACCTGGCCGACCTGCTGCACGACCGAGGCGTGTCGGCGATGCGCGCCGGGATCAGCGGGACCGCCTGCTACGGCGACGTCACCCGCGGCCCGCGCGTGATCGGGCCGGCCGTCCGGCAGGAGATGGAGCGGATCCTGGATGAGGTGCAGTCCGGCTCGTTCGCCCGTGAGTGGGCGGCCGAGTCCGCCGCGGGCCGGCCGCGGCTGCGGGAGGCCCTGAAAGCGGCTTCCACCCATCCGATCGAAGTGGCCCGGCGCCGGGCGCTGGGCACGGAGTGAGCATCCGAGGCCGTCCGCCGGCCGCCGTGCGGCCACCCGCCGGGGCAGGATCCTGCCCGACCCGACCCAAGCCATTGGCTGAAAGGGGATTGACACGACTTCGAAGGCTGCTTTAGCTTCCACGCCAACGTTTTCCGAGCCCCACTCCGCTTGCCTCGCATCGAGGCCGCGCGGCGTCGAGGAGGAGCCAGATGACCAAGGCGGACATCGTCGACCAGATTTCGGAGCGCACGGGACTGACCAAGAAGGACGTGGCCGAGACCGTGGACTGCTTCCTGGATGCCGTGGCGAAGGCCCTCGCCAACGGACATCACATCGAGATCCGGGGCTTCGGCACGTTCCGGGTGAAGGACCGCAAGTCCCGCATCGCGCGTAATCCGCGCACCGGTGAAGCCGTGCCCGTGCCGCCGCGTCGCGTGCCGGTGTTCAAGGTTTCCAAGGAGTTGAAGGACATGGTGTCGCAGCAGTAACGCGATCCGCCATCGCTCCGGAACGCCGCGAGGCGGGAACCCGAAGGTTCCCGCCTCGCTCTGTTTCGTGCGGTGCGACTTGCGAGGTCAATCGCGACTGTTGCGCAGCAGCACGAGCCGGAGCAGTTCCAGCGCCGCCATCGCGGCCGCCGCGACGTACGTGAGCGCCGCCGCGTCGAGCACCTTCTTCGCGCCCGCGACTTCCTGCGGCTGCACGGCACCCGTCGCGGTGAGCTGTGCGAGTGCGCGCTTGGATGCGTCGAACTCCACCGGCAGCGTGACCACGTGGAACAGCACGGCGCCCGTGAAGAACAGGATGCCGAGATCCATGAGCATGCCGCCGAACGCCTTCGTGCCCAGCAACATGCCGATGAAGAACAGCGGGAAGGCGAGCGCCGAGCCGAAGCCGGCAACGGGCGCGATCGCCGAGCGGATGTTCAGCAGCGCGTAGCCCTGGTGGTGCTGCAGCACGTGCCCCACCTCGTGCGCCGCCACGGCGATCGACGAGATCGACTGCCCGGCGTAGATGGGCTCCGACAGCCGCACCGTCTTGCTGCTCGGGTCGTAGTGGTCGCTCAGCGTGCCGGCGACCGGCTCGATGTTCACGTCGGAGACGCCGTTGCGCGACATGATCTCGTTCGCCATCTGGCGGCCCGTCAGGCCGTTCGCGGCCCGCACGCGGGAGTACTTCTCGAAGGTGCCCCGCACCTTGAACTGCGCCCAGATCGCGAACGCGAGTGCGGGAAGCACCAGGATCATGGTGCTGTCGAATGGCATGAACACGGTGAATCACGCTCCTTATCGTCATGGCCGGCGCGCACCGCGCACCGGGCCGATCGGTTGTGTCCGTTCCGGCGCCCCTGCAGATGCAGGAGCGTCGGCAGGATTGCAGGGAATCGGACGCACTGTCGAGCGCGGACCGACCGATCTTGCACGGGCTTGATGACCGCCGTGCCCGGGCGGGTGGGCCGCGGGATCGCGATGCCCGGGCGGGGAGGGTCCGCCGGTTCCGGCTCGGTGCCGCCGCCGCGAGCAGGGCAGTGACGAGGGAGCCGGTCGGGACGAAACGAATCCGTGACTCCCGGCTCCCGGTCCGCGAACCGGTCAGGCTAGACTCCGCGGCCTCACCCGGAACCCGGCACGATCCACCGAGGACGCCATGAGCACGCCCGCCATCGTCGACCTGCGCAGCGACACCGTGACCCGACCCACGCCCGGCATGCGCCGCGCGATCGCCGAGGCCGAAGTGGGCGACGACGTGTTCGGCGACGACCCGACCGTGAAAGCGCTCGAACGTCGCGTCGCGGCGCTGGCGGGAAAGGAAGCCGCGCTGTTCGTGCCCAGCGGCACGATGGGCAACCAGCTCGCGGTGAACGCGCTCACGCGACCCGGCGACGAAGTGCTGCTCGAGGAGGAGTCGCACATCTTCCTGTACGAGCAGGGCGGCATCGCGGCGAACTCGGGTTGCCTCGCGCACGTGGTGAAGGGCGAGCGCGGCGCGCTGCCCGTGGACGTGCTCGCGCGTCTGCTGCGTTCGGCCGACGATCCGCACGTGGCGCGGCTGTCGCTGGTGTGCGCCGAGAACACCCACAACCGGGGTGGCGGCGTGATCGTGCCGCTGCCCGCGCTGCGCGCGCTGGCTGCCGACGCGCGCGCACGTGGCGTGCGCGTGCACCTGGACGGCGCGCGCCTGTGGAACGCGAGCGTGGCGAGCGGCGTGCCGATCGCCGACTGGGCCGCGTGCGCCGACACCGCGATGATGTGCTTCAGCAAGGGGCTCGGCGCTCCGGTGGGTTCCATCCTCGTGGGCGACGCCGCCTCGGTGCGCGCGGCGTTCCTCACCCGCAAGCGCTGGGGCGGCGGCATGCGGCAGGTGGGCATCCTCGCGGCGGCGTGCCTGTACGCGCTCGACCACCATGTCGAACGGCTGGCCGAGGACCACGCCCGGGCCCGGCGCCTCGCCGCCGGGTTCCGCTCGGCGCCCGGCGTGAAGGTGGCGGAGCCGGAGACGAACATCGTCATCGCCGAGCTGCAAGACCCCGCGCTCGACCCGGCGGGACTGCTGGCCGAGCTCGAGAAACAGGGCGTGCGGATGGTGCCCTTCGGGCATCGGCGCCTGCGGGCGATCGTCCACCTCGACGTGGACGAGGCGGGCGTGTCGCGGGCGATCGAGGTGTTCACGACGGCCGTCGGTCAACGGGCCTGAGGTCGTCGATGCCCGATCAGAGAACGATCCCGGGCCGTTCTCCGCGCGGCGAATACGCGCTTCCCGCGTCGTTCTCTTGCCGGGGCATGGTCGAGCCAGTGCGCGTGATTCCAACGGGTCGCGCGGCAGCGATGGGAGCACGCGGGTCCTTCGATGCTCGGCAGATGCGAGCGTGGACTCCCCCCGGGCCCCGTGCTACTTTGCGCGCCGCTTCGGCGGCGGAGCCCCCAAGAACCGAGGAAACGGAGTGACCGACGCTCGTTCCGCCGATCGATCCGGCTGCCTCTTCCTGGTGGCCACCCCGATCGGCAACCTCGACGACATCACACCCCGCGCGCTGCAGACCCTGCGCGAGGTGGCCGTGGTGGCGGCGGAGGATACGCGGCACACCCGGCGGCTTCTCGACCACTTCGGCATCCGGGCTTCGCTCGTCAGCCTGCACGATCACAACGAACGCCACCGGCTCCAGGCCGTCCTCGGACGTCTCGAGAACGGGGAGAGCGTGGCCGTGGTGACCGACGCAGGTTCGCCGGCCATCGCGGATCCGGGCTTCCCGGTCGTTCGCGCGGCCATCGAGGCGGGCTATCGCGTGTTCAGCATTCCCGGGCCGAGCGCCGTGATCACGGCGCTGCAGGTCAGCGGCCTGGCGACGGACGCGTTCACGTTCATGGGGTTCCTGCCGCCGCGGTCGGCGGCGCGCAGAAGGGTTCTCGAGGAACATGCCCGCCGGCGCGAGACGCTGGTGGCCTTCGAGTCCCCGCATCGCATCGAGCAGAGCCTCGACGACCTCGAGGCCGTGTGGGGCGAGCGTCCGATCGCGCTGGCGCGCGAGCTGACGAAGGTGCACGAGCAGGTGATTCGGGGAAGCGCCCGCGAAGTGCGCGAGGCGCTGCGGCCCGATCAGCGACGAGGAGAGATGGTGCTGGTGCTGAGCGGATGGACCCGCGCCGATGCCCGGCGTGAAGCGCGCGAGGAGCGCGACGCCCGAGCGGAGGAGCGCCGATGAGCACGGGCGACGCGGCCGCTGGAGCGACGGAGGGCGGCGTGAACTACAAGGAGCGGCTGAAGCGCTTCGCTCACGGAGCTCTCGATCCGGTCGTCGGCGGTCTCGCCGGCATGGGTGTGAAGCCGGACCACCTCACGCTGCTCGGATTCGTGCTGAGCCTGGGCGCCGGGCTCCTGTTCTCGCTCGGGCAGTTCCGCTGGGGCGCGCTCGTCACCTGCGGCGCCGGCGTGTGCGACATCCTCGACGGCCAGATCGCCCGCCGCACCCAGACCGTCACGCGGTTCGGCGCGTTCTTCGACTCGACGCTCGACCGGGTCGCCGAAGCCGCGCTGCTGCTGGGCATCTCGTGGTTCTTCGTGTTCAACCTGGTGGACATGGCGGTCAATCCCAGCCGCGTCCTCCTGAATCTCCAGAACGGCCTCGAGCCCGTCACGTGGGGAGTCCTCGGACTGCTCCCGATGCTGGCGCTCATCGGCTCGTTCATGGTGTCCTACACACGCGCGCGCGCGGAGGGGCTCGGGCTCGACTGCAAGGTCGGCTGGTTCGAGCGACCCGAGCGCATGATCGTGTTGATCGTCGCAGGCTTCGCGGGACTCGGGCCGGTGCTGTCCGGTGCGCTGATCCTGCTGACGCTGCTGTCGTTCTCCACCGCGATCCAGCGGATGGTTCACGTCTGGAAGATCACCCGCTCCGCGGGTTCCGATTCCACGGAGGTCTGAAGTCCATGGGCAAGAAGGTTCGTGTCGCCATCATCGGCGTGGGCAACTGCGCCTCGTCGTTCGTGCAGGGGCTGCACTACTACCGCAACGCGAAGGAGACGGATCGCGTGCCGGGCCTGATGCACGTGAACCTCGGCGGCTACCACATCCGGGACGTCGAGATCTCCGCCGCGATCGACATCGACAAGAACAAGGTCGGCAAGGACCTGTCCGAGGCGATCGTCACGTGGCCGAACAACACCATGCAGTTCGCCAAGGTTCCGAAGACGGGCGTGATCGTGCAGCGCGGCATGACGCACGACGGCCTGGGCAAGTACCTCTCGAAGATCATCGAGAAGGCGCCGGGCTCCACGGTGGACATCGTCAAGCTGCTGAAGGACACCGAGACCGACGTGGTGGTGAGCTACCTGCCGGTGGGCTCGGAAGAGGCCACGAAGTGGTACGTCGAGCAGATCCTGGACGCGGGCTGCGCGTTCGTGAACTGCATCCCGGTGTTCATCGCGCGCGAGAAGTACTGGCAGCAGCGCTTCGAGCAGCGCGGCCTGCCGGTGATCGGTGACGACATCAAGTCGCAGGTCGGCGCCACGATCTCGCACCGCGTGCTCGCGAACCTGTTCGTGGACCGCGGCGTGCGCATCGACCGCACGTACCAGCTGAACTTCGGCGGCAACACCGACTTCCTCAACATGCTCGAGCGCGAGCGGCTGGAGTCCAAGAAGATCTCCAAGACGTCCGCGGTCACCAGCAACATCCCGTACGACCTCGCCGAGGAAGACGTGCACGTGGGCCCGTCGGACTACGTGCCCTGGCTGAAGGACCGCAAGTGGTGCCACATCCGCATGGAAGGCACGACGTTCGGTGACGTGCCGCTGAACCTGGAGATGAAGCTCGAGGTGTGGGACTCGCCGAACTCCGCCGGCATCGTGATCGACGCCGTGCGCTGCGCGAAGCTGGGTCTCGACCACAAGCTCAAGGGCGCGCTCGTCGCGCCGTCGTCGTACTTCAAGAAGTCGCCGCCGTACCAGATTCCGGACGACGTCGCGCGCGAGCTGGTGGAGCAGTACATCAAGGATCCCAAGGGCACCGAGCGCATGCTGCGCGAGAAGGGCGCTCCGATGGTGAAGAAGGAGAAGGCCCCGGTCGCGAAGAAGGCGGCGAAGGGCGCCCGGCCGATGCCCGTGGCGAAGCCCGGCGCGGCGGCCATGAACGGCCACGCGAACGGTGCTCCGCGCGCCGCGGCGAAGAAGGCCGCGAAGCCGGCGAAGCGTCGCACGGCGAAGTCGCGCTGAGTTCCACGGCCATGTCCGGGTTCTTCGTCACGCTCGAGGGCGGCGAGGGCTCCGGCAAGTCCACGCAGATCCAACGGCTGGCCGGGCGCCTCCGGGCGCTCGGCCACGAGCCGGTCCTCACGCGCGAGCCGGGAGGCACGCCGCTCGCGGAGGGCGTGCGGGCGCTGCTGCTGGACGGCGAGGTGCGACCGACGTCGCTGGCCGAGGTGTTCCTGCTGGAGGCCTCGCGCGCGCAGCACGTCGAGACCGTGATCCGCCCCGCGCTCGCCGAGGGCCGCGTGGTGCTCTGCGACCGCTACGCGGACTCCACGCTCGCCTACCAGGGCGGCGGCCGCGGCCTGGACGACGCGCTGCTGCGAACGCTGAACCGTGCGGCCACGGGCGGCCTGCAGCCGCACGTCACGTTCCTGCTCGACACCCCGCACGAGACGGGGCTCGAACGACGCACGAAGGACGGCGAGATGAACCGCCTCGACCGCGAGCCCGAGGACTTCCACGCGCGCGTCCATCGCCGCTACCTGGCGCTGGCCGCCCAGGAGCCGGCGCGCTTCGTCGTGGTGGACGCCACGCGGTCGCCCGACGAGATCGAAGCCCGGCTCTGGAGCGTCCTCGAGCCCCGGCTCCGCGCCGAAGGCGTGCTGGCCGGCCGCTGAGACCGCCGTTCCGGGGCGCTCGTCGGATCGGCTCGCCCGACCGGATGCGCACAGGCTAGAATCCCGGCCCGCTCCGGGTGCGACGGAACATCCGCGCGCCCACCGGCCCCAGCCGCGGGGCCGACCTTCCATCGGTGGTCCGGAGGCTCCTTGGCTCGACGACGCGTGCTGCTCGGCGTGCTGTTGGCGACGCTGTTCGTGGCCGGCTGGTCGGCGGGCCGCGGGCACGCGGCCGGCAGCTTCTACCGCCAGTTCGACCTGCTGCTCGAAGTGCTGCAGGCCGTGCGCGCGAACTACGTGGACCCGGTCGAACCGCCCAGGCTGATGGACGGCGCGCTCAAGGGCATGGTGCGCGATCTCGATCCCTACTCGCAGTACCTGACGCCCGCCGCCTACGAGAGCCTGCGCGGCAGCATCGAGGGCGCGTTCGACGGCATCGGTGCGTACGTCGACGTGCGCGGCGGGTATCCCACGGTGATCGCGCCCATCGAGGGCTCGCCGGCGTGGGAAGCGGGGCTGCTGCCCGGCGACGTGATCGTGAAGGTGGACGGCCACCCCACGTGGTCGCAGGGGCTCGACGAACTGGCGGACCGGCTGCGCGGCGAAGCGGGCAAGCCCGTGACGCTGTCGCTGTCGCGCCCGGGCGAGACGGAGCTGCACGAGATCACGCTCAAGCGCGCGCACGTGGTGACGCCGGCCGTGCCGTACCGGCTGCTGCTCGCGCGCGACGTGGGCGTGGTGCGCATCGCGAGCTTCTCCGAGCACTCGGCCGCCGAGACGCGCGCGGCGATCGACTCGCTGCGCGCGAGGGGCGCCCGCTCGCTCGTGCTGGACCTGCGCGGCAATCCCGGCGGGCTCGTGCAGGACGCGGTGGAGATCGCGGGCCTGTTCCTGCCGAAAGGCGCGCTCGTCACGTACACGAAGGGCCGCATGGCCGAGGCCGATCGGCGCTACGCCGCCGAGTCCGCGCGGCCGGTGCTCGACTGGCCGATCGCGGTGCTCGTGGACGGCGGCAGTGCGTCGGCGTCCGAGATCCTCGCGGGCGCGCTGCAGGACCACGACCGCGCCGTCATCGTGGGCGAGACCACGTTCGGCAAGGGCTCGGTGCAGAACGTGTTTCCGCTGAAGGGGTCCGGTGGCGCGCTCAAGCTGACCACGGCCTGGTACTTCACGCCGAGCGGGCGGGCGATCCACCCCGACGTGTCGGACACGCTGAACGACGAGGGTGGGGACGACGAAGAGCCTTCACCGCACGGCGCGCCCGCCGATTCGGCGCCGCGGCCGACGTTCCGCACCGCCGCCGGCCGCCGCGTGCTCGGCGGGGGCGGCGTGACGCCGGACGTGACGGTGGAGCCGGATTCGCTCGGGCCGGTCGCGACGCAGATCGAGACCCACCGGCTGGCGTTCCGCTTCGCGGAGCACTGGAACCGGGGCGCGCACGCGGGCGACGCGATCGCGACGCCCGACGTGGTCACGGCGTTCCGGGCATGGCTCGCACAGGACAAGCACGCGGTCGACGACGCGGCGTTCGCGCGCGAGCAGGCCGTGGTCGAGCGCCTGCTGACGCGCGAGCTGACGCGGCGCGCGCAGGGCGGCACGGCGGCCGCCGCGGTGGCCGCGGAAACCGACGCCGCGCTGCAGCGCGCCCTCCGCATCCTGTCGAAGGCGCGCGTTCCGCGCGACGTGTTCGCGCTCGCCGGAGGCCGCTGACGTGCCCCTGGCGTACCTCTGCGATTTCGACGGCACCATCTCGCCGCGCGACATCGGTGCGGCGTTCGTGCACGCCCATTCGCCCGACGGCGCCGCGTCGCGCGAGGAACTGCTCGCGGACTGGCTCGCCGGGCGCATGGGCCACCGCGAGCTGACGCGGCGCCAGACCGCGCTCGTCACGGCCACGTCGGAGGAGGCGCTGGGGTTCGCGCGGCGATTCAAGCTCGATCCGCACTTCGCGCCGTTCGCGCGCGAGGCGCTGGGCCGCGGCGACGCGGTGATGGTGGTGAGCGAGGGTTTCGACTTCTACGTGCGCGACCACCTGGACCGCGCGGGGCTCGGCGCGCTGCCGTGGGCCGCGAACCACGTCGAGTTCGTGGACGGCAGGCTGCAGGTGGAGTTCCCGTTCGCCGACCCGGCGTGCGAATCGTGCGGCAACTGCAAGGCACAGCACGTGCGGCGCTATCGCTCGCAGGGCTTCCACACCGTGCTCGTGGGAGATGGTCTCTCCGACCGTCACGGCGCGCAGGCGGCCGACACGGTGTTCGCGCGCGGAGGACTCGCCGAGTGGTGCCGGGCCGAGGGCCGCGCGTTCCTGCCGTTCGACCACTTCGGTGACGTCGCCGAGTGGGCGCGGCGCCGCGACGCCGACCTGAACCCGCTGCGCCGTCGCTGAGGGCTCGATGAAGATCGGATCCGTCGAATTCGAATCGCCGTTCCTGCTGGCCCCGCTCGCGGGCGTGAGCGACTCGCCGTTCCGGCAGCTCGCCCGCGAACAGGGCGCGGCCGGCGTGTACACCGAGATGGTCTCCGCCGACGGCCTCGTGCGCGGCAGCCGTGCGACGATGGAGTACTGCGCTTTCGAGCCGCACGAGCGGCCGATCGGCATCCAGTTGTTCGGCGCCGATCCGGCGGTACTCGCCGACGCCGCGCGCATGCTGTCGGACCTGCCGGCCGAGAAGCGGCCCGACCTGCTCGACATCAACATGGGCTGCCCCGTGCGCAAGGTGGTCAATCGCCGCGCCGGCGCCGCGCTGCTGCAGGACGTGCCGCTCATCGAGCGCATCGTGAGCGCGATGAGCGCCGCCACCGACCTGCCGGTGACCGCGAAGATCCGGCTGGGCTGGGACGGCCAGTCGCGCAACGTGGTCGAGGTGGCGAAGGCGCTCGAGGGCGCCGGCGCGAAGGCGGTCGCGATCCACGCCCGCACGCGCGCCGAGAAGTTCGAGGGGCACGCGCACTGGGACATGATCGCCGAGGCGCGCCGTGGCGTCGGCATCCCCGTGATCGGCAACGGCGACGTGCGCACGGCGGCCGACGCGGTGCGGATGCTCGAGACGACCGGCTGCGACGGCGTGATGCTGGGACGCGCCGCGTTCGGCGACCCGTGGATCTTCCGCCGCATCCGGGCGCTGATCGAGCGGGGCGAGGAGCTGCCGCCGCCGACCGCGGCCGAGCGGCTGCACGCGGGCGTCCGGCACCTGGCGATGATGGCGCGTTGCGTCGGCCCGGTGGCCGCGGCCAAGGAGATGCGAAAGCACGTGGCGTGGTACGTCAAGGGGCTGCCGCACAGCCACCGCGTGCGCGAGCAGGTCAACCGCACCGCGAGCGTCGACGAGATGGCGGACCTGCTGCGCGGCTACCTCGCGGAGCTCGAGGCGAACGGCCTCGCGGCGTTCGCGCCCGAGCCGTCCGAGACGCCCGCGGGCGGAGTGTCGGGTGCGTCCGGCTGAGCTGCGCGCGCTGCTCGAGAGGGTGCGGCGCGGCCGCGTGACGCCTGCCGCCGCCGCCGAACGCATCCACGCGGAGCCCCTGGAGCGGCTCGGGTTCGCGACGCTCGATCACCAGCGCACGCTGCGCACGGGATTCCCCGAGGTGATCTTCGGGCAGGGCAAGACGGCGGCGCAGGTCGTGTCGATCGCCCGGCGACTGCACGCGCGCCACGGTGTCGTGCTGGTGACGCGGGCGTCGGTCGAGACGCTGGCGGCCATGGCGGCCGAGTTCCCCCGCGCCGAGATCCACGAGCGTGCGCGCTGCGTGGTGGTGCGGCGGCGCGCGCCGCGTCCGCGCGGGCGGGTGCTGGTGGTGTGCGCGGGCACCGCGGATCTGCCGGTGGCCGAGGAGGCGCTCGTCACGGCGCGCGCCATGGGCAGCCGCGCCGACCTGGTGGCCGACGTCGGCGTGGCGGGCCTGCACCGGCTGCTCGCGCACCGTGACCGCCTGCGCGGTGCGCGCGTGCTCGTGGTGGTGGCCGGCCTCGAGGGGGCACTGCCGAGCGTGGTGGGAGGGCTCACCGACCGACCGCTGATCGCGGTGCCGACGAGCGTGGGGTACGGCGCACACTTCCACGGCCTGGCGCCGCTGCTGGCGATGCTGAACTCGTGCGCCGCGGGCGTGACCGTGGTGAACGTGGACAACGGCTTCGGGGCCGGATACGCCGCGCACCTGGTGAACACGGTGGGAGGACGCTCGCGATGAAGGTGGCGTGGTTCGACGCATTCTCGGGCGTGAGCGGCGACATGACGCTGGCGGCGCTGATCGACGCCGGTTGGAGCGAGCAGAGCCTGCGCGACCTGCCGCGGCGGCTGCGGCTCGAACACGTGAACGTGGAGGTCGCCCGGGTGCGCAAGGGCGCCTTCGCGGCGACTCGCGTGGACGTGCGCGCCGGTGAGCGCCAGCCGCACCGGCACCTGCACCACGTCACGGCGGTGCTGGACGCGGCCGACCTGCCCGAGGTCGTCCGCTCGCGGGCGCGGGCGGTGTTCCATCGCCTCGCCGAGGCCGAGGCCACCGTCCACGGCACCTCCGTGGAGCGCGTCCACTTTCACGAGGTCGGCGCGGCAGACGCGCTGGTCGACATCGCCGGGGCGCTCTGGGGGCTGCACGCACTGGGGATCGACCGCGTGCACGCCTCGCCGCTGCCGCTGGGATCCGGGTTCGTGAACAGCGAACACGGCCGGATCCCGGTGCCCGCCCCGGCGACGCTGCTCCTCCTGAAGGGTTGCCCGGTCCGCGCCAGCGCGATCGAGGCCGAGCTCGTGACGCCGACCGGGGCGGCCCTGCTGGCCGAGCTGGTCTCGGAGTGGTCGCCCCCCCGCGAGTTCCGGATGACGGCCGTGGGCATCGGCGCGGGAGCGCGCGACCTCGCGGAGCAACCGAACGTGCTGCGCCTGGTGATCGGGGAGGCGGAGTCGTCGACCGGTCTGACGGAAGGGACCGTCGCCGTGCTGGAGACGGCGCTCGACGACGAGAGCCCCCAGGTTCTCGGCGACCTGGCCGCCCGGTTGTTCGAACAGGGGGCGCTCGACGTGATGGTGGCCCCCGTCCTGATGAAGAAGGGCCGTCCCGGGCACTGGCTGGTGGTGCTGACCACCCCGGACCGCGCCAAGTCCATGGCAACGTTCCTTTTTGCAAATACTTCCACGCTGGGCGTGCGTCACCGGCTGGATGGTCGCTGGGAGTTGCCGCGCTCCTTCGAATCAGTTCCGACGCCGTTCGGGGACGTCCGCATGAAGGTCGCCGAGCTCCCGGAGGGGGGCAGGAGGGCCGTGCCGGAGTTCGAAGAGGTCCGCGAGGCGGCCCGGCGCGCCGGCGCGAGCCCTCGCGAAGTGGCCGAAGTCGCCAAGATGGTGTGGCTGCAGCGAGAACGAGCCAACCCCACAAGTCCCAGCGAAAAAACGGATTGACAGAACCATGAGGTACACCTAGCCTTTGTCTCACATCCATCCGGGAGAAGTACGTCCAGCGGATGGTGAGTACCTCGAGTTCCGCAGTCGCATCACCCGCGGGCGAATCCAAGGCGATTCACGGGTGAGCGACTCTCCGAGTGACGCAGAGCACATGCAAGTGTTCCGAGCGGCCTGAACTGCCTAAAGGCGCGCAAGGGACAGCGGAAAGGGGGGATGGGCACTCCGCAGTGCAGCCACGAAGCCGTCGGGAGGCTCACGATAGCGAGCGTCCGATGGCGATTTGTTCTGGCGACACCGCTCGCAATCCGTACCTGGAAGACTTCGCATTGCCCATGCATTGCGACGATGGAGGTAGTCACATGAAGAAGCCGTTCGTCGCGCTGCTTCTCCTCGTTGGAGCGGCCGCGATGGTGGCGAGCTCGGCGTTCGCGCAAGATGCCGGAGACATCGGCAACAAGCTCGTGAACGCCAAGCAGGTCCGCGAGATGCTGTCCTCGCGTGCGCAGCGTGTGCGCACGTCGAGCACCAGCGTCCGCCCGGACTCTGTGTGGCTCGGTCACTCGTACACGAATCACTGGTCGAACACGGACAACTTCTGGAATCTCTACACCGGTAACAACTTCCCCGGCACCGGCGATCCCAACAACGCCATCTGGGACTGGGATCACTTCACCGGTTACGGCCCCGGTTCGCCCGCCAACCTCGGCGACTCGCTCGAAGGCTGGTGGCCGATCAAGCGCTTCTACTACATCACCGGCGGTTTGACGCTGGCCGATGCGAACCGTCCCTGGTGGGCGCTCGACTACGGCAACGGCATCAACTACCGCATGAACGCGGGTGCGGGCGGTCAGCGCACCAAGGGCGTCATCGGTGCGTGGCACCACGATCCGGGCAACAGCCTGGGTGTGACGTGGTCGCCGATCGCCGGCGCCAGGTCGGCGTGGTGCGGTCTGCGTCAGCACGGCGACAACACCGTCGTCGATCAGGTGACGAAGAACGCCTACAACGCGGCGGCGGCTGATTTCGTGTCCAGCTTCGCTGGCACGCCCGCTGCCGGAACGGCGACCGGTACGCTGAAGAACTTCCCCGGCTACATGAACGCCTGGGATCAGATGCTGTACCGCGACATCAGCATCACGTCGGGTACGCCGGTCAACCTGTCGTTCCAGTACCGGACCCGCATGTCGACCGCGCGTGACATCGCGGCCGCCACCTGCACCGGTATCTTCTACGGCGATCCTCTCGCCGTGACGACGGGTAACTTCATCAGCGCCACCACGGCGGGTCCGGGTACGGGCGGCAACGCTCCCATCGACTCGTTCATGGTGTTCGTCGGCGTGCCGACCGGCTCGCTGGTCACGTACTCGGACGGCGTTTCTCGTCCGGTCTTCGACCCGCTCCGCCGTTGGTTCTCCGAAGTCATCAAGGTCTTCGGCTCGGGCAACACGTACTACGAGCTGTTCGCTGCCACGGGTTCCACGGACACGCTCCTGGCTGCTCCGACCGCCACTGCGACGGTCTCGGCGGCGCAGGTGAATGCTCTGCTGGCGGCCCAGGGTGGCGGCGCGACGGGCACCGCTCGCCTGGTGTTCCGCGTCAAGACCAACAAGGACTTCGCTGACGACGACTTCTCGGGGAACGGCTTCACCTCGCGTGGTTGGGGCGCTGCCCAGATCGACAACGTCATCGTGAATGGCGTGACGATCGGCAGCTTCGACGGCACCGAAACGGCCGGCGTGGCTGGTACGCCGAACGCGGATGCGCCGATCGACAACACCACGTCGACCAGCGCGGCGCAGAACTGGAAGTCGACGGGCAAGCCCACCGCCATCTACTTCCACCCGCGCAACATCGCGCAGCTCCGCTACGAGGACCTCTGCGGTCCGTACGATTCGCCGAACCGTTTCTGCAACATCAACGGCACGGTGATCTCGGCCGGTAACCGCGACGACAACGAAGGCGCCGGCGATCGCCGCTTCTTCGCTGATCGTGAGCGCCTGGACGGCATGATGTCGCCGACCATCAACCTCGTGACGGTGAGCAACCCGCTGGACCTGAACGATCCGATCAACGAGACCCCGAACTCCATGGGCGTCACGTACATCGACTCGCAGGCCTGGAACATCGCCGACGACTTCTACATCTGGTACGACCTGTATGCGGGCATCTTCAACCTGAACTTCACGGGCAACGCGTGGACGTTCGGCGCCCAGGCGTATCCGGCGACGCAGGCGAACGGCGGCAAGTGCTGGGGCGAACTCCGCACCCCGACGTTCCAGATCTTCAATCCGGAGCCTCAGTGCTTCTCCGACGTCGAGGGCCTGTACCAGAACGGCCTCGTGCGCACGGCGAACGCGGACGGTGTGCCGGATTCGCTGCGCATCTTCCTCGGCAAGAACCAGCAGTGCTTCCGCTTCGGCGTGTCCACGACGTGTGGCGCGAACGACGGCGCCTACTTCGACAACGTGTCGT
>JBGAOB010000029.1:0-25921 GCA_044222045.1 Candidatus Eiseniibacteriota bacterium
CAGGCCACCGGCAGCACCTGCTGCACCGAGTTCGTGACGAACACCTCGTCGGCCGCGAGCAGCTCGTCGCGCGCGATCACCGCCTCGCGTGCGGGCAGCCCCAGCTCGGCGCCCAGCGCGAACACGTGCGCGCGCGTCACGCCCGGCAGCACGCCGGACGACAGCGGCGGCGTGCGCACCTCGCCGCCGATGACCGCGAACACGTTGCTCGCCCCGCCCTCGAGCACGGCGCCCGACGGCGAGACGAGCAGCGCTTCGTCCACGGCGTGCGCGCGCGCTTCCTCGCGCGCGAGGTCCCACGCGAGCCGGCTCGTGGTCTTGTGGCGGCCGATCGAACCCGGCTCGAAGGGCTGCGCCGAGAAGACGACCTTCGCCGCCGCGGCGCGGTCGCCGGCCCACAGCCGCCCGCCGAGCGATTCGGCTTCGACCCACGCGCCGGTGCGCACGGGGCGCCCGCCGGGGATGCCGCGCGTCACCGTGATGCGCACCACCGCGTCGGCGAGTCCCTGCGAGTCGAGCAGTTCGTGCACGGCGTCGCGCAGCCGCGCCGGCGCCGGCGGCACCGGGAAGCCCAGCTCGGCCGCCGACAGCACGAGCCGCTCCATGTGCTCCTGCCACGCGAGCGGCGCGCCCTGCTGGCAGCGCAGCGTTTCGAACAGCGCGCCGCCGTCGCGGGCGCCGCGGTCGAACACGCTGAGCACGGCGTCCTCGCCGCGCACGATGCGCCCGTTGATCCACACGGCGCGATCGGGCACGCGCGCGCCTCGAGGCAGGGGAAGCGACATGCGCGGCACGCTACGCGGACGCGGCGCGCGGGGTCAACGACCGGGCGCGGCGAGGCGACGGTCGCCGTCGGTGCTAAGGTCCGCGTCGGCCGCGCGGCGATCGGTGCGTGGCGTTCGGACTCGGACAGGGAGATCGCGATGGCCACGACTCACCGGATGCTCGCGCCGTGCCCTCGCGCGCGGTGGCCCCGATGAAGCGCGCTCTCTGGATCCTCGCCGGTTATGCACTCGCCGTGGGCGCCGGCGTACTCGCCGTGTGGGCGCGCTCGTTCACCGTCGATCCGGCCGACCTCGCCGCCTCGTCGGGCATGCACGCGTTCGCGGACCTCGTGCTGTTCCTGGCCGTGGCGGGCGTCGTGGCGATGGCCCCCACGTGGATGCTGCTGCGCGCGCTGCCGCGCGGCGAGCGGCCGTGGAGCATCGCGTCCGCGGTGTTCCTCGTGATCGGCGTCACGGCGCTCGCCGCCGCGGGCGTGCGGTGGGCGGCGCTCGGCACGGCGTCGCCGCCCGGCAGCCTGCTCACGCGCTGGGCGGGCGTCGCGATCCTGCGCGCGCTCGTCGCGCCGGGGTTCGTGCTCGCGAACGGCATCTGCGCGCTCGCCGCGCCGTCGGGGAAGCCGCGCCGGCTGTTCGTGCTCGCGGCGGTGCTCGAGATGCTGGGAGTGCTCGGCGTGTTCGCGCCGCTGCTGTTCCCGACGCGGTAGCGGCGCGGAACACCCGCAGGTTCGCTCGTCTTCGCTCGCGTCGAAGCCGGGCGGCGCGACGCCGGGCGTGTCCCGCCGGGCGAACGGCGTGCGTGAATCCACGGCCCCGCGTCACGCGGAGGGCTATCGTTCCGGGTCGCGCGGCCCGGCGCCCCCCGCACGTGGGCCGCCCGATCTCCCGACCGTGGATTCCGGTGACGACGTCGTACCCGCCCGGACCACGAGGTCCCTCCGCGATGCTCGATCGAGTCCGAGTGCTCGACTTCGCTCCGCGCACGGCCGACCCCCGCGCGCTCCGTTCGCCGCAGGCTCCGTTCGACCCGGCGCTCGCGCACGCCTGGCGGGAGCGCACCTCCCGCTGCCCGCACGCCAACTTCACGATGTCGCTCGACTACCTCGCGCATCGCGCGGCCCGCGGCGAGGCGAGTCGCGGCGTGCTCGTGGACGCCCCGGACCGGCGCGCGGCTTTCGTGCTGCGCGAGGAGGCCGGCGGCGTGGTCTGCGGCCTCCCGTGGCGATGGCAGCTGGCGTTCGAGGACGCGGACCCGTCGCGCCCCGAGGGCATGACGGCCGCCGACGCCGAGTGGGTGTTCGAGCACGCGCATCGGCTCGCGGGCGACCGCCGGCTGCGGTTCTTCGCGCCGTGCATGGAAGCCGACCGGCGCGCCTACCTCGCCGGGCGCACCGTGCTGGTGGGCGTGGCGCACGCGTCGGAAGAGCAGTTGTTCGCCGCCCTCGATCCGTCGCGCCGCCGCCTCGCGAAGCGCAGCGAGCGGCAGGGCCACGTGGTGGTCGAAGCGGACACGTTCGAACAGCGTCGCGACTTCGAGGCGATGCTCGTGGAGAACGTCGAGCGCCGCGAGGGGCGACCGCACGCCGACACTTCCGGCACGGCCGAACGGGACGCGGCGGCTCGTGAATGGGAGCAGCCGTGGCACTGGCTGCTCGTGGGCACGAAGGACGGCGCCGTGGTGGCGGGGCTCGGGTCCGGGCGCTGCCCCGGCGGCATGGTGGACCTGCGCGCGAGCGGGTCCACGCCCGACGCCCGTCGCGTGGGCGTGAACTCGCAGGTGTGGTGGGAGACCTTGCGGCGGGCGCGCCTGGCGGGGCACAGCTGGGTCAATCTCGGCGGCGCGACGCCCTACAAGCGCGAGTTCGGCGGCGAGGTGGTGTGCGTGCACGGTCGCCTGGGCGGCGGTGTGCGATGGGCCGTCCCGAACACGATCGAAGTGCTTCGCCGCCGCGGTGAGCAACTCGCGCTCGCCGGCCGCGCGCTCGCGCGGCGCTCGGGCACGGCCCGCCGGGAGCGCAACCGCCCCGCCGGCGCCGCCCGCTCTCGCTAGACCTTCGCGCCGTCGGGCTCCAGCGAGATCTCGCCCAACACGCGCGACAGGCCCAGGCGCAGTCCCTCGGCCTTCACGAGCGTCTCGCGGTACTCGGCGTCGGGATCGGAGTCGGCCGTCACGCCGCCACCCGCGCCGAACAGGATCGCGTCCTGCGTCACGCACGCGGTGCGGATGGCCACGTTCCAGTCGGCGTCGCCGTCCCAGTCCATCCAGCCGATCGCACCCGTGTAGATGTGGCGTCGCACGGGCTCGATCGACTCGAGGATCTCCATCGCGCGGATCTTGGGCGCGCCCGTGATGCTGCCGCCGGGGAAGCATGCGTGCAGCAGGTCGAACGCGTCGTGCCCCTCGGCGAGCTTGCCGGTGACCGTGCTCGTGAGGTGGTAGACCTGCGGGAACACCTCCAGCTCGCACACGCCGGGCGCCTGGATGCTGCCCGTCTCGCACACGCGGCCGAGGTCGTTGCGCAGCACGTCCACGATCATCACGTTCTCGGCGCGGTCCTTGTCGCTGCTCACGAGCTCTTCCGCCAGCCGACGGTCTTCCTCGGGCGTGGCTCCACGCGGGCGTGTGCCCTTGATGGGTCGCGTTTCCACGTGCGGCGTGCGCAGCTCCAGGAATCGCTCCGGGCTCGCCGACAGGATCGCGTGGTCGCCGGCGTCGACGTACGCCATGAACGGCGCCGCCGAATGCCGCGACAGCGACTCGTAGAGGTTCGGCGCCATGTCCCACGCGCCGGGCACGTCCAGCCGGAAGCGCTGCGAAAGGTTCGCCTGGAAGATGTCCCCGCGCGCGATGTGGTCCTTCACCTGTTCCACCGCGCGGCGGTAGCCGTCGGGCGTGAACGTGGAGGTGGCGCGCCGCGGGCGCAGCGTGGGATCGGGCGCCACGCTACCCGCGCGCTCGAGCGCCCGGCCGAAGAAGTCGATGCGTTCGCGGGCGCGCTGCATGGCCGCGTCGCCCTCGAGCGGCAGCCCGGTCGAGAACAGCCACGCCTGGTTCGTCTCGTGGTCGTACGCGCCGACCACGTCGTAGAGCGCCAGCACGAAGTCGGGCAGCCCGAGGTCGTCCTTCGCGATCGTGGGCACGCGCTCGAGCCGGCGGCCGTAGTCGTACGCCCAGTAGCCCACCGCGCCGCCGGTGAACGGCGCGAGCAGCGCCGCCTCGCCCGTCAGCAGCGGCGCGCTCTCGGCCATGCGCCGGAACGCCGCGATCGCCTCGACGTGATCCCCGCCGCGGAAGACCGCGAAGGGATCCGCGCCGAAGAAGCTCCAGCGCGAGCGGGAGCCGTCCATGGCCGAATGCAGCAGGAAGCCATGCGGGAGCCGCGCCAGCGCGCGCAGGGGAGCCAGAGGGCGGCGGAGCTCGAGGGGATGGACCAGCGGCAGTGCCGCGCGAGTCGCCATGCGCGGCACGTTAGAGGGGGCGGGTATCCGGGTCAACGCGGCAGGTGCGAAGCCGGATGCTCCCCGATCGCGCGCGGACTTGAGAATGAATTCCTCACGGGAAGCTCTGCGCGATTCGCACAAGGTTGCGCACCGCGAAACCTCCGTGTCGCCCCCGGGCCGCGGGAGTCATTCCATGGTGGTCATCGTTCCCGCGTGCCCCCTAGCGTCTGTGCGTTCCGACACGTTCCCGGCGGTTCCCCCGTCCTGGCCGAAGGAGACGACCATGTTCCGAAACGCCACCGGTCCGCGTCTGCGCCGTGCGCTCGCCCTGTGCTGGGCGGTGCTGCCCGCGACCGCCTGGGCCGGTCTCGTCTCGAACGGCGGCTTCGAATCCGGGCCGCCGATGACGCCGGCGGGCGAGGTGGCCCTGCCGGCCGGTTCCACCACGCTCACCGGCTGGAGCGTGGGTGGCGGGGGCGTGTTGTACGTGTCCGACGTCTACTGGGCGCCCTACCAGGGCACGCGCAGCCTGACGCTCAACAGCACCGCGGCCGGCTCGGTGTCGCAGACGTTCGCCACCGCGCCCGGCGCCACCTACATGGTCGGCTTCGTGATGACGGGCGAGCCGTTCACGTCTCCGGCGTTCAAGCACATGCGCGTGAGCGCGGCCGGTCAGAGCGCGGACTACGAGTTCGACACCGCCCCCGCGTGGCACTGGGACATGGCGTGGGCCCCGCACGCGTGGACGTTCACGGCGAACGCCGCCACCACCACGCTCACGTTCCAGAGCCTCGACGCCGGGTTCTTCGGGCCGGCGCTCGACTCGGTGGAAGTCGTGCAGCTCACCGCCGGTGCGGACGCACCCACGGCGGACCTCCGCCTGGAAGCCGTCGCACCGAACCCCGTGCGCGGGGACGCCTCGCTGGCGTTCACGCTGCCGCGGCCGGAGTCGGTGCGGCTCTCGGTGTGCGATGCGCAGGGCCGGGAGGTGGCCGCGCTCGCCAGCGGCGAACACGCGGCGGGCCGGCACGTGGCCCGCTGGTCCGCGCGCGGCGCCGCACCCGGTGTCTACTTCGTCCGCCTGGTCGCGCCGTCGGGCACGGCGGTCCGGCGCGTGGCGGTGATCCGATGAAAGGGGCTACTCGCATGCGTGCCGACATCCGGACGTTCCCCCGCGCGCTCGTCGCGCTCACCCTGTTCGCGGCCGTGCTGGCCGCGCCGGCCGCCCGCGCGAATTGCGGTGCCGAAGGCTGCCCGCTGGCTCCCCACGGGCCCGAGGCGAGCGACGGGCGCTGGTCGTTCGAGCTGGGCTACCAGAACGTGCGACAGGACCGCACGTGGGAGGGCTCGACGCAGTTGCACGACCACAGCGAAGGCGTGGGCGCGATCACCGAGCTCGAGACGCACACGCGTGCGTGGACGCTCGGCGCGCGTGCGCGCCTCGCGCCGCGCGTGCTGCTGATCGCCACGCTGCCCTACCTCGACCGCCGGCACCTGCACGCCGAGGAAGAGTCGCCCGGCGTGTTCGTGCCGGCCGAGTGGCACTTCCGGGGCATCGGCGACGGCACCGCGATGGTGCACGTGCGCGCGCTCGGCGAGACGGGCCACGGGCTCGGTGCGCTGTTCGCGCAGGCCGGCGCCAAGCTGCCCACCGGCCGGCGCACGGTGGCCGAAGTGGACGGCGAGCAGCCCGAGCCGCCCGCGAGGCTCGGCACCGGCTCGACCGACGCGCTCGCCGGCGTGCAGTGGACGCGCGCGCTGCGCGCGTGGGCGCCGGGCGGAACGCAGAGCGAGGTGCCCGTGTCGCTGTCGGTGATGGGCCGCTGGAACGGCCGCGGTTCCGACGGTTACCGCATGGGCGACGAAGTGCACGCCGACCTGTCGGCCGGCTGGTCGCCGGTGCCGCGCGCGCAGGTGCTGGCGCAGCTCAACTGGGCGCGGCACGGTCGCGACGAAGTCGGCACCACCGACGCCGAGTCGCACCACACCGGGGCGACCACGCTGTATGCCACGCCCGGGCTGCGCGTGAACCTGGGCGGCGGCGTGTCGGCGTACGGCTACTGGCAGATCCGCGCGTGGGCGCACACGAACGGCCCGCAGCTGCTGGCGCCGAACCACCTGGTGCTGGGCACGAGCATGGGAATAGGACGGTAGGGGACACCGTCCGGCGGGCGCCCGTGTCACTTCGGTGGCACGGGCGTTTCGTTTTCGGGAACGACGCCCCGTCTCGCGGCGGTCAGCCCTTGCCGCGCGGCAGCACTTCGGGAGGCGCGCTGGCGAACGCCATGTGCACGTCCTCCATGTCGGTGTCGGTGTGCGTGGCCATGGGGGCCAGCAGCACGCCGCAGCCATCGGCCGTGCAGCGCGGCGGCACCAGCGGCAGCGCGAGCACGCCCGCGGCCTCGAGGTGATCCGCGAGCGCGAGCGTTTCCACGACGCCGCCGGTGTGCACGATCACGCGCGGCACGCGCGGGTCGCCCGTCACGGTGAGGCCGAAGCTCTTGAGGTCCTCGCGCAGTCGCATCGCGTGGCGCTCGAGGCTCGCGCGCCGCCCGGGTTCGCGGATCGACACCCGCAGCGCGGCGAGCGCCGCGGCCGCGAGCGGAGGCGCGAGCGCCACCGAGTCGCGCAGCGCGCCCGAGCGCGAGGCGATGCGGTCGATCAGCGCGCCGGGCCCGGCCACGAAGCCGCCCTGTGCGCCCAGCGAGCGGCCGAGCGAGCCGATCGTGAGCGCCACGCCGTCCGCGCAGTCGAGCAACGCGGCGCTGCCGCGGCCTTCCGGCCCCAGCGCGCCCACGCCCGACGCGTCGTGCACCACGAGCAGCGCGCCGGCGGCCGACGCGGCGCGCGCGAGTTCGGGCAGCGGCGCGAGGCGCGCCTCGTCGGCGAACACGCCGTCGGTCATCACCACGCGCCAGCCGGCCTCGTGCCGGCGGGCGAGCAGCGGCCGCAGCGACGACGGGTCCAGGTGCGCGTACTCGCTCACGGCGACGCCGGCGCTGCGCGCGCCCTGCACCAGGCTCTCGTGCGTGCGCGCGTCGGCGAACACCAGGTCGTCGGCGCCCACGAGTGCGCTCATGGCTTCGGCGCCGGCTTCCCAGCCGGACGCGAACAGCAGCACGCGCTCGGCGCCCAGGTGGGCGGCCAGCTCGGCGGCGAGTTCGTCGTGCACGGTCAGCCGCCCGCCCGCGAGCACCGCGGCGCCGGAGCCCACGCCCCAGCGCAGGATCGCCTCGCGCGCCGCCGTCGTGACGCGCGGATCGGTGGACAGGCCGAGCGCGTCGTCGCTCGCGAAGTTCAGGATCGTGCGGCCGTCCTGCTCCACGTGCGGGCCGCCGCCGGCTTCGCGCGCGCGTGCGGCGGCGCGTGCGGCGGCGGGATCGAGAACCGGCGGATGCTCGTGCTTCTCGTTCATGAGGGGATCCGGATCCGAGTGGAGGGAGCGCGCAGAGCCTAAGCGCGCCGTGCGGCCCGGCGCCACAGCGAACGCTCGCCGGCGTGCGCCCGCGGGGCAAAGTGGACGAACGCGCCGGCGGGCCCGCCCGGCGTGGCGTGCCGAACGCTCGATCCCGCGCAGCGCGGCCTTGACGCTCCCGGTGCCGGGTGCCACCTTGCGCGCGGACTCCTCGCGCCGGCACGGATGCCGGCAGCCCCTCGGGCGCGACGCGCCCCTCGATTCGCACGGAGGCGGACTGCACTCGTTTCACCTGAAGAACGGCACGCTGGTGTGCATGGACGCCGCCGGCACCGTCACACGCGGCGATCTGCTCGTGCAGGGTGATCGCGTCGCCGCGGTGGGCGCGGCCGTTCCCGCCGCGCTGGCCGCGCTGCCCGGCGGCAAGGCCGACCGCACCTTCGACGCGCGTGGCGCGTTCGTGCTGCCGGGCTTCGTGCACGGCCACATGCACCTGTGCCAGACGCTGTTCCGCGGGCTCGCCGAGCAGAGCGACCTGTTGCGCTGGCTGCGCGAGCGCATCTGGCCGCTCGAGGCCGCGCACACCGCGGCCAGCATGGCGGCGTCGGTGCGGCTGGCCGCGGCCGAACTGCTCGCGGGCGGCGTCACGTGCGTGAACGACATGGGCACCGTGCGCCACACCGACGCGCTCGGCGACGCGCTCGCCGAGACCGGCCTGCGCGCCACGTTCGGCAAGGCGCTGATGGACCAGGGGCTCGGCGTGCCCGCGGGCCTGCGCGAGTCGCACGAGGACGCCATGCGCGACGCGCTCGCGATCGCCGACCGGTTCCACGGCGCCGCCGGCGGCCGCCTGCGCGTGTCGCTGGCGCCGCGCTTCATCCTGTCGTGCGGCGAGGCGCTGTGGCACGACGTGCGCGACGCCTCGGCCGAGCGCGGCCTGCTCGTGCACACGCACGTGGCCGAGAGCCCGAACGAGAACCGCGAGGTCGCCGCCGCGGTGGGCACCACCGCCGCGCGCTACTTCGCGGAGCAGCGCGTGCTGAGCGAGCGGTTCGTGGGTGCGCACGGCGTGTGGATGGACGACGTCGAGCTGGGCGCGTTCCACGCCGCGGGCGCGGCGCTCGTGCACTGCCCGGGCTCGAACCTGAAGCTCGGCTCCGGTTTCGCCGACGTGTGGGCGTGGAAGCGCGCGGGCGTGAAGTGCGGCCTCGGCTCCGACGGCGCGCCGTGCAACAACCGCCTCGACACGTTCCACGAGATGAGCCTGGCGGCCGGGATCTCGCGCGTGAAGCACCCCGAGTCGCCGATCACCGCGCGCGACGTGGTGGCGCTGGCCACGATCGACGGCGCGCGCGCGCTGGGGTTGGCCGACACGGTCGGCTCGCTGGAAGCGGGCAAGCAGGCCGACCTGGTCGTACTCGACGCCGACGCCCTGCACCAGGCACCGAACGCGAGCGGCGATCCGTACACCACGATCGTGCACGCCACCCGCGCCTCCGACGTGCAGCTGACCATGGTGGCCGGGCGCGCGCTGTACGAGCGCGGCGCGTGGGCCACGCTCGACCCGCAGCGCGCCGTGGCCGACGCGCGCGCCGAGGCGCGCGGGCTCGTGCGCCGCGCCGAGATCGAGGGCCTCGCGTGATCATCGGGCCCTGCACCATCGTCACCGGCGGCGCGCAGCCGCAGGTGATGGAGCACGGCGCCGTACGCGTGTGCGGCGCGCACATCGCGCAGATCGGCTCGCTCGGCGACCTGGCCGCGGCGTACCCCACCGAGACGCTGTGGCCGGCGCGCGGCCGGGTGCTGATGCCCGGCTTCGTGAACACGCACGCCCACCTCGCGCGGCACCTCGCGCGCGGGCTCGGCCTGCGCGGGCCCGCCGAGTGGCGCCGCTACGATCGTGCGCTGAGCGCCGAGGACGTGCAGTGGGCGGTGACCGCCGCGCTCGTGGAGGGCGTGCGTCACGGCGTGACCACGGTGGTCGACTTCCATCGCTCGGGCGCCTGCCTGGACCTGTCGCTGAACGAGGTCGTGGGCGCCGCCGAGCGCGTGGGCGTTCGCGTGGCCACGTGCTACGGCGCCGCCGAGGACGACACGCCGCTCGAGCGCCGCGCCGCGATCGACGAGTGCGTGGGCTTCTCGCGCGAACTCGCGCGCGGCCGCCACGGCCGCCTGCGCGGGCTGCTCGGCGTGCAGGCCACCACGCTCAACGGCATCGAGACGCTGCTCGCCGAGGCCATGGAGAGCGCCGGGCACCTGCCGGTGCACGTGGACCTGGCGCTCGACCTGACGCCCGCCGAGCGCTGGCGCAACCCCGAGCTGCTGCCCGCCACGCCGCTGCCCGCGATGTGGGCGCACGCCGAGCGCGCCCCGCGCGACCTGCTGGGCGCCGTGCGCGAACGGGGCGACACGCTGACCGCCACCGGTTCGGGCGCGGTGGCCGCGCTGCTGCGCGAGACCGAGCTGGGCTGGGGCACCGACGACGGTGCGAACGCGCCGCCCGTTCCCGAGAGCGCGCTGCTGTCGCCCGGCATGGCCGAGGCGCACTACCAGCGGTTGTTCGTGACCGGCGCGCGCTGGGCCGCCGCGCACTTCGGCGAGAGCCTCGGCGTGATCGCGCCGGGCAGCCCCGCCGACCTCGTGCTGTTGGACTACCGCCCCGCCACCGACTTCGACTCGCACACGCTGCCCGCGCACCTGTGGGCGGGCCTGCTGCGCGCGCCCGTGATGGGCGTGATGGTGGGCGGCGACGTGGTGCTGGACAACGGCACCATGGTGACGGTGGACGAACGCGAAGTGGCCACGCGCGCGCGCGAGTGCGCGAAGCGCGTGTGGGCGAGGGTCGGGTAGGGGAAAGTCGTTCGGTCGGCGAGGCCGCCCGACGACGATGCGGCAGCGTCCGGCGCGTGCGCTCGACCGAACTTCGCGCGTTCCCGTCGAGCGCGAGGTCGCCCTCGTCGCGACGTGCCGAGCTGGAGCGAGTCGCGCCGCGCCGCGATCGCGCTGTGCGCGGTGGGTGAGGGAACCACTCCCGCGAAATCGCACGGAGCCGCGTGGAGCCGCGCGTGCTGAAACGAGAATTGGCTTTGCGCGTGCTCGCACACAGGCCACACTTGATTCCGAGAGTTCGTCGCGCGTCGTCGCGCATCGACTCTCCAGCGCCGAAGCAGTGGCGCTGCGTCCGCGAGACATCGCGGGGATGCTCGTCGTAGTCGTGGGGTGTCGGCATGCTCTGCCGGCGCGGCCGACCACGATGGCGGCGGGTGTCGGTACCGCGGTGCAGATCCTCCGGCTCCAGGCGGAAAGGAGGTGCCCGAGCTCCATGTCCGAATCGTCGCAGCGGCCTGGTTCGCTCACGCTCACGTCCTCTCCGACATTCCATGGACAGCCCGGCGCGTCAGCCGGGCGGAACGCATCTCTGGAGGATCCGGATCATGAGGAACACCCTCTCGCCCGTCGGACCTCGCGCCTCGCATGGCGCCCATCCGCCTCACCTGCTGTCGCGGGTTGATCTTCTTCTCACCTCGATCTCCGCTGTCCTGAGCGGCCTGTCGTATCCCTCCCAGTCGGTTCCCGCCGGCGGGCAGGCCCGTGCTGTTCCCAGGGCTCCTCACCCAATCCCCACAACGCGCTAGGACGCGCGTGACCACCGGCGCCTGAGCGCCGGCCCGTCGCGTCCACGATCACTGCCGCGTCTTCCGGAGTCGTTCCGGGGCCGCGCGGGGCTTTGCACACCCCACGCGATCCGGTTCGGGCGAAGCCTTGCCTCCGGGAGCACGGTCCGGAGTCGTCCGTTCCCGGGGAGGGCATCGCCGCAGTCCGCACGAGTCGTCGCACGGCAGTCGCGAATCCGCCGCCCACGCCCACGCGCCGAACTTCGGCCGGCCCCGCCGACGTTCGCGTTCGTCCCACCTCGACACAGGAGAATGGCACCATGAAGCGCTCGACCTTCCTTCGCACGATCGCGCCGCTGCTCTATGCCGGCGTGCTCGCCGCCGCCGCCGTCGGCTTCGGCGGCTGTTCCACCGCCGATCGCACCCCGACGTCCCTCGTGTCCCCGATCGAGAAGCCCTCGCCGGTCTCGGACGCGCCGAATCCCTACTTCCATATCTTCGGGCTTACGGCGGTCAACGACACCCACTACCGTGAAGAGGTCTGGATGGGTTCGGGCACGCACCGCTTCGTCGATCCGGGCCAGACGATCCGGTTCTCCGAGCTCAACATCTCGGGGCCGGCGTACGCGCGTTACCTCGCGTACACGGCGTCGGCGCCGATCCGCTGGTCACCGGCCAGCGGCACGACGTCGGTCGCCACGGTCCACCTGGTGCGCATTTCGCCGGGCATCACCCGCATCGTCCAGAACTAGGAGCGCGCCGCGACGGGCGCGGGGGCTTCCCCGCGCCCGGGCGTGGCGCACCCCCCGGCGCTCGCCGTAGATTCCCGCTCATGTCCGCCACCGCCACGCTCCGCGACGCCACCACCACCGACATCGACACCGTGCGCACGCTGTTCCGCGAGTACGAGGCGTGGCTCGACCACGACCTCTGCTTCCAGTCGTTCGAGGAGGAACTCGCGTCGCTGCCCGGCAAGTACGCGCGACCGGCCGGCCGGCTGCTGCTCGCGGAGGTGGGCGGCGAGATCGCGGGCGTCATCGCGCTGCGCGCGTTCGCGGCGGAGCCGGGCGTGTGCGAGATGAAGCGCCTGTGGGTGCGGCCGGGATTCCAGGGCCACGGCGTGGGGCGCGCGCTCGCCGAACGGCTGGTGGCCGAGGCGCGCGCGATCGGCTACCGCGCGATGCGGCTCGACACGTTGCCGGAACGCATGAAGCCCGCGAACGCGCTCTACGACGCGCTGGGCTTCCGCGACATCCCGGCCTACTACCGCAACCCGCTGCCCGGCGTGCGGTACATGGAGCTGGCGCTCCGCGACTAGGTCCAGCCCGCACGTTTCGCGATGGTGCGCGGCTCAGTGCCGTTCGCCACCCTCGGGGCGTCCGCCACCACCGGGGCCACCGGGTCCGCCCGGTCCGCCCGGTCCGCCCGGTCCGCCGGCGCCGCGCGGCGGGCCGCCCATGCCGCCGGGCTTCGCCGAGCCGCGATGGCAGGTGCCGCAGTTCACGCCACGACGATCGTTGTCGGGGTTGTACACGCGCGGCAGCAGCGTGTCGTTGATCGCCTTCGTCATCACCATCATGTCGCGCGCCATTTGCTTCTTCGGCTTGTCGTCGTCGGCCCAGTGGCCCGG
This sequence comes from Candidatus Eiseniibacteriota bacterium, assembly GCA_044222045.1. Classification (GTDB taxonomy): domain Bacteria; phylum Eisenbacteria; class RBG-16-71-46; order RBG-16-71-46; family RBG-16-71-46; genus JBGAMH01. Next base: position 12,883 of record JBGAOB010000029.1, read on the forward strand.
AACGTGGCAGTAGTTGCAGCCCACGCCCAGGCTGCGCGAGTAGCCCATGTTCATGATCCGCAGCAGCCGCCCGGCGGGCACACCCTTCATCACCTTGATGTTCTTGAACACGCTCTCGGCCGACACGTTCTCGCGCCCGGAGATCCGCTGCATCTCGACGTTCGTCATGCTGTCGCGTTCGGCCGACAGCGAATCGGCGGCCGGCGGCATCGCGCCCCCTCCGCCCATGCGCGGCATGCCCGCGGGCGGCTGCGCCTGCGCGACGAGCGAGGCGAACAGGGCGGGCAGCACGAACGCGGCGAGCGTGGCGAAGACGATGGTGGAGATTCGACGCATGCATCCTCCGAATCACGGGGGTGGGAGCGAGTCCGGCGACGCACGGTGGAGGAACGCCGCCTCCCGGGGCAAGCCGCGAATGACCTCCGCGGAGGGCCCCGCCCGGCCGGGGTTGAGCAGGGCGAATCGAGAGGCGCCGCCCCCGGGGGGACGCCGCGCGCTCGCCGGCGCGGCGCCGGCCTTCTAGAGTGCGCGCGAAACGCGCGGCGGCGACCCGCTTCCGCGCCCGCAACCCCGCTTCGTACGGAGGTGCTGCCGTGCCGCTGCGCCTGTGGCAGGTGGACGCGTTCACGCGCGAGCGCTTTCGCGGCAACCCGGCCGCGGTGGTGCCGCTCGATCGCTGGCTGGACGACTCGGTGATGCAGGCGATCGCGGCGGAGAACAACCTCTCGGAGACGGCGTTCCTGGTGCCGGAGGGCGGTGAGTGGCGGATCCGCTGGTTCACGCCCGCGATCGAGGTGGAGCTGTGCGGCCATGCCACGCTCGCTTCGGCGCACGTGCTGTTCACGCACCTGGAGCCCTCGCGCGGGCGCGTGACGTTCGCCTCGCGCAGCGGCCCGCTCGTGGTGGAGCGCGACGAGGCCGGCCGCTACGTGCTCGACCTGCCGGCGTACGCGCAGCGCCGCGTGGACACGCCGCCGCTGCTGGTGGAGGCGCTCGGCGCGACGCCGCTCGAAACGCACCTCGGCGTCAAGATGATGGCGGTGTTCGCGAGCGAGTCGGACGTGCGCGCGCTGCGCCCCGACTTCGCGAAGGTCGCGCGCATCGGCGCGTTCGGCGTGATCGCGACCGCGCCCGGCGACACGTCCGACTGCGCGTCGCGCTACTTCGTGCCGCAGGCCGGCGTGCCCGAGGACCCGGTCACCGGGGCGGCGCACTGCCAGCTGGTGCCGTACTGGGCGGCGAGGCTCGGGCGCGACACCGTGCACGCCCGCCAGGTGTCGGCGCGCGGCGGCGAGCTGTGGTGCACGCACGGCGGCGAGCGCGTGCGGCTGGCCGGATACGCCACGGAGTACCTGAGCGGCACGATCGAGGTGTGAGCGAGTGTCCGAGCCGCACCCGGTGAGAAGCCGAGAGCGTTCGCGAGAAGTTCCGCCCGGGTGAACGGTGCCCGCCGCGGGGTGAACGCGCGCCGGTGGAAGGCGCGTCGCGGATCCGCCTCCGGGACGCCCGGACGGAGAGCGAGTGCATTTCCCGCTCGGGCGCGATCGGACTCCACGCTACGCTCGACGCACCCCCGAGGGTCGGTCTCCCCGAACCTCAACGATGGAGTTCCCATGACGGCCGTTTCCCGCGTGCTCGCGTGCGTGCTCGCCGCGAGCCTGGTGCCCGCCGCCCTCTCGGCGCGTCCCGTGTCGCCTCCGGCGATCGCTCACAACTACGACGTGTCGCGCCGACTCGATCTCGGCGCCGTGAGCCTGGCTCACACGAACTACGGAACGCTCGCGCAGGACGTCGCCGTGAACGGGCCGACGGGTTTCTACTTTCCCCGCGGCACCTCCAACGGAGTGATGTACGCCTCGGGGCTGTGGCTGGGCGGCATCGTCGCCGGCGCGCCGCGCGTCGCCGTCGCCGAGTACTCGAGCGAGTGGGCGCCCGGTCGCGTGGTGGGCGGGCTGCCCGACGATCGCTTCCGCCCCGGCTACGTCGTCTGGAAGGTGCGCGCGCCGCTCGCGCCGGCCGACACCGCGCACGTCGAGCGCACGCCGGCGGAACTCGCGGCGGATCCGTCGCTCGACCCGCTCGCGCACCACGGCTGGGGCGAGTACCTCGCGAACGCCGCGCCGCTCGGCGCGCCGGTGCGCACGTGGCGCCTGCCGAACACGGCGACGCCCGATCCCGCGGACTCCGTGAACGTGCCCGGACCCGACGTGAGCGGCGCGATGTCCACCTGGTGCGTCTTCAACGACGCCACGGCCCAGGACCACACGGCGTATCCCGGCCGCACGCTGCCGCTGGGCGTCGAGGTGCGACAGACCACGTGGGCCATGGGCGCGCCGGGATCGTCCTTCGACAAGGTCGTGCTCGTGCGCTGGACGCTCGTCAACACCACCGGCTCCGACATCACGTCGTTGCGCGCCGCGCTCTGGGCCGACCCCGACCTGGGCAACCCCGCCGACGACCTCGTGGGCTGGGATCCGCCCACGCAGATGGGCTATGCGTACAACGGCATGAACAGCGATACGAACTACGGCACGACGCCACCGGCCGTGGGCGCGCTCTTCCTGTCCTCGCCGGCCGCGGGCACGCCGACCGCGCAGAGCTTCCATCGCTGGATCAACGGCACCGATCCCCAGAACGCCGGCGAGACATGGAACTTCCTGAACGGCTACACGCGCGATGGGTTCGTGCGCTTCGATCCGATCACCGGCGAGCCGACGCGATTCGACGTCCCGGGCGACCCGCTCGAAGGCACGGGCTGGGTCGACACCGCGCCGGCCGACCGCCGATTCCTGATCGTGCAGGAGCTCGGCACGCTGCCGGCCGGGGGCTCGCGCGACGTCGTCGTGGCCTACCTCGTCGAGCGCGGCGCGAGCCGCCTGTACTCGCTCGCGAAGCTCCGCTGCGCGGCCGACTGGTTGCGTCGGCGATGGGCCGCCGGCTTCGCGCTGCCCGAGCCCGTGCCGCCCGTGTGCGACCTCGCGGTGGACTGCCCGCGACCGTCGTCGTGGTGGGCGGGTGCGTGCGGCGGAGCGCTGTTCGGCCCCGGCGCGCTGTTCCAGATCGCGAACTTCGTGGACCAGTCGTCGGTCACGTTGCAGTGGAACTCGCCGCTCGTCGGATTCTGCGGCACCGTGGTCGGCTCGGCCGACGCGCGCGCCGATGCGCTGCGCGAGTACGCATCGCTGCTCGCGAACGTGCAGGCCGGCGTGCACGGGCTGCAGCCCAACGAACCGCAGCCGGTGCGGCTGACGGGCTCCGTGGACGTGACGTGCTCGGCGATCCAGGCCGGCACGCTGGCGGAGCTGATCCAGCCGGCACCCGTGTCGGCTCCGACCGCGCAGGGCCGTTACGCGGACGACTCGCCGGTGCACGCGGGGCCGGGGCTCGTCGGCGTGGACGCGGGCCTGACGGGCTTCGGCGGCGGCGCGGGCGCGGCCTTCGACTTCTTCGCCGGCATCGACCCCGTCGCGCACCCCGATTCGTTCCCGAACGTGCGCATCACGTTCGACCGCACGCACCCGCGGCTCGCGTACCGCTACCAGCGGCTCGAACTCGTCGGGGGCGGCCCGCCGGCGATCGGCCGCGTGTATCGCTACGCCGGCCACGTTCCCACGTTCCTCACCGCCGTGGACGAGGGCACCGGCGACACGCTGGCGCTGGCGTTCGTGGAGCGCCTCGTCACCGACGACGCGGGCAACGCGCTCGACCCGTCGTACCAGCCGGGCACCGTGGACGGCACGTGGCTTCCCGACGCGACCGATCTCGGCGGGCGCGAATACCTGTTCGTGAGCAAGCGCCCGTGGACCGCGACGGCGGATCCCGTGTTCCAGGCGGACGGCGCGGTGCTGAACGACGCGGCCTCGTGGTTGTACGCGTTGTGGTCGCGCGGCACCAGCGTGGACGGCGCCACGATCGACGACGGCGACGCGTTCGAGTTCACGTTCGAGCTGCCGATGGGGCCGGGCGCCGACCAGGCGCTGCTCGCGCTGTCGCACCGGCCGGCCTCCGATCCGCTGGTGCAGCAGGCGTACGCGCGGATCGCGCAATGCCTGGGCGCCATCAACCGCGGCGAGCGCAGCGCGCTGCTGTGCGATGCGCCCACCGCCGTGCTCGCGTCGCTCATGAGCGCGGTCGCGCAACCCGGCCGCGTGCGACTCGAGTGGTCGGTGAGCGTGGCGGGCGTCGTGTCGGTGGAGCGCCGGCCGGTGGGCGGCGCGTGGGCCGCGGTCGCGCAGGTGGCCCCCGACGGCGTGGGTCGCGTGGCGTGGGAAGACACCGACGTCACGGCGGGCAGCGCCTACGACTACCGCCTGCGCTTCGGAGATGCGACGGCGGGCGACGTGCGGGTGTCGGTGCCGGGCGCGTTCCGCCTGGCGCTCGCGGGGCTGCGGCCCAATCCCGCGACGGCGGCGTCGAGCGTGGTGTTCTCGCTCGCTTCGCACGAGCCAGCCACGCTCGACATGCTCGACGTGGCGGGCCGCCGCGTGTGGTCGCGCACGCTGCGCGCGCCGGAGCCGGGCGCGCAGGTGATGCCCATGACCGACGCGCGGCTGGCGCCGGGCGTGTACCTGGTGCGGCTGACGCAGGGCCGCGACCGGGCGTTCGCGAAGGCCGTGATCGTTCGCTGATCGCGGCGCGGTCTGAACACGACGGCCATCCCCTCGATCGAGGGGGTGGCCGTCCGGCCGTGCGCCGCGCGTCACGGGCGCCCGAACGTCGCACCGCGCCCGGCGATGCCTCGACGGAGCAGGCGCCCGTCTTCGCGCGTGACGGCCCGGCGGGCGAGGGCTAGGTTTCCGGCACCCCCGAGAAGGAGGCGGTCTTGAGAGCCACACTTCCGGTGTTCCTCGCCGCGGTCGCGTTGTGCGTGCCGATCCGTTCCCGCGCCGGCGAGCCGTTTCCCGCGCCCAGCCTGGGTGCGTTCCTGTCCGAGCGCGGCGCGCCGCAGGCCTGTCCGCAGCTCACGGCGAAATCCCGACGCGAGATCCGCCGGGGCACCACGTTCAAGAGCGAGATGCCGCGCGGCTGCCACTTCGCGAGCGAACCGGTGTGCGTCGCCGACGGCATCCTGGCCACGCCGATCACCGATCGCCCCGAAACGTGGGCCGTCGACTACACGTGGTTCTGGGTCCGCAAGGGCATGCCGCCGGGCGTGTATCGCCTCGAACGCATGATGCAGATCGCCGACTCGCTCGCGCTGCCGGACTCCGCGGAGCTCGAAGTGCACTTCGTGGTGCTGCGACGCGAGGTCCACGCGGTGGACTGGAAGGACGCCGGCGACCGGGCGGCGGCCGACTGGCCCGCCGAGATGCCGCCCGACCTGCGCGCGCGGTTCGAGAAGAAGCGCCTGCAGATCGAGGCGAAAGCGGCCAGGCGCGAGGCGAAGCGCTCCACCTGAAGCGCGCCCTCGCGAAGTCGGCCACCTTCGGCATCCGATGGTGGCCGTTTCGCAGGCGTGGGGCGCGGGCGGTGCCCGCGGCGCGCGTGGGGGTTTGCCCGCACTCGCGGGGCGCCGCGCCCCGTGCGTTCTATCGCACGTGCGCGATCCGCGCGGTCGCCGTGCCCGCGTCGGTGACGAGCCGCGCGTGGTACACGCCCGGCGGCAGCGCGCGCAGGTCGAGCGTGCTCGCGTGCGCACCGGCGTCCATCGCGCCGTCGGCGAGCGTGGCCACGCGCTCGCCGCGCAGGCCGAACACCTCGAGACGGGCGCTCCCGCCGCGCGGCAGCACGAAGCGCAGCGTGGCGCGGTCTCGCGCCGGGTTCGGGCCCGCGGACAGCGCGAGCGACGGTGCGTCGGCCGGCGTGCCGCGGACGCCCACGGTGCTCAGCGAGCCGTCGCCGAAGAAGCGCTTGAGCGTGATGTCCTCGGCGGTCGCGCCCTGCGTGTCGTCCTGTATCGCCAGGATCCAGCTGCCACCCGTGCCCGGCAGGATCGTGCCGGTGTCGTAGCCGAAGTAGCTGGCCGTGGACGAGATGTTCACGCCGCCTTCGGGCAGCCACTTCGCGCCGGTGCTGGAGATGTGCTGCACCCATTCGCCGGGATAACCGCTCGTGGCGATCCACGCACCGCCGAGCCCGTCGGCCGCCAGCGCGTGGCCTCCGCCGTTCAGGGTGATCGGTGTGCCCACGCGCTCGCCGTCGGGCGTCCACCCGGGCGTTCCGTCCGCGGCCATCCGCTGGGCGTATGCGCTGAACGTGTCGCCGGGCCGGCCGTCGCGCCAGCTCACGATCGCGCCGCCCGCCCCGTCCGTGACGATGCGGGGCACGTTCTTCGTGTACGCGTGCGTGGCCACCCAACGCGACGACGACCACGCTGCGCCGGAGTCGTCGAACTTGCGAGTGAGCAGTTTCGTGCCGTCCCCCACCCAGAACACCGCGCCGTCGTTCGTGGCCGTGCCGCCGATGGCCGGCGGAGCGGTGTTCATGGGTGCGGTGGTGATCGAGTCGGGGCCGGTCCACAGGCCGTGGTTGTCGTTGTCGATCGCCCACGCGCTGATCACGCCGTTGCTGCGCCAGTAGCCGATGTATGCGCCACCGGCCGCCCGACGCACCATCACCAGGCTTCGCACCTCGCCGCGCGCCATCACCGAATCGCCCGAGGCCGACCACAGCCGCGTGCCGTTGCGATCGAGCCGCTGGCCGTCGATGTTGGCCACGGCCGACGCGCCGATCCAGCCGGCCCAGATCACGAGCGCGCCGCCCTGCCCGTCGGCCACCACGCGCGGCAACGTCTGCGTGTTCTCGAGCGTGCTCACGCGGTACCCCGGCGCCCAGCGCAGCTGGCCGTTCGCGTCGATGCGCTGCGCGATGAGGCGCTTGGGGTTCGTGATCGTGGCGCGGTACCACACCAGGATCACGCCACCGGAGTCGTCCGAACACGCGTGCAGCTCGGCGAGCGTGCCGAGCGACGTGTCCACGACCGTGCCCTGCGCGCCCCACAGGTTGTAGCCGTTCGCGTCGGTGTGCTGCGCGTAGATCTCGTAGCGCGAGCCCGAGCGCACGTCGCGCCACGCCGTGATCACGCCGCCCTGGCCGTCGGGCACGACGATGGGGTCCGTTTGCCCGCGGATCGCATTGCAGGCGTGGTTGTCGGCATTCAGCGCGGTCACCCACTGGGCGCGGGCGGTGACGGGCGCGGCGAGGAGCAGCAGGGCGAGCAGCAGGATTCGGCGCATCGAGGTCCTCCGGATGGGGCGGGTGCATCCAGAGAACGAAGTCGCATGCGGAAAGTGCACGCACCTGCCCCTGCGTGTGCACTCACCCGGCTCGGCCCTGCACCCCGCGGGACACTCCGGCCGCCGAACAGGCCCGGAACAAGCGCGCCAACGCGTTGCGGCCGAGTCGGATCTGCCCTCGGGCCGCCCGCGGCACACGGGCTGCTCTCCTGCCGTGCGACCACGCCGAGAGGGGCGAGGACAGGGGAAACGGCCCGGCGGGCGGAGGCCCGCCACATGCGGCGAGACCGCGAGGAGGATGCGATGAAGGCGATCCGGATGATCACGATGGTGGCGGCGCTGGCGATGCTGACGGTGGCGGTGGCTTCGGCGAACCCGGCGACCCCGCGCGTGGATCGCCGCGAGGCCCGGCAGCACGCGCGCATCCAGCAGGGCGTCCGCAGCGGCGAGCTCACGCGCGGCGAGGCGGCCCGCCTGCGCGCCGGCCAGCGTCACGTGAACCGCATGGAGCGTCGCGCCAAGGCGGACGGCGTGGTGACGCCGGGCGAGCGCGCCCGTCTCGGCCACGCGCAGAACCGCCAGAGCCGCCACATCCACCGCCTCAAGCACAACGCTCGCGTCCGCTGACGCGCGCCGCACACCGCGCCGACTCGTGAAGGTGCCAGGGCAAGGGGAGACGAGCGGCGCGATCGGCCCCCGGCGGAGCGATCCGCCGGGGGCTCGCTTCGCGCAGACGCCCGCGCGCCGCGCACGTCCGGCTGAACCCGTCGCTTCCGGCGGACGAAACCCCGACCACCGGCATCCCCCGCGCACCGCCGGCCGCGCTTCGACCCCACGGAGGACGCACGCATGCCATCCCGGGCCGCACGACTGTTCACGACGCTGCTGCTGATCCTGTCCGCCGCCACGGCGCGGGCATACGACTTCGCCGCGCTGGACTCGATCATGACCGCCACGCCGTGGGGCGCGAACGGCGCCACGCTGGTCGTGCAGCGCGACACCACGACGGTCTACCAGCGCTCCGTGCTGCCCATGACGCCCACGCGGCAGATCCTGATCGCGTCGTCGTCCAAGTGGATGAGCGCCGCCGCGTTCATGACGCTGGTGGACGCGGGCCAGGTCTCGCTCGACGACCACGTGTCCACGTACCTGCCGCTGTTCACCGGCGTGAAGGGGTCGATGACGATCCGGCAGCTCTGGTCGCACACCTCGGGGCTGCCCTCGAACTCGCCCTACGCCACCGACACGTCGCTCACGCTCGCGCAGTGCGTGGACAGCATCGCGCTCCGCACGCCGCTCCAGAACGCACCCGGCACCGCGTTCGTCTATGGCCAGACGTCCATGCAGGTGGCCGGGCGCATCGCCGAGGTGGTGAGCGGCCGGTCGTGGGCGGACTTCTTCCACGACCGCATCGCCGCCCCGCTCGGCATGAACGACACGTTCTACGGCGGCGGCTCGAACCCGTTGATCGCGGGGGGCGCGCGCTCCACCGCGCGCGACTACGCGCGCTTCGTGGCGATGCTGTCGCAGGGCGGTCACCTGGGCAGCGCGCACGTGCTGTCGCCGCAGGCCGTGGCCACCATGCAGCGCGACCAGACGAACGGCGCGCGCATCGTGTCGTCGCCCTACGGCGGCTTCCCGGGACTCGAGAACACGCGCTACGGCGTGGGCGAGTGGCTCACGGCGCAGGACCCTTACTCGGACCGCGCGTTCGTGGTGAGCAGCCAGGGGGCTTTCGGCTTCAGCCCGTGGGTGAGCGCGTGCACGGGCGCGTCGGGGTTGATCGCCACCGTGGGGGATCTCGCGGTGGTGACGCCCGCGTTCTTCCGCGCCATCAGCATCGTGTCGCGCGAGATCCCCGACAGCTGCATCGCCGCACGTCTCGACGCACCGCCGGTGCGCGTCGACGGCGCGTTGCGGCTCGCGGTGTCCGGCGGGAATCCCGCGCGCGGCGCGCTGGTGCTGCGATGGTCCCAGCCCGCGGTGGCCGAAGCGCGGCTCGAGCTGTTCGACCTGCGCGGCGCCCGCGTCGCGACTCTGGCGCACGGCCCGAGTGCCGCGGGCGAGCACGACGTGCACTGGTCGCCGTCGTCGTCGCTGCCGGCGGGCGTGTACCTGGCGCGTCTGCGCGCCGGCGCCGAAACCGCGACCGCGCGCGTGGCGTGGGTGCGGTGAAACGCGGGGGGCCCGCCGCGAGCGAATCGCGACGGGCCCCGCGTGCGACGCGCGCTCAGTCGCCCACGCGCTTCACCAGGTTCAGCACGCGCTGGAACGACAGCGACCAGCGCGGCTCGCGCTCGTCGGCGCCGAGCGGCCACGTGTAGTCGAAGCGCATGAACCAGTCGGGCTCGGGCAGCCCGGGACGCCACATCACCGACACGCCGGCCTCGCTCAGCCATTCGCGCCGCACGGGCCAGTCGCGCGGCGTGACCGCCGCGAGGTCGCGGTACGGCGCGAGCGTGCCGTCGCTCGTGCGACCCCACACCGCGCCGCTCGCCGCGAACGCCGCCACCTGCACCGGGAACGCGGGCGGGTGCGGAATGCGCATCAGCTCCAGCACGTCGTCGGCGAGCACGGCGTCCACGCGCGCGAACGTCTTGCCGCTGCCGCGCAGCGCCTGGGAATCGAGCGAGCGCAGCGACGAGATGCCGCCCAGGAAGAACGCCTCCTGCGGCACCGGCGTGCCGCGCAGTCGCCCGTACTCGATCTGCGGTGCGATCGCGACGTGGCGCCCCAGCGCGAAGTCGCCGGCCGCGGCCAGTCGCATGCGCCGGTACGTGAGGTCGCTGCCCGTGGCGCGCCCGCTCGTGGCGTACGTGCCTTCCACCGTCACCGGCAGCCGGCCCACGCGCGCGCCGCCGCCCAGCGCCAGTTCGCGTACGCGCCCGAACGCGGCGGGCGCGATCGTGCGGCGTTCCGCGCGGCCGCCGCCGAGCGTCCACGGGGCGCTCACGGGCAGCGACGATTCCAGCTCGTCGCGCCACGTGGAGCGCGCGTGCCACGCGGGCGTGGTGCGTTCGAACGTGGCGCTCCAGCCGTCGCGGCGCACGTAGTCGTGGCGGTCGCCGCCGAAGAACGCGGCGCTGATCGACGAGTAGATCTCGTCCCAGTGGTCGCGGTCGAACGAGCGCGTCTCGCGGCCGCCGCCGGCGGTCAACGCCCACACGCGGTCGGTGGAGGCGTCACGCCAGCGCTTGCGGTACTCGCCGCGGCCCAGCAGGTCGTTCGGGCCGTTCGCCCATGCGAGCCGGCCGGCGAGTTCACCCGCGCGCCGAGCCGAGCCGAGCGTGGCCGCGCCGCCCAGCACGGCGCCGTCGCCGCGGTTGAAGCGCAGCCAGGGGCCGAACCCGAGCGACGACGACGCCCGGCCGGGCTCGGCCTTCGGGTGGGCGAGCAGGTACACGAGCGTGGAATCGAGCCCGGTGGTGTCGGGCGGCGCCGTGGCTTCGCGGAAGTAGGCGTCGGTGGAGTCGGCGAGCCGGCGCACGTACGCGTCGAGCGAGCTGTCGGCCGGTGCCTGCGCGCGCGCGGTGAGCGGTGCGAGCAGCGCGAGCGCGGCGAACGCGACCGCCGCCGCCGCGCCGGGCAGGCGGGAGTGCCCGTGCACGAGCGCGCGCATCACAGGTCCTCCTCGTCGATCGGCCGGGCCGACTGGCCCTTCGCGGGGAACAGCGAGTCGGGCAGCGCGGTGTTGATGGTGTAGTCGTCGAAGCGCCACGCCATGTCGAACTTGCGGCCGAACTCGGGGATCGGGATCGTCAGCTCGCCGCGCAGCAGCATGCGCTTCATCACCCAGTGTTCGCCCACGCGCCCGCGTTCGATCACCAGCCTCGGCAGCGAGCGCAGCAGCACGGGCACCGGCGAGCGCTTCCACGAGATCTCCTGCCGCACGATCACGAAGTCGTTCGTGTCCACCCACACGAGCCCGTCGGGGTTGCCCGGGTCGAGCACGGACTTCGGCTCGAACGCGATGCGGTACACGAGGTGCCCGCCCACCAGGTCGCGGCCCACGATCCGGAACTTGAAGTCGCGCCGCCCCTCGGGACGGAACGCGAAGTTCACCGCCTGCTCGCCCATGCTGGAGCCGAACGTCATGCGCACCTCGGCGTTCGACTTCTTCGGCCTGGCGCGCCAGTCGCGCAGCAGCACGCCGCGCGAACGATCGGGGCGCTTCTTGTAGACCTTGTAGACGGTTTCCCGCACCAGCTGCGGGGGCTGTCCCGGTTTGTCGTCGCGCAGCGCGCGGAACGACGCGACGAAGCTCATGTCCACGAGCGCCGATTCGCGGCGCGCCTCGCCGCGCGCGACGCGGTCGAGGATCTCGTCCAGCGTCACGCGCGGTGCGCGCACGAGCACCTCGGGCACCGACGTGCGCATGGTGTCCTCGGTGGCCAGCGTGGGGCCGGGGCCGGCGGCGCGGGCGAGCGGCGTCCGCCCGGCGGTCGCGGCGAACAGCGCGACGAACAGCAGGGTTCCAACGATGCGGCGGTCGAACGTGTCCATGGTGGGCGGGAACCTATCCGCACTGCGCCGCGCGTCGCCATATCGAATCGGCGCACGGCCGACAGCGGGGAGGCCAGGGCGGCCCCGGGGGTTGGGGTGGTGACCGAATCGGTTTCGTGTCGCGGACGGGCGGATCCGCGCGGGTCGGGCGGCTCGTGTCGCGGGTGCGGCGGGCCTGCAACAGGTCGCGTCGCACCGGCCACGTCGGAGCGGGCTCGAGATGGCTTCACCCGGTGTGGACACGCGCGTTACGCGAGTCGCCACATGGGTGTTGCCCCCGGGCGGGCCTCCCGGCACGGCGCGTGCCATGATGCGAAGCGAGACCGGTGTCCGGTCATGGGCCGGCCGCCCAAGGAGGAACCATGAACATCCGCACGACGACTCTGACGACGGTGACCGCCGCACTCGTGGTTGCGAGCGCCGCGTTCGCCGGTACCGAAATCGGCAACACCGTCCCCGCCTGCACCCTGGCGGTGGACGACGCGTCCACGCAGGGCAAGGTGGAATCGTCCGCCTTCGCGCTCCCGGCCTCCACGCTCGCCGTGGACATGACGCCCGTCGTGGCGACCGCGCCGGCGCTCGCGGTGCACGAGTCGCCCGTCCGCGACCTGATCGACGGCGCCGTGCTGGGCCTGCGCGCCGCCGGCACGCTGGCGAGCACGCGCTACGACGTGCGCTACCGCCCGCGCCGCGGCAACTCGTGGGGCCGTCGCGCCCCCGACGCCGCCAGCGTGAGCCAGCTGCACATGGGCTGGTACGACCTCGACGGCGACGTGAAGCCGCAGTTCCTGGTCGGCGTGCGCGGCGGCCCGCTGCTCACGCCCAACTTCCAGCTCGGCGCCGGCGTCGACTGGGCGCACAAGTCCAGCAACACCAGCACCATCACGCGGCGCTCCAACGGCCCGGGCGGCGTGCCCATCGAAGTCGAGGAGAACCTCGGCGAGGTCTCCACGCACTTCCTGCCCGTGTACGCGTTCGCCCAGGTGCAGGGCAACGACGACATGGGCGTGGTGCCGTACTTCGGCGGCTCGCTCGGCTACCAGTTGATGTTCCTGCACGCGAAGGATTTCCAGACCAACACCGACTACGACGCGACGTTCGGCGGCTGGGGCTGGCAGGCGTGGGGCGGCGCGGCCGTCCCGCTGTCGGGCCGTACGCGGCTGACGGGCGAGGTCTACGTGAACGGCGGCGAGCTCCACCGCGACGTGGACGACCTGGATTTCGGCGGCACCATCCGCGAGACCGTGAAGGCCGACGGCATGGGCGCTCGCTTCGGCGTGGCGTGGGGGTTCTGACGACCGGGTCGGTCACCCTCACCAACCGGGCGCGACCCTAAGCGCGTCCGATCACCCGACGCCCCG
>JBGAOB010000406.1:0-3000 GCA_044222045.1 Candidatus Eiseniibacteriota bacterium
TGCCGCCCACCAGCAGCGAAATGCCGACGAGCGCGCCGACGAAGAGCTTCATGAGCATGAAGCCCTGCTCGACCTGCGCGAGCTGCTCGAGCCCGACGGTCACCCGCACGCGGTCGGCCCAGTGCGCGTAGCGGCGCGTGAGCCAGTCGGTCACGGCGTCGCGCACGGGCTCCACGTCCTCCACCCCGGAGGCGATCAGGCGCACCGAGGGTGCGAATCGGCCGCCCGACGGCGGGGGCAGCAGCGCGGCGGCGGCCCGGATGGGCGCGAAGACGGCGCACGAGGGTTCGTCGGGATCCTCGAAGGGCTGCGGCGCGAGCACCCCGACCACCACGCGCGTGCGGTGGTTCACGCGGATCTGCCGGCCGACGAGCTGGTACGGGTCCCGGCCGGGCGACAGCTCGCGCGCGAGCGCGTGATTGACCACCACCACGGGGGCGTTGCGTTCGGCCTCGACACTGGTGAAGCAGCGCCCGGCCCCGACCTCGACGGTGCCGACGTCGAACAGGTTGGCGGTGCCCAACGACAGGCTGGCGCGCTGTTCGACGCCGCGCAGGCGCACGGTGGCGCGCCCGCCGAGCGATAGCATCACGGTGTGCACGCCGCTCACCTGCGCGCGCAACTCCTCGACGTCGGCGTCGCCGAAGATGGGGTAGTCGCGCACGGGCACCCACTCGCCGCGTTCGTAGCGGCTGAAGCGCGGGCTCACGTCCACGACCTGCACGGAGGTTTCGCGCAGCACGATGCCGCGCGCGAACTCGGTCATGAGCCCGTCGCTCACGGCCATGGTCGCCACCAGCGCGGCGGAACCGATCAGGACAGCATGTTCGCGAGCAGCGTCGGCCACACGTGCGTGCTTCCCCCGGTCCGCGGCGCCACCCCGGCGGCCGCCCGATGCTGATACGGCCGGGCGCGCCGAGCGTCACACGGCGGCGCACGACACCCGCGCGGGCCCGTTCGCCCGGGCTTCCGCCGCGCTCGGGCGCGCGCGGTTGCCGCGGGTCGCGGGCGCGGGCAGGGTGCGCGACGTTCGACGCGATCCCCCACCGACCGGAGCGACCCATGCCCGCTTTCACGACCGCCACGTTCGCCCTCGTCCTCGCCGTCGCGACGGCCGTCGCCACCGCCCTCGCCGCTCCGGCGCTCGCCAAGCCGGGCGCGAAGCTCACGGGTACGGTGGTGGTGGTGAACCAGAAATCGGACAGCATCACGCTGGTCGACCTGGGCACGATGCAGGCCTACAAGCACGTGCCGGTGGTGGCGGCGCCGCACGAGGCGGCGGTCTCGCCCGACGGGCGCACGGTGGTGGTCACCAACTACGCGCGCCCGGGCGAGCCGCAGCACTGGCTCAGCGTGATCGCGCTGCCTTCGGGCGAAACTTTGCGCACGCTCGACCTGGCGCCCTACAGCAAGCCGCACGACGTGCGCTGGGTCGACGACGCGCGCGTGGTGTGCACGGCCGAGGCGGACAGCGCGCTGCTGGTGGTGCACACGGTCACGGGCAAGGTCGAGCGCGTGATCCGCACGGGCAACCGGCTCTCGCACATGCTGGCGCTGTCGGCCGACCGCAAGCGGATCTACTGCTCCAACATGGCGGCGGGCAGCGTGAGCGCGTTCGACTTCGCCACGGGCGAGAAGCTCGCCGACATCCCCACGGGCAAGGAATGCGAGGGCGTGGGCGTCTCGCCGGACGGGCGCTGGGTGGTGGCGGGCAACCGCGCCGAGGACACGATCACGATCATCGACGCGGAGTCGCTCACGGTGGCGGCGCGCGTCCCGTCGCCGGGCTTTCCCTACCGCGTGCAGTTCACGCCCGACGGACGCTACGCGCTGGTACCGCACGCGGCCTCGGGCGCGCTGGTGCTGCTCGACGTGAAGGAGCGCAAGGTGGCGCGCTCGATCCCGCTCGGCAAGACGCTGGTCGCCGAGCCGTCCACGGCGGGCGTGTTCCCGCACCCGGGCGGGCGCTGGGCGTTCGTCACGGTGCGCAACGACGACTCGGTGCTGGTGCTCGACCTGGAGAGCGGCGAGACGCTGGGCCGCGTGGCGGCGCAGAGCAGCCCGGACGGCGTCGCGTACTCGCCCGTGCATCGCTAGGCGCGGCGACGCCACCGACGAAGACGGCCGCGGCTCCCTCCCGGGAACCGCGGCCGTTCGTGTACGGGCTGCGACTAGGCGATGGCGATGCGGCTGGCGTTCGCGGCCAGCCACTGCTCGAACGTCTGCACGCTCGGGTCGAGCGCGCGCGCCACCTGCGGATCGCGGGCGCGCTGGAACGTCTCGCCCATGATCTGGTGGTGCTGGAACATGTTCCCGAGGTCCTCGGCGCCGGGGAACCCGAGGCCGCGGAACACGTCGAACGGCACGTCCTGGAACGCGATCGTGCGCCCCATCGCGCGGCCCATGGCCGCCGCCATGTCGGGCCCGCTCAGCGAGTCGCCGGCGATGCCGAAGTACTGGCCCGCGGTGGACGGGCCGCGGCGGAACACGCCGTACGCGCACTTGCCGATGTCCGCGGTGCCGATGCCGGGCAGCTTCGCGCCGCCGAGCGGCATGGCCAGCGTGAGCGATCCGTCGGCGCCGGCGCGCGGACCCATGCCGAAGTGGATGAAGTTCTCCCAGTAGAACGCCACGCGCAGGAAGCTGGTCGGCGCGCCCTCGGCCGCGAACACCGCGTCCATCTCGCCCTTGGAATCGAAGTGCGGCACCTTGAACTGGCCGTACAGGGTCGGCAGGCGGTCGTCGGAGAGCGGCACGTCCTTGCGCGTGTCCTCGAGCGTGGACCACACCACGTGCTTCAGCCCCGCGCGCTTCGTGGCCTGCGCCATGGCGCGCGCCTGCTTCTGTTCGCGCGCCACGTCCAGGATCTCCCAGAAGTTGGTCACGCAGAAGGCGCCGTAGGCGCCGGCGAACGCGCGGTCCAGCGAGGCGGGGTCGTCGGTGTCGGCGGCGACCACTTCGGCGCCCGCGGCGGCCAGCGCGCGCGCGGCGTCGGAGTCG
>JBGAOB010000030.1:0-25747 GCA_044222045.1 Candidatus Eiseniibacteriota bacterium
CGGGCGCCGAGGCCATCCACCCGGGCTACGGCTTCCTGTCCGAGAACGCGCACTTCGCCGAAGTGTGCGGCGCGAGCGGCTTCACGTTCATCGGCCCGACGCCCGAGATGATCCGGCGCATGGGCGACAAGGCCGAGGCCAAACGCACCATGAAGGCCGCGGGCCTGCCCATGGTGCCCGGCTCGGACGGCATCATCGAGGACATCGAGGAAGCCGTCGCGATCGCGAAGTCGATCGGCTTCCCCGTGATCGTGAAGGCGAGCGCCGGCGGCGGCGGCCGCGGCATGCGCATCGCGTGGGACGAACGCCAGCTGCGCGCGGGCTTCGGCATCGCGCAGGCGGAGGCCGGCGCCGCGTTCAACAACAGCGCGGTCTACGTCGAGAAGTACATCGTCCAGCCGCGCCACATCGAGTTCCAGCTGTTCGGCGACGGCGAGGGCAACGTCGTGCACCTCGGCGAGCGCGAGTGCTCCGTGCAGCGCAACCACCAGAAGCTGATCGAGGAAGCGCTGGCCTCGATCCTCACGCCGGAGCAGCGCGTCGAGATCGGCGCGCTCGCCGCGCGCGGCGCCGCGAGCATCGGCTACCGCAACGCCGGCACGATGGAGTTCCTCTACGACGCCGACGGCAAGTTCTACTTCATGGAGATGAACACGCGCATCCAGGTCGAGCATCCGGTGACCGAGGAAGTGACGGGCATCGACCTCGTGAAGCAGCTGCGCGTCGCCGCGGGCGAGAAGATGTCGTTCCGGCAGGAGGACGTGCGCTGGGAAGGGCACGCGATCGAGTGCCGCATCAACGCCGAGGACTTCGAGCGCGGCTTCCGCCCGAGCCCCGGTGTGGTGACGTACTGGCACAAGCCGGGCGGCCCAGGTGGACGACCACGTGTACGGCGGCTACGCCATCCCGCCGTTCTACGATTCGATGATCGGCAAGCTCTTCGCGTACGGAAGGACCGCGCCGAAGCGATCCGCCGAGCCGAGATCGCGCTCGACGAGATGGTGGTCGAGGGCATCAAGACGACCATCCCGTTCCACAAGATCGCGCTGCGTCACCCGCGCTTCCGCGCGGGCAACATCGACACGCGCTTCGTGGAAGAGCTGTTCAAGGAGCGCGAAGCCGAAGCCGCCGCGGCGCGCGGCTAGAGCGCCGGGCACGATGATCGTCCGCGTGTCGCTGACGCCTCGGCGCCCGGCGCCGCGGGCGGACCCGGCTGGATCGGGGTCGCGATCGACGTGCTGCGCGCGACGACCCGCTCACCGTCGCACTGGCGAACGGCGCGGCCGGCGTCGTGCCCTACGGCGACACCGCCGAGGCGCTGCGCCATCGCGAACGCGCGCGCTGGTCTGCGGCGAGCGCGAGGGCCGCATCGTCGCGGGCTTCGATCGCGGCAACTCGCCGTTCGAGTTCGGGCGCGAGGTCGTCGAGGGGCGGACGCTCGCGTTCGCATCGACGAACGGTTCGCGCGCGCTGCTCGACGCGCTCGACGCGCGCGCGCTGGCTCGGCGCGTTCGTGAACGCCTCCGCGCTGCGTGCCGTGCGGCGCCGAGCGCCTGCACGTCGTGTGCGCGGGCAAACTCGGGCGCTTCGCGCTCGAGGACGCCGCGTGCGCCGGCTGGTTGTGCGCCGCGCTCGCGCGGGAGGGCGCCGCGCTCGACGGGGGCGCCGCAAAGCTGGTCACGCGCCTGGCGCGCCCGCGGACGCGACCGCGAGCGCGCGCGCGCGTCGAGGCGCCTCGCACCGCGCGGTACCTGAGCGCGCTGGGTCCCGAGTTCGCGCGCGACGTCGCGTTCTGCGCCACGCTCGACGCGGTGGAGCACGCGTTCCGCGTGTAGGGAATCCGGCGGCTCCGGCCGCGGCCGCCGGCGATCGCGCGCCTTCTGCGCCTCGCGCAGCATGACGAGCCCGATCGCGCCGAAGATCATGTCGCCCATCCACGCCGCGGCGCGGCAGCGCGCCGTTGTGCCCGAGCGCCTGGCCCGCACGCATGACCGCGTAGTAGAGGATCGCGATCGCGATCGACAGGCCGAAGCCGAGCGCCGCGCTCTGCATGCGCAGCGCGTGGCCAGCGAGCCGCCGATCATCACCACGATCAGGCAGATCAGCGGGAACGCCAGCTTCATGTGCAGGTCCACGAGGTAGTTCGCCACGCGGGCGCCGCTCGCGCGCAGCCGCGTGATGTACGCGGACAGCTCGAAGTAGTTCATCTCCTCGGGGCGGATGTCGTCGCGCGAGAAGTCCTCCGGGCGCTCGGCCAGTCCCGCCACGGCCATCCGCGGGAAGAACTCCGCCTTCTCCCGTCCCTGCGTGTCGAACGTGCGCATGTAGCCGGACACGAACTGCCAGCGCGACCCGTCCCACGTGGCTTCGGCGGCGTCGATGCGGCGCACGAGCCTGCCGCGCGGAACTCCTGCAGCGACACCTCGTGCATGCGCTTCTCGGCGACCAGGTACAGTCGCATGTACCAGATGCGGCCGCCCTCGCCGAGGTAGGTGACGTCGGCGCGCTCCGTGACGCTGGGGCGGTGGATGCTCTGGATCTTCTCCTCCCAGATCTCGTCGCGCGTGCGGTTCGCGCCGGGCACCACGTACTCGCCCAGGAACAGCGACAGCATCGAGCACAGCGCGGCCACGCCGAACACCGGCACGAGGATGCGCCACAACGACAGGCCGGCGGAGCGCATGGCGGTGAGTTCGCCGAACTTGTTCAGCTGGCCGAGCGCCAGGAACGTGGCCAGCAGCAGCGCCACCGGCAGCACCTTCACGACCACGTCGGGCGCCAGGTAGAGGTAGAACTGCACGACCAGCGGCAGTGGCGCGCGGTGGTCCAGGAACACGTCGATCTTCTCGAACAGGTCCACGACCACGAAGATCACGACGAATCCGGCCAGCCCGAGCAGCAGGTAGCCCGCGAACTCGCGGAGCAGGTAGCGGTCGAGGATCCTCATGCTGCGGCCGTGCCCGTGCGGGCGGCCGGCACTGGCGGCGTGTCGCGCGGCGCCTTCGGCGCGCGCGGGCGGCCGAAGCGCCACGGTATCGGCACGTCGCAGGCGTCGAGCGTGCGGTCGATGCCGATCAGCCCGAGCACGATGTTCGCGAGCCACATCGCGAGCCACGGCGGCAGCAGCAGTCGCTTCGCCAGTTCCTCACCGCCGACCAGGCAGAGGTAGTAGAACAGGAAGAAGCCGATCGACACGAACGCCACCGCCGGACCGCCGCGCTTCACGCGCATGCCGATCGGGGCGCCCACGAGCACGAACACCACGCACGCCACGGGCAGCGCGAACTTCTTGTGCATCTCCACCGACAGCGCCGCGATGCGCGTCTGCAACGCCACCCGCTCGCTGCGCCACAGGTCGGCGTCCAGCCGCAGCGCCGGATTCGCCTCGACCATGCCCTGCAGCGCGTCGGGTCGGTGGAACAGCCCGGCGGCCATCGCGCCGACGCGCTGCGTCCACGGCAGCTGCTCGGGCGCGAGCGCGGCGAGCGCCTCGTTCGACGCGCCCAGTTCGGCGAAGCGCTGGCGGCGGATCTGCAGCGATCGGTCGTACTGCTGCAGCATCTGCGCGCGCTCCTGGATCAGCGCCGCCGCGCTCATCTCGCGGTCCGTGCGCGAGCTGCGCACGGTGCGCTCCAGCAGCCCGCCCGCGCCCTGGATGTAGATGACGTGCTGCTTGAACACGAGCCGGTGGTACTTGCGCGGCCCGCTCGCGTCGGCCGGCACTTCGTGGATCTCGCCGTTCTGCAGCCGCAGCACGGCCGTGGAACCGTCGGGCGTGTACTCGAGGTGGCCGCGCTCGGCGAGGATCGTGGTGGGCGGGCCGCCGGCGTTCAGCTGGTAGATCGTGACGCCGCGCATCTCGTTCGTCTGCCCGTTCAGCGACTTCACGAGCAGGTTGTAGCCGGGAAAGTCGTTGATGAACGCGCCTTCCTGCAGGCGCACCGTGGGCTTCATGCGCGCCACGTCCACCATCAGGTTCATCAGCCGGTGGTTCGACTCGGGATACACGTAGTTGTTGAACAGCATCATGCCCACGGCGAGCACGCCCGAGAGCACGAGTACCGGCAGGATCACGCGGAACAGGTTCACGCCGCTGGCGCGCAGGGCGGTGATTTCGTTGTCCTGCGACAGGCGGCCGAACGCCATCAGCACGGCCACGAGCACGGCGCAGGGGGCGGACAGCGAGACGATGAACCCCAGGGACAGGCCGAAGATCTGGGCCACGGTTCCCAGGGGGAACCCGTAGTTGATCCACTTGTCCATGAAGTCGAAGAGCACGTCCATCTCGAAGATGAACGTGACCACGCCGAAGCCCAGCAGGAACGGAACCAGGTGCGACCGCAGGATGTAGAAGGACAGGATTCTCACGGCCGCGCAGCCTAACCCGGACCCTCCCCGAAAGCACGCGCCGTGACCGGGCGAACCGCGCTCCGGCAAAGGCTTTGACCCTCCCCGGACCCACTGATACCGTCCGCGCCCCGTCCGCTCCCCGGGCGCTCGACCAACTCCATGGCGAATCCCGTCCACCTTCCCACTCTGCTGCTCCTGGCCGCGTTGCCGGGGTTCCTGCACTTCGGTGGGGGACGTCGGGGGCCCGAGCACGTCCCGACCGCGGCCGACAGCCTGCCGCCCCCGTGGAAGAGCGCGTCCCGGCTCTCGCTCGAGAACCGCTTCGTGCAGGCGGGGCTGCCCACGCTGCGCTCCACCCCGTACGGGCTTCGCGTGGACCCGACGAGCGACCGCCGCCAGCTGAAGGTGGCCGTGGAGCCCGACTCGGGCAGCTTCCGCTCGTCGGTGGACTTCGGCGAGGTGCCGCTGGGCGTGGTGACCCGGCAGCCGCTCTCGGACTGGTCGCACGAGGCCATGCGAGCCAGCTTCCAGCGGGCGTGGGCCGACAAGAGCCGGCAGAGCATCAACTCGCTCGGAGCGAACACGCCGGCCGCGCGCACGACCGGCCTGCAGTTCAAGCTTCCGGAGGTGCTGCCGCCCCGCGTGCAGAGCTGGCTCGGCCCCGGCGGCCCGGCGCTGAACGTCTCCGGCACCGAGAACATCCGACTGTCGGGGCAGAGCAACTGGGCGAGCGGCGTGAACCAGGGCGTGCTCGGCCAGCGGCGCTCGCTGTTCCCCACGCTCGACATGCAGCAGGACCTCGACATCCGGCTCGAGGGGCAGCTCTCGGATCGCATCAAGGTGAACCTGCTCCAGAACTCGGCGAACCAGATCCCGCTCGCGAACCGCATCGCCATCAACTACAAGGGCGACGAGGACGACTTCATCCAGGCGCTCGACCTGGGCAACACGAGCCTGGCGCTGCCCGGCACGCAGTACGTGTCGTACAGCGGCCGCAACGAGGGCCTGTTCGGCGCGAAGCTCGCCACGCGGGTGGGGCCGCTCGACCTGACGATGCTCGCGAGCCGGCAGGAAGGGCGCAGCGAGCGCGCCACGTTCCAGGGCGCCGCGAGCCGCTCCAGCGGCCCGATCGAACCGATCAACGTGCGCGAGTACGTGAAGGGGCAGTACTTCTTCCTCTACGACCCGAACGCGATGCTCGCCGCCGGCTTCGTGGCCGACGTGCCGGGTGAGTCGCTGCGCGTCTACCTGGACGACGACAACCTCTCGAACAACTTCAACACCCTTCGCGGCGCCGCCCGCGTGGACCCGGACGGCCTGGGCTTCGCGCCGATCCCCCGGGACTCCACGTTCCGCGGCAACTTCAACCTGCTCGTGCAGGGCGCCGAGGACGGCTACGAACTGATCTCCAACCGCTACTTCGTCAACGGCATCCCCGTGAAGCTGATCAAGCTGCGCCGGCCGCTCGACCCGCTCAGCAACCAGTGCCTCGCGGTCACCTATGCGCAGCGGCGGTACTCGGGCTCCAGCCCGGTGTCGGGCCTGGAGCGCGTGGGTGGCACCACGCTCAACAACACGCCGGGAGACATCGACTCGGGTCGCGTGGTCATGAAGATGCTCCGCGCTCCGCGCAGCCTGCTCGTGCCGCTCGGGACCGGCTCGACGCAGACGTTCGATCCGGAAGCGCCGTTCAACGCCACGCGCGAACTCGAGCTCAAGAACGTCTACTACCTGGGCGGGTACGACATCGACCTGACCACGTTCAAGATGGACATCGTGCACGGGCAGGAGAGCCCGCCCGTCACGTCCACGCCGGGTCCGCCTCCGGTGCCGTACGTGGAAGTGCTGGGCCTCGACAATCGCGACGAGACGCGCGGCGGTGCACCGGCGGGCCACGACGGCAAGGTGGACGGCACGTCGCCCACGTCCGGGGCGACGGGCTTTCTGTTCCCCGAGACGGGCGTGCTGTGGTTCTACGAACTGCGGCCCTTCGCGCCGCGCATCAGCGGCGACGGCCAGCACCCGTTCGAAGCGGCGATCGACGGCGTGCTGAACCGGCGCGCCAAGCTCGTCGGCGCCGCGGAATCCGAGACCGAGCCGAACCCCGAGATCTACGACCGATACACGGGCCAGCGATCGGACGCCCGCTACTTCATCGACGTCGACTTCGTGGCCGGTCGCGCGGGCGCGACGAAGGACGTCTCGCTGGGCCGTACGAACATCACCGAGGGCTCCGAGGCCGTCACCGTGAACGGGGAGCGCTGGACGCGCGACCGCGACTACACGATCGACTACGACCTCGGCCGCGTCACGCTGAAGCGCCAGCTCGGCCCCACGGACCAGCTGAACATCGACTACGCGTACGCCCCGCTGTTCGCGCAGGCCGGGCGCACGCTGCTCGGCAGCTCGTTCACGCTGCAGGGCCGCGATCGCAGCCTGGGTGGCGCGTTCATGTACGAGAGCAAGGGTGCACAGGACCTGCGCCCGCGGCTCGGCGAGGAGCCGTCGCGCACGCTGATCACCGACCTGAACTCGGAGTTCAAGTTCCGTCCCTCGTTCCTCACGCGCGCGGCCGACCGCCTGCCCGGCGTGCGCACGACGATGGCGTCCGAGCTCGAGGTGCAGGCCGAGGTCGGCGCGTCGTTCCCGAACCCGAACACGCAGAACGAGGTGTACCTGGACGACATGGAGGGCGTGCGCGACGCCGTGTCGCTGCCGATGACGCCCGAGCGCTGGCGCTGGTCGAGCGTGCCCTCGCGTGCGTTGAGCGTCGTGGGCGGGCGCGCGGTGGGGACGCAGCAGTTCACGAACCTGCCCGGGCAGTGGAACGGCGAGATCCACTGGTACACGCCGCCGACCGTGGTGAAGGAGTGGATGCTGCGGCCGAACCTGTCCGAGGCGCAGGGCGCGAAGAACGCGCGCCAGGCGCTCGCGATCTCGATGCCGCGGACCCCCACGGGCTTCGCACCGACCGACACGATGTGGGCCGGGCTCACGTACCCGCTCGACGAAGTCGGCATCGACCTGTCGCGGTCGCAGTTCATCGAGGTGTGGGTGAACGACTTCCGCGACCGGCACAGCGGCATCGAGGAGCCGCGCATCCGCGGTGACGGCGTGAAGCTGCACCTGGACCTCGGCGTGGTGTCCGAGGACCAGATGCGGGCACCGAACCGCCCCCCGAACAGCGGGCCGCCCGACACGGAGGACCGGATCCCGGACCGCCAGCTGTCCGTGGCCGAGGGCAACGACGAGGACACGGGGTACGACCAGAAGCTCAGCGCCGACGAGGACCGGGCCCACAAGGCCGACCTGCGCACCGCGTCCGACACCGATCCGGAAGGCGACGACTGGGCGAGCCCGAACAGCGACTTCCCCGACGAGATGGATCCGTACCGGTGGATCACCACGAACGGCGTCGAGAAGAACAAGGTGATCAACCCGACGCCCGACACCGAGGACCTGAACCAGAACGGCAGCCTCGACGTCCAGGAGAACTACTACGAGTACACGATCGACCTGCAGGACACGTCGAGCACGTACCGCTACCTGAACACCGACGTGTACGCACGCTTCCGGGACGATCCGCGCGTGATCGCGGACTTCAAGCCGGCCGAGAACAACGGCTGGCGGCGTTACCGCATTCCGATCACCGACAGCCTGCGCGTGCAGTTCGGCAGCCCCGACCTCACGATCGCGCGGCACCTGCGCATCTGGCTCGAGGGCGTGCGCAAGCCCGACTACGACAACCTCGCGGCCGGCCAGGCTCACAAGGGCACGCCCATGATCATGCTGGGCGGGCTCGAGATCGTGGGCAGCCGCTGGCAGCTGGCCGACCTGACCGAAGCGCAGCGTGACTCCAGCGGCACCACGGCCACGCTGAACTCCGTGAACACGGTCGACAACGCCGACGTCTACACGGCGCCGTTCGATCCGGGCAAGACGCGTTCGGGCAACCTCGAGCTGGTGCGGCGCGAGCAGTCGTTGGCGCTCGAGTTCACCGAGCTGCAGCCCGCGGACACGATCGAGGCGTACAAGACGTTTTCGCTCGAGGAGAACTACAGCCGCTACGGCACACTGAGCTGGTACGCCGCCGGCTACGAGATCCCCGGGTACGACCCGGCGCAGCACGACCTGAGCTACTTCGTGAGATTCGCCTCGGACGAACGCGGTCAGAACTACTACGAGATCAAACGCCGCGTGCCGCCGTCGTCGCGCCCGCAGGCGATCGACTGGCGACTGATCAACGCGAACCTCGCGCACCTGTCGCGCTTCAAGCTGGCGGACGACTTCCCGCAGAAGGCCCCCATCCTGTACCGCACGCAGGACGGCGAAACGGGGGACTCGCTCATCATCAAGGGGACGCCTTCGTTCACGCGCATCCGCCGCATCTCGTTCGGGCTCATCAGCGGGCCGGGCGCGCCCCGCTTCTCGTCCGGCCAACTGTGGTTCGACGAGATCCGCGCGAGGGATGTCGCGAAGGACATGGGCCTCGCGGATCGCATCAACGTCAAGGGCAACGTCGCGAACCTGATGCGCTACAACGTGTCGTGGAACTCCCGTGGCGCGGATTTCCTGAGCGTCGGCGAGCAGCGCGGCTCCGGCAGCCGCACCGATGCGCTCACGGTGACCAGCGGGTTCGACGTGCACCGCTTCTTCGAAGGCACCGGCATCCAGCTGCCCGTGAACGTCACGTACTCGCGCAACGTACTGACGCCGCGGTTCAACGCCGGCGACGACGTGGTGCGTGACGCGGCCGCGGCGCGCGCCAGCGAGACGCGCAACACCACGCGCACGATCGGCACCAACTACTCGCGGGCGTGGAGCGAGCGCTCGAATCCGTTCCTGCGCTACACGATCGGCGGCGTGTCGGCGAGCTGGCAGCGCACGGACTCGAAGTCGCTCAGTCCCACGGGGCTCGACAGCTCCGTGTCGGTGGCCGGCAACGTGAGCTACACGGTCTCGCCACGCCGGCTGCTTCCGCTGAACCTTCCGAGCACGAAGATGAAGTTCTACCCGCTGCCGGACCGCGTGTACTGGACGTACAACGTGCAGACCCGGCGCGGCGACACGTACCTGCGTCCGAGCGACAACCGCGACACGCTCGTGCTCCAGAACCAGACGCGCGGGCGCACGTCGACGCTCGATTTCGGGGCGGACACGCGGCCGTTCGAGGCGCTGCAGCACCACATCGAGGGGCACAACGACCTCGCGCTCGAGAACTTCCCCACGACCCGGTTCCTGAACTTCGGCCACCTGACGTCGTGGCGCCAGACGCTGAACTCGCGCTTCGTCGCGCCGGCGAACCTGTGGGTTCGGCCGACCGCTTCGTGGAACTCGGGCTTCTCGCAGCTCAACGACGCGCGTCTGTCCGACGACCTGCGGACGAAGTCCATCAGCAACAACCAGGGCGCCACCGTGCAGTTCGAGCTTCCGTTCGACCGCCTCGGCGGGAACACGATCGGCCGGGGCGGCCAGCCGAACCCGCCCGTGAACGTGGCGGCCCCGCGTACCGACTCCCTCATGGGCCCGCCGACGCGGCCGCGCCGGCCGCCGTTCTCGTGGAAGCAGGCGCTGAGCCGGCTCGGCAACGTGTCCACCGAGACGTCGCTGAACAAGACCAGCCGCTACGACCGCATGCGCGGCAGTCCCAGCGCGCTCTACCTGTTCGGCCTCGCCGAGAACCCGGGCCAGGGCGAACCGGGCCAGGCGCGCATCGCACCCGAACTGGGCAACCAGGAGATGATCAGCACCGAGTTCCGGACGCGCGGCCAGACGCGCATCGACCTGGTGCAGGGCAGCTCGGTGCAGACGAACGCGCAGTACGCCGACATGACGGGCCGCACGAACGGCGTCTCGAACCGGCGCCGCAACTGGCAGTTCCCGAGCATGCAGGTGGAGTACGGAAACGTGGCGCAGATGGTGGGGCTCACGCGCTTCCTCCAGGCGCCGCAGCTGCGCACGTCGTACACGCGCGGCGTGGAAGTGGAGTACGCGAGTTCCAACTCCATCGAGACGGGCCGTTCCAACAGCAACCAGTGGCAGCCGCTGCTGTCGATGTCGGGCAGCCTCAAGAACGGCACGCGCGTGGAGTTCTCCATGAACCTGCGCGGCAGCGAGCGGATCAACACGCTCGTCGGCCGCTCCCGGACCACGGACAACAACTCCGACGTGAACCTGTCGGTCAACCGCAACTACTCGCAGGGCCAGAAGGTGTCGTTCCTCGGCCGCACGAGCACGATCCGAAGCAACATCTCGCTCGGCCTGACCGCGAACTACAGCCACCGCACCGGCGAGACGCTGAACCTCGCCGTGCCCGGGGCGCAGGCCCAGAGCCGCACCGACGAGAGGCGCATCTCCATGAACGGCACCGGTTCGTACGACTTCAGCCAGAACGTCCGCGGCACGGCGTCGCTCGGCTACAACCAGACCGCCGACAAGACGCAGAAGAGCGTCCGGCACAGCGTGCGCGTGGAAGCCCGCGCGCAGTTCTCGTTCTGATGCCGCGCACGGGCGTGCTGCTGCTGCTCGCGCTGCTCGGCGGCGCCGGGTGCGCCGAGCGATTTCCGGTGGACGGCGCCCGCGCGCTCGCCCGCGTCGAGAAGCAGGTGGCGTTCGGGCCGCGCATCCCGGGCACGCCCGGACACGCGGCGATGCTCGCGTGGCTCGAGTCGGAGCTGGCGCGGCTCGGCGCACGCGTGGAGCGGCAGACGTTCGCCGACTCGACGCTGGGTCGCCCGCTCACCGTGCACAACGTGATCGCGCGCTTCGGCCCCGAAACGGGGAGGCGGCTGCTGCTGTGCGCCCACTACGACAGCCGTCCGTGGAGTGACCAGGATCCGGACACGACGCGCCACGACGAGCCGGTGCCCGGCGCGAACGACGGCGGTTCGGGCGTGGCGGTGTTGCTGGAGGTCGCCGAACTGCTGCACCGGCGCCCGCCGGCGGTGGGCGTGGACCTGGTGTTCTTCGACGCCGAGGACATGGGCACGCCCGACGCGCTCGATCGCTACAGCCTCGGGGCCCGCGGCTACGCGAGCCGGCTGCCCGCCGTGGGCGACCCGGCCCGGCCGGTGGCGGGCTTCCTGTTCGACATGGTCGGGGACCGGGACCTGGCGATCCACCCCGAGGCGAACTCGCTGCAACGGGCCACGAACCTGGTGGCCCTCGTGGCCGACGCGGCCCGCGCGACCGGCGCCACGTCGTTCCGGACCGAGCCGCGGTACACGCTCGTGGACGACCACATCCCGCTGCTGGACGCGGGATTGCCCACGGTGGACATCATCGACTTCGACTACCCGGCGTGGCACACGGTGAAGGACACCCCCGACCAGGTCTCGGCGCGGAGCCTCGCCGAGGTGGCCGCCGTCGCCGCCTGGATCGTGTACCGGAGCCCCCTGGCCCGGCCCTGACGCCCGGGGCCCCGAGCTCCCATCACCGACCGGAGCCCGGCCAGTCCGCCTCCGACGGGGGCCGTTCGAGAGTCGCTCGCGAGCTTTGTTCGGCGAGGCGTGACGCGCTCCGCGACTTGCCCCGGGCGCGGGGCTCCTGTAGTTTCCCGGCCGCAGGAGTGGGGCTGGTGCGACCACTCCTTTTCTTGTCGGCATGGGAGCGAAAGTGGAAGTCCGGGAAGAAGTTCGCCAGCTGGCCGAGCCCCTCGCGGAAGAGGAGGGCTACGACCTCGTGGACGTCGAACAGGCGTCGGCGGGACGCCACCGGATCATCCGGGTGTACCTGGACAAGCCGGGCGGCGTCACGATCGCCGACTGCGCGCGCTTCAGCCGTCGTCTTTCCGACTGTCTCGACATGAATCAGACGATCCCGGGCAGCTACCACCTCGAGGTCAGCTCCCCGGGGATCGAGCGTCCCTTGCGGACACTCGATCACGTGGCCCGCTTCGCCGGCCAGCGCGCGTCCGTGCAACTGCACGAGGCGCTCGCCGGCCGTCGCAAGTGGGACGGCGTGCTGCTCGGCCCCGACGGGGGACGTGCCGGCGTGCGCACCGACGAAGGCGAAGAACATTGGTTCGACTGGGCCGAGGTGAAGTCGGCCCGGCTCGTGGTGGATGCGTGGGCGGATCACCGCAAGACCGGCGCGAAGAAGCCCGCTGGCGGCCGACCGCGTGGAGGGGCGCGATGAGCAACGAAATCCTGGATGCACTGAGCCAGATCACGCGCGAGAAGAGCGTGGATCGCGCCATGCTGATCGAGACGCTCGAAGCCGGACTGGCGAGCGCCGTGCGCAAGAAGCACGGGCTGACCGCCGACGTGGACGTGAAGTTCAACGACCGCACCGGCGCCCTCGAGTGCGCGCTGCGCATGGCCGTGGTGGCGAACGTCGAGGATCCCGCGAACCAGTTCACCGTCGAGCAGGCGCGTGCGCACAAGCCGAACGCGCAGGTGGGCGACGTCATCCGGCTGCCGCTGAGCATCGCGGAGTTCGGCCGCAACGCGATCCAGACCGCGAAGCAGGTGCTGATCCAGCGCGTGCGCGAGGCGGAGCGCGACAAGGTGTTCAAGGAGTACTCCGACAAGGTCGGGGCGCTGGTCCGAGGCGTGGTGCAGCAGGTCGATCGCGGCAACGTGATCGTGAAGCTGGACTTCTCCGAAGGCCTGCTCCCGGCGCGCGAGCAGATCCCGCGCTCGTACCACCGGCAGGGCGACTACGTCCGCGCCGTGGTCATCAACGTGGACAAGCTGGCCAAGGGTCCGCAGGTGATCCTGTCGCGCACGCATCCCGACTTCCTGCGGCGGCTGTTCGAGAGCGAAGTGCCCGAGA
Source organism: Candidatus Eiseniibacteriota bacterium (assembly GCA_044222045.1). Classification (GTDB taxonomy): domain Bacteria; phylum Eisenbacteria; class RBG-16-71-46; order RBG-16-71-46; family RBG-16-71-46; genus JBGAMH01. The sequence continues at coordinate 13,126 of JBGAOB010000030.1, forward strand.
TCGCCGACGCGATCGTCGAGGTGAAGGCGGTGGCCCGCGAGGCGGGCGCCCGCTCGAAGATCTCCGTGTTCTCGACCGACCCGCGCGTGGACGCGGTCGGCTCGTGCGTGGGCCTGAAGGGCTCGCGCGTGCAGAGCATCGTCCGCGAGTTGGGCGGCGAGCGCATCGACATCGTGCCCTGGTCGGCCGATCCGACCGTGTTCGTGTCGCGCGCGCTGCAGCCGGCCAAGGTGCAGGACGTGAAGATGAGCGAGCCCGACAAGCGCATGAACGTGATCGTGGCCGACGACCAGTTGTCGCTGGCCATCGGCAAGGGCGGGCAGAACGCGCGGCTCGCGGCGCGGCTGACCGGCTGGAAGATCGACCTCGTCTCCAAGAGCGAGGAGAAGAAGCGTCACGACCTCGAGCGGGCCAACCGCATCGAGGTGGAGAAGCTCGGCCTCGGGGATGCCACCACCGAGAAGCTGATCTCCGCCGGCATCGAGACGGTGCAGGAACTGCTGGCCACGCCGTTCGAGAAGCTCGTGGAGATCCCCGGCATCGGCGAGAAGACGGCCGAACGGGTGCTGCAGGTGGCCAACGAGTACGTCGCGGCGAACCCGCCGTCGACGGGCGAAGCCGCCGCCGAGATGGAATTCACGCCCGAGATGGAGGCGGGGGACGCGCCCGCGGCCGCCGGGGAGATGTCCTCGACGCCCGAGGGCGCGGAAGGAGAGCATCGTGCCGACTAGCCCCGGGCCGAAGAAGGCGCGTATCTACGAGGTCGCCAAGGAGCTCGGCATGTCGAGCGAGGCGGTCATGCAGATCGCGCGCCGCATGGGTGTCGAGCTCAAGAACCACATGAGCACGCTCGCTCCCGAGATCGTGGAGAAGGTGCGTGGCGAGCTGAACCAGGAGAAGGCCGCCGTGCGCGTCGAAGTGGCGCGCAAGGAAGAGGAGCAGCGTCAGCGCGAGGAGCGTCAGCGGGCGGAAGCCGCCGCGCGCGCGAACGTGCCGGTGCGCCCCGGCCAGGGCTCCGCGGTGATCGTCCCGGCGCCGCACACGCTGCCGGGTGCTCCGCCGCCTCCGCCGCCGCGTCCGCGTCTCCGCCGGCCGCTTCGCGTCCGACGGGCCCGGGCGGACGTCCCGGTGGTCCCGGTGGTCGTCCCGGTGGTGGCTACGGTGGTGGGGCTCGTCCGGGTGGTGCGCCGGGCGGCGGCTACGGCGGCGGACGTCCCGCCGGCGGTGGCGGCTACGGGGGCGGACGACCGGCGGGTGGGGGTGGCGGCGGATACGGCGGTGGTCGGCCGGCGGGCGGCTTCGGTGGTCCGGGCGCCGGTTCGCGTCCGCAGGCGCCGGGCGCGGGTCCGAGCTTCGGCGGCCGTCCGAGCAGCGGCGCCCCGAGCGGGCCCGGACGCGACACGGGCCGTCGCCGCGATCGCAAGAAGAAGAAGCAGGTCGACGAGCGTCTGGCCGCCGAGAGCGTGCGCAAGACTCTCGCGAGCCTCGACGTCAGCCAGCGCGGCCGTCGCCACCGCCGCCGCGACGAGGACGGCGCGGACATCGCGCTCGAGGACGCGAAGAAGCTGCGCGCGCCGGAGTTCATCACGGTCGCCGAACTGGCGAACATGATGCAGGTCCGGCCGCAGGAAGTGATCGCGGCGTGCATGCGGCTGGGCATGCTCGCGACGATCAACAAGCGCCTCGACAAGGACTCCATGATGGCCGTGGCCGACGAGTTCGGCTTCGAACTGGAGATCGTCACCGAGTTCGAGGAGGAGGCCGAGGAGACCGATGCCGTCGAGGTCGCGCCGGAGAAGCTCAAGCCACGCGCGCCGGTGGTCACGGTCATGGGCCACGTCGATCACGGCAAGACCTCGCTGCTCGACTACGTGCGCCGCACGAACGTCGTGGCCGGCGAGTCCGGCGGCATCACGCAGCACATCGGCGCCTACGAGGTGACGCTGCCCGCAGGGCAGCACATCACGTTCCTCGACACGCCCGGTCACGAGGCCTTCACCGCGATGCGCGCCCGCGGCGCGCAGGTGACGGACCTGGTGGTGCTCGTGGTGGCGGCCGACGACCAGGTGCGCCCGCAGACGGTGGAAGCCATCGACCACGCGAAGGCCGCGAACGTGCCGATCGTGGTGGCCATCAACAAGGTGGACCTGCCCACCGCCGACCCGGTGAAGATCAAGACGCAACTCGCCGAGCGCGGCGTGGTGGTGGAGGAGTTCGGCGGCAAGCACGTGTGCGTCGAGATCTCCGCCAAGAAGGGCACGAACATGGAGAAGCTGCTCGAGCTGATCCTGCTGACCGCGGACCTGCTCGAGCTGAAGGCCGACCCCGACCGCCACGCGAAGGGCGTGGTGCTCGAGGCGCGCGTCGAACAGGGACGCGGCGTCGTGGCGTCGCTGCTCGTGCAGCAGGGCACGCTGCGCATCGGCGATCCGTTCGTGGCCGGGCAGTCGTTCGGCCGCGTCCGCGCGATGTACGACGAGCGCCGTCGCACCGTGAAGGAGGCGGGGCCGTCGATCCCGGTGGAGGTCGTGGGCTGGAACGGCACGCCCGGCGCCGGCGACATCTTCGTGTCGGTGGAGGACGAGCGCGAGGCCCGCGAGGTGGCCGGCAAGCGCGCGGCGCTCGCGCGCGAGCACGAGTTCTACGCGGCCGCGCCCGCCAAGCTGACGGACTTCTACTCGCAGCTCGCTTCCGGCGGCCCGAACGAGCTGAAGATGCTCATCAAGGGCGACGTGGACGGCTCGGTGGAAGCGCTCAGCGAGTCGCTGCAGAAGCTCAGCACCAGCGAGGTCGCGGTGCGCGTGATCCGTTCGGCGGTCGGTCAGATCACCGAGTCGGACGTCATGCTGGCCGCGGCGTCGAACGCCATCATCGTGGGCTTCCACGTGAAGCCCGACGTGAAGGCGCGCGAGGTGGCCGAGCGCGAGAAGATCGAGATCCGCCTGTACGACATCATCTACAAGGCCCAGGAGGACGTGAAAGCGGCCCTCGAGGGCATGTTGAAGCCCGAGCTCAAGGAAGTCGTCAACGGCACGGCCGAGGTGCGGCAGGTGTTCCGCCTGTCGAAGGGCGTCGTCGTGGCCGGCTGCATGGTCACGATGGGCAAGATCCAGCGCCCCGACCAGTTCCGGCTCAAGCGCGGCGAAGAGACGCTGTGGACCGGGCGGCTCGACCAGCTCAAGCGCTTCAAGGACGACGTCCGAGAGGTGGAGAAGGGTTTCGAGTGCGGCGTCACGCTCGCCGGCTGGAGCGATGTCCAGGCGGGCGACGTGATCGAGAGCTTCACGATCCAGGAAGTCGCTCGCACGCTGTGATCGCGGTGCGGGGCGGCCCATGGCCGGCCCCGCGCCGTTCCTCCCCGCGCGTCGTCGCGCCGTTCCGGCCGGCGAGCGCGCCGCCGGAGGCAGGCGCATGGTCGTCGGCATCGTTCGGATCGAACTGCACATCCCCGCCGCGGGCTCGCTGAAGGACAAGCGGCACGTCGTGCGCGGGTTGAAAGACCGGATCGCGGCCCGGGTGCACGCCGCGGTGGCCGAGGTGGATCACCACGATCTCTGGCAGCGCTCGGCGCTCGGCGTGGCGGTGGTCGCCGCCGACGGCGGGCGGGTGCGGGAGATGCTGCAGCAGGTGAGGCGCGTGGTGGACGAGGCGTGGGAAGCCCAGGTCGTCGACTGGCAGGAGAGACTCGAGTGAGGATTCGCCCCGAGAAGGTCGCCCACCTGATGCGGCGCGAGCTGGCCGAGATCCTCGACCGGCGGCTGCGCGATCCGCGGCTCGCGACCATGGTGAGCGTGACGGACGTGGAGGTGACGGCGGACCTGTCGTTCGCGCGCATCTACGTGGCCGTGCACGGCGGCGAGGACGACCGCCGTCGGGCGATGGAAGTGCTGTCGCACGCGGCGGGTTTCGTGCGCCGCGAGCTGGGGCCCCGGCTCGGCCTGCGCGAGGTGCCCGAGATCCGTTTCCTGCACGACGACTCGCTCGATCGCGGTGCGCGCGTGGACGAGTTGCTGCGCAAGATCGAGACGGGCGAGCCCGTGGAGGACGACGAGCAGGCATGAGCCCGGCGGTGCGTCGGGAAGGGGCGGGCGGCGTCGACACGGGCGCCGCCGCGTGGGCAGGCCTGCTGCCGGTGGACAAGCCGTCCGGCCGCACGTCGCACGACGTGGTCGCGCGCGCGCGCCGACGCATCGGCCTGCGCGCGGTGGGCCACCTGGGCACGCTCGACCCCTCCGCCACCGGGCTGCTCGTGCTCGTGATCGGTGCGGCCACGCGCTGCGCGGCCGTGTGGCAGGGCGGCGACAAGGAGTACGAGGGCCGCGCGCGCTTCGGGGTCGTCACCGATTCGCAGGACCTGGACGGGCGCACGCTCGAGGAGCGGCCGGTCGCGTTCACGGCCGAAGCGCTGCGCGATGCGACACCTGCGTTCGTGGGCGAGTTGCGACAGGTGCCGCCCATGGTGTCGGCGATCAAGGTGGGGGGGCGGCGGCTGCACGAGCTGGCGCGTCGCGGGGAAGAGGTCGCGCGCGAGCCGCGCACGGTGCACGTGTCGTCGTGGAGGTGGACGGACGTGACGCTGCCGGAAGCGTCGTTCGTGGTGCGCTGCTCGGGCGGGACCTACGTGCGCACGCTCGTGCACGACCTGGGTGCCGCGCTCGGCAGCGGAGCCGCGCTCGCGTCGCTCCGCCGCCGGCGCAGCGAGCCGTTCGGCGTCGACGAGGCCGCCCCCTGGGCCGCGCTCGACGCGGGCGATCCCGCGGAGTTGCTGGATCGCTGGGGCGTGACGCTGGATCGGGCGCTCGAGACGCTTCCCGCCGTGACGCTCGATGCCGCCCGGTGCGAGGCGGTCGGGCGCGGGCAGCGTCCCGCCGTCTCGCCCGCGCCCGGCGTGCCGGTGGGCGGCGGCCCGCGCTCGGTGGTGCTGCGCGACACGCAGGCGCGAGCGCTGGCGCTCGGCGAACTGCTGGCCGAGGGCGATCGCATCATCGCTTGCCCGCACGTGGTGTTCCCGTGGGCCGTGCGCGAGGGGAGGAGCGCGTGAGCGGCGCCGTCGCCGTGGGCGTGTTCGACGGCCTGCATCGGGGGCACCTGGCGCTGATCGCGCGCGCGCGCGAACGGGCCGCCGGCGGGCGCTGCGTGGCGGTGAGCTTCGATCCGCACCCGGACATCGTGCTCGCGCGCGAGTTCCGCAGCCTGCCGCCGCTCACGCCGCTGCCCGAAAAGCAGGCGCGCCTCGCCGAACTCGGCGTGGAGTTGCACGTGATCCCGTTCACGCGCGAGCTCGCGGGGCTGTCGCCCGAGGCGTTCGTCGCCGAGCACCTGGTGGCTCCGTTCGCGCCGCGGTGGCTGGTGGTGGGGCAGGACTTCGCGCTCGGGCGCGGGCGCAGCGGCAACGCCGCGCGACTCGCCGAGATCGGCGCGGCGAGCGGCTTCGCGGTGGAGTCGGTGCCGCTGCTCACCGTGGACGGCGAGCCGGTGACGAGCACGCGCATCCGCGCGCTGCTCGCCGAGGGACGCGTGCGCGAGGCGGGCGCCCTGCTCGGACGGCCCTACGCGTTCACGGGGCTGGTGGTGCACGGCGAGAAGATGGGTCGCAAGCTCGGCTACCCGACCGCGAACCTGCGCCTCCACGACGAGCAGCAGCTGCCGGCGCTCGGGATCTACGCCGTGCGCGCACGCATCGAGGGCGAGGCCGAGTGGCGTCCCGGGGCGATGAGCCTGGGGATCCGGCCGACGTTCGACGGCCAGGTCCGGACGCTCGAGGTGCACCTGGTCGACTGGAGCGGGGACCTCTACGGGCTCGACCTGGACGTGCGGCTGATCGAGCGGCTCCGGGACGAGGAGCGCTTCCCCTCGGTGCAGGCCCTGATCGAGCAGATGGGGCGGGACGTGCAGCGCTGCCGGGAGATCCTCACGGGGCCGCCATCGGAAGGGGCAAGTCCTTCCGCCCCGGTCCGTTAGGGCGGAAGAAACAAACTTTTGCCCGGACGCGTGGCGGGATGGTACATTGCCGCGTCCCCACCCCCCATGGGGCCCTTCCAGCGCTCCGCCCGACGAGACCCTGACACTCGCGGCCCGGGGCCGCAGTCGACCCTTCACATGCAGGAGCAAGCCACTGTGACGCTCACGAAGGAGCAGAAGCAGGGCATCATCGAGAAGTTCAAGACGCACGAGGGTGATTCGGGTTCTCCCGAGGTCCAGATCGCACTCCTCACCGAGAAGATCAACTACCTGACGGAGCACTTCAAGGTTCACAAGCGCGACCACGCTTCGCGCCGCGGCCTGCTCCGGATGGTGGGCCAGCGCCGGCGTCTGCTGGACTACCTCAAGGCGACCAAGGTCGACCGGTACCGAAAGGTCGTCAAGGAACTCGGACTTCGTCGCTAGGAATGACCTGGCGACATGGGAACGCGGCCCCCGACGGGGCCGCGTTTCACTAGAGCGGGGAGGGACCCCGCTCGACCCGGCGGACATCGCATATCCGCACGGGTGGATCGCCGCCGGGAAGGTCCCGGGGGCTTGCGAGAGACAGGAAGTGGAATGGCAGAGCACAAAGTCTCCGTCGATCTCGGAGGCAAGGAACTCACCATCAGCACGGGCAAGTGGGCGAAGCTGGCCGGCGGCTCGGCAGTGGTGCAGCTGGGCGGCACGGTCGTACTCGTCGCGTCGAGCGCGGCGAAGAGCGCCAAGCCCGGGTTGGATTTCGTCCCGCTCACGTGTGACTACCGCGAGCGGACCTACGCCGCCGGCAAGATCCCCGGTGGCTTCTTCAAGCGGGAAGGCCGGCCGACGGAGAAGGAGACGCTGTCGTCGCGGCAGATGGACCGCCCGATCCGCCCGCTGATCGACAAGCAGTGGTTCTTCGAGACGCAGATCATGGCCACGGTGGTCTCCTCGGATCAGGAGCACGACGCGGACGTCCTCGCCCTGATCGGTGCGTCGGCCTCGCTCGTCCTGTCCGACATTCCGTTCCCCGAGCCGATCGCCGGCGTGCGCGTCGGCCGCGTCGACGGCCAGTTCGTGGTGATGCCGACGTTCGCGCAGCTCGACGAGAGCGATCTCGACATCGTGGTGGCCGGCACGGCGAAGGACATCATCATGGTCGAGGGCGGGAGCCGCGAGGTTCCCGAGGCCGACATGATCGCCGCGCTCGACTTCGCCATGCAGCACATCGCCCGCATCGTCTCGGCGCAGAACGAGCTGGTGAAGCTCGCCGGCAAGCCGAAGCGTTCGCCGGTCGAGAAGGTGGACGTCTCCGGACTCGAGAGCGAGCTGCGGGGCGCCTACACCGAGCGGCTCAAGGCGGCGATCCGCATCCCCGGCAAGGAGCGCCGGCAGGAAGAGATCGACATCATCACGTCGGAAGCCGTGGGGGCGTTCGCCGAGAAGTACGCCGACAAGTCCGCGTACATCGGCAAGATCCTGCACGACATCGAGCGCGACCTGCTGCGCGCCATGATCCTGGACGACGGTGTGCGCGCCGATGGCCGCAATCCCGACCAGATCCGCCCGATCTCGATCGAGGTCGGCGTGCTTCCGCGCACGCACGGCTCGTGCCTGTTCACGCGTGGCGAGACGCAGGCGCTGGTCGTCACCACGCTCGGCACGAAGGCCGACGAGCAGCGCGTCGAGGAGCTCGAAGGGCAGTCGTGGAAGTCGTACATGCTGCACTACAACTTCCCGCCGTTCTCGGTCGGCGAGACGCGCCCCATCCGTGGGCCGGGTCGCCGCGAGATCGGTCACGGCGCGCTCGCCGAGCGGGCCGTGGAGCCGGTGATCCCGGCCGACACGCACTTCCCGTACACGATCCGCATCGTGAGCGACATCCTCGAGTCCAACGGCTCGTCGTCGATGGCGTCGGTGTGCGGTGCGTCCATGTCGCTGATGGACGCCGGCGTGCCGGTGAAGGCGCCGGTCGCGGGCGTGGCGATGGGACTCATCAAGGAAGGCGACAAGGTGGCCGTGCTCACCGACATCCTCGGCGTCGAGGATCACCTCGGTGACATGGACTTCAAGGTCACCGGCACGACCGCGGGCATCACCGCGTTCCAGATGGACACCAAGATCGGCGGCATCTCGTTCGAGATCATGAAGAACGCTCTCGAGAAGGCGCGCGTCGGTCGCATGTTCATCCTGAACAAGATGGCCGAGTGCCTGTCGGCGCCGCGCGCGGAGATGTCGCCGTTCGCGCCGCGCATCACCATCCTCACGATCAACCCCGACAAGATCCGCGAAGTCATCGGCCCGGGCGGCAAGGTGATCAAGAAGATCACCGAGGAGACCGGCTGCCAGATCGACATCGAGGATTCGGGCGAGGTGCGCATCGCCGCCGTCAACATGGAAGGCAGCAAGCGTGCCGAAGAGCTGATCCGCAACATCACCGAGGACCCGGAAGTCGGGCGCGTGTACCAGGGCAAGGTGCGCAGCGTCGTGAACTTCGGCGCCTTCGTCGAGATCGTGCCGGGCCGTGATGGTCTGCTGCACGTGTCCGAGATCGACTGGGGCCGCACGGAGCGCGTCGAAGACGTGCTCAACGTGGGCGACATGGTGATGGTGAAGGTGATCGGCGTGGACAAGGACGGCAAGATCCGCCTGTCGCGTCGCGCCCTGCTGCCGGAGCCCGAGGGCTACGTCGGCGCCGGCGTGGGCGAGCGCGGACCGCGTCGGGAGCGGGGCGATCGGGATCGCGATCGCGACCGCGGTCGCGGCCGTCGGTAGTTCGATGCACGACGGTGGGCTTCCCGCCCACCGGTCGGTCAGCAGTGCGGGCGCCGGGATGTCCCGGCGCCCGTTTCTTCCCCGAGACGCGTTTCGCCCCCGGAGGAGAGCATGATCGTGGGCTTCGAAAAGTCCGTCCTGCCCTCCGGCATCACGCTGCTGACCCAGCGCATGGCAGACCGGCGCAGCGTGGCCGTGGGAGTGTGGGTGCGCACTGGGGCGCGCGACGAGCGTCCCGAACAGCTCGGTATCGCGCACTTCATCGAACACATGATGTTCAAGGGCACCGAGTCGCGGGACGCCCGTGCGATCGCGGCGAGCCTCGAGTCGCTCGGCGGGCATCTCGACGCGTTCACCACGCGCGAGTACGTCTGCTACAGCGCCCGCGCGCTGAGCGAGCACCTTCCGCAGGTGGTGGACGTCGTCGCGGACATCGTGTGCCGCTCGCGCTACGACTCCGCGGAGGTCGAGCGGGAGAAGTCGGTCGTGCGCGAGGAGATCGACGCGTACGAGGACAACCCCGAGGAGAAGGTCGGTGACCTGCTGGCCGAGCAGCTCTGGGGCGACCACCCGCTCGGGCGGCCGATCCTCGGGCACCCCGAAACGCTCGACCGCTTCACGCCCGACATGCTGCGCACGAACGTGGCGAGCCGCTACCGCGCCGACCAGCTCGTGGTCGCGGCGGCCGGCGGGCTCGAGCACGCGCCGCTCGTGGAGCTGGTCGAGCGGGCGTTCGACGCGCCGAGCGGACCCGAGCCGGAGCGCGGGCCGCTGGCGCTGCCGTTCGCGCCGTCGGTCCGGCACGTGGAGCGCGACGTGAACCAGCTCTACCTGTCGCTCGGCACGCGCGCGGTGCGCTACGAGGATCCGCGGCGGTGGGGGCTGTTCGTACTCGAGACGCTGCTCGGCGCGGGCATGAGCTCGCGGCTCTTCCAGAGCATCCGCGAGCAGGCCGGGCTCGCGTACTCGATCTTCTCGGCGATCGACTTCCATCGCGACGACGGCGCCATTTCGGTGCACATGGGCGTGTCGCCCGAGCGCGGCCGCGAAGCGCTCCGGCTTCTTCGCCGCGAGCTCGAGGATCTCGCCGAGCGTGGCGTCAGCGAAGCCGAGGTCGAGTCGGCGAAGGCACAGCTTCGCGGCAGCGTCGTGATGGGGCAGGAGAGCACGTCGAACCGGATGGTCCACCTGGCGCGCCAGGAACTGTTCACGGGCGGGTACCTGTCGCCCGAGGAACAGGTCGAGCGCATCGTCGCGGTGACGAAGTCCGACGTGGACGCGCTGGCGGCGGAGTTCCTGCGGCCATCGTCGTTCACGCTGACCGCGCTCGGGCCAGCGGTGGGCGAACGCCTGGACGAGCGCGACTGGCCCGTGGCGACGCCGCCCGGCCGGATCGAAGCGGCTTGAACCGGCCGAGGGTTTGCCGGGACGTGGCCGAGTGCTGCGCCCCGGCCACCCGCCGTCGCGATCGTGACGCGGTCCGGAGCGCGGTCGGAGCCCGCTCCCGTGACGTGACCCGTGGCGGCATCCCGAACGTTGACAGGACCTTGGGCCGATGGAATGGTGGCGCCGCTCCGCACGGCACCGCTCTTGCGTGACGAATCGGACACCATGAACCGACGAACGCTTCGACTCCCCGGATGGCGCCGCACGTCGGCCGCAGCACGCGGCCGGCTGCTCGTGGGCGTGCTCTCGGCCGTGCTGCTTTCCGTCGGCTGGGGCGTCGCCTTTCCCGAGGACCCCGACTCCGCCGCGGCCGGCGACACGACCGCGGACATCGTCGAGGGCGTGCAGCTGGCGAACGGGCGCGGCGAGGTGCTGCCGGCCACCGATCGCCCGTTCCGCGTCGGCGAGTCGCTGCGCTTCAGCGTGCAGTACGGATTCATCAAGGCCGGCACGGCGTGGCTCGAGGTGCCGGAGGAGCGCGACTGGAACGGCAGTCCCACGTACGTGCTCGTGGCGCGCGCCCAGTCGAACGGGTTCTTCGACCGCGTGTACAAGGTGCGCAATCGCATCGAGTCCGTCTGGGACCAGCGCGGCCGCTTCAGCTGGCGCTACCTGGAGGATCGGCACGAGGGCAAGTACACCGCGAACGACACCATCCTGTTCGACCCGGAGATCCGGCAGGCGCGCTACAAGAACGGCCAGACCTACCCGATCCCGCCCGACGCGCAGGATGCGCTCTCGGCGTTCTACTTCACGCGCTTCCACGCGCTGCCGATCGGCGGCAGCTTCTCGTTCGACTATCATGCGAGCCGCAAGAGCGCGCCGCTCGAGGTTCGCGTGATCGGCCGCCAGACCGTGAAGACGCCCGCGGGCCGCTTCAAGTGCGTGGTCGTGGAACCCATGCTCAAGGCGGGCGGCATCTTCAAGAACAAGGGCCGTCTCGTGATCTGGCTGACCGACGACGAGCGGCGCATGCCGGTGCTCATGAAGAGCAAGGTGCTGATCGGATCGATCAGCGTCGTCCTGCAGGAAGCCAGGGGAGTGGGATGAGTCGATATCGCGAGGCCGACCTGGGCCGGCTCGCCTACGGATCGGTGGAGGCCCGCCCCACGCGCGTGCGCGTGGAGGACTTCGCGCGGCCGCTCGAGCCGGCCGCGGCGCGGGCGCTGATCGCCTCGATGCCCGACCAGCTCGCCGCGGTGGCGCTGCGCGACGTCGTCGCGCGCACGGTGGCCGCGCACCGCGCCGGCCGGCCGGTCGTGGTCATGTGCGGGGGACACGTCGTCAAGGTGGGTGTGCCGCCCTGCCTGGTCGAGCTGATGCGCCGTGGCGTCGTGAAGCACCTGGCCGTGAACGGTGCGGCCGCGATCCACGACGCCGAGATCGCGCGGATCGGGCGCACGTCCGAGGACGTCGAGGCGAACCTGCACCAGGGCAGCTTCGGGATGGTCGACGAGACGGGCGACTTCATGAACGCGGCGCTCGACGAGGGGCGCCGGCGCGGCGAAGGGCTCGGCGAGTGCTGGGGGCGGGCGCTCGAGGAAGAGCCGGCTCCGCACCGTGACGTGTCCCTGCTCGCGAGCGCGTGGCGGCTCGGCATTCCAGCGACCGTGCACGTTGCAATCGGGACCGACACGATCCATCACCATCCGCGGTGCGATGGCGCGGCGCTGGGCGAGACCACCCTGCGGGACTTCCGGATCCTGGCCGGGACGCTCGCCGAGGCCCGCGATGCGGTGGTCCTCAACATCGGTTCCGCCGTCCTGATGCCCGAGGTGTTCCTCAAGGCGCTCTCCGTGGCCCGGAACCTCGGCGCCGACCTTTCCGGCCTCACGACGGCGAACTTCGACCAGATCCAGCACTACCGGCCCCGCCTGAACGTGGTCGAGCGGCCCACGCGCTCGGCCGGAGGCCACGGCTACTCCCTCACCGGCCACCACGAGATCATGGTGCCGCTGTTCGCGGCCGCCGTGATCTCCGACCTCGACGCCTGAGTTCGGCGGCACGGGGCTTGCGTTTGTTCCGGGTGAACGCCCGAGACCGTGGTGAGGATTGACAGTCCCGGAAGTCCACCCCTATCATTCAAGCCTTCACGCCATCAGCACTTGCGATGGCTGGGCCAGTGCAGCGGAGGACTCCCCGAGACGCATCTTGCTACTGCTTCGGGACGGGCCGGTTGGTTTTTTGGCCCACCCTGACGAGTTGTGAGCCGGGTTCCCCCCGAACCCCCGAGTGCGTCCGGTCCTGTACGTGGCGCCACCCCTGGTGGCCACGGCCGTGCCGACGTGTCGGCGCGGGGATTTCCGAGTCTCAGGAGTCCAATGATCCGCTTCCGCAGCCTTCCCCTGCTGTGTCTGCTCGCCGCGCTGATCGCGCCGTCGGCCCGTGCCGATCGTGCGCTTCCCGCGGACACGACCGGCATGGACTGGAGCCGGGTCGAGGAGTACCGCCTGGTTCC
>JBGAOB010000031.1:0-25772 GCA_044222045.1 Candidatus Eiseniibacteriota bacterium
AAGCCCCGGGAAGCGGCTGACTCGCTGTCCCGTGCGGCGCAGCCCGCGCGGTGGGGCTGGCCGGGGACCGTTCGGCAGCCGGATACCGTACTGGCCGTGGTGGACACACACACTCGGCAGAACTCCTCCGAAATCGCCCCCTTCTACGCGGCCGAGGTGAGCCGGTGGCGGTCGCAGATCGCCCTGCGGTACTCCCGTCGTACCTTGCCTGTCATCTCCCTGGTCCCTCCCGGCCGGAAGGGCAACTGGCAAGAGGTCGAAGGGCTCTGCGATCTGCCCTTCAGGCAGATCTTGCCAAGAGCGATGGGTGAGGTTGACAGCCCGTCCCGAGCATCTCATTGTGGGTTTGGTTGACGTTGCGAGGAGCGCAGCAGACAGAGTTGCCGGCCGATGCCAAGGTAGGGAGTCATCGTCCGGCGCCCCGGGATAGGCCTCACGCACATGCTTGTCACGACCACACACGGTTCTCCAGGCCACCGCAAGGCACGCGGGTGGCCTGTTTCGTTTTCAAGGCACGGAGGATGTCATGGCGGTCACGGTGGATAAGACGGCTCCCGCCGGCAAGGGTCATAACGCGTTCGCGATGGCGCAAGCGCAGTTCGACGGTGTGGCGGAGTATCTCGGGCTCGACGCCGCGACCCGCGAGCTGCTTCGGAACCCGCTGCGTGAGTACCACTTCGGCATTCCCATCCGGATGGACGACGGCTCCATGAAGGTGTTCCGCGGATTCCGCGTCCAGCACAACGACGCGCGCGGTCCGGGCAAGGGTGGCATCCGCTTCCACCCACAGGAGACGGTGGACACGGTGCGGGCGCTTTCCATGTGGATGACCTGGAAATGCGCCGTCGTGGACATCCCGCTCGGCGGCAGCAAGGGTGGCGTCGTGTGCGACCCGCACAACCTGAGCGCTCGCGAGCAGGAGCAGGTCTGCCGCGGCTGGGTGCGCCAGATCTCGCACGACGTCGGCCCGCTGCTCGACGTTCCCGCACCCGACGTGATGACCACCCCGCAACACATGCTGTGGATGCTCGACGAGTTCGAGCACATCCACCGCGGCCACTTCCCCGGATTCATCACGGGCAAGCCGGTCGGCATGGGCGGCTCGCTCGGCCGCACCGAGGCCACTGGCTTCGGCGTAGTGTTCACGATCCGCGAGGCGCTCAAGGAGATGGGCCTCAGGCCCGACGCCACGGCCGCGAGCGTGCAGGGCTTCGGCAACGTCGCGCAGTACGCGATCCGACTCTATGAGCAGCTCGGCGGCAAGGTGCTCTGCGTCTCGTCGTGGGATCAGGCCGACCAGACGTCGTACTCGTTTCGCAAGGCCACGGGCGTGAACCTCGACGCACTGCTGTCCATCACCGACCGGTTCGGCGGCATCGACAAGGCCAAGGCGAAGACGATGGGTTACGAAGTGCTGGACGGCGAGGCGTGGCTGGCGCAGGAGGTGGACATCCTGATCCCGGCCGCGCTCGAGAACCAGATCCGCGGGGACAACGTTGAGCGCATCCACTCGAAGGTGAAGCTCATCGCCGAGGGAGCGAATGGCCCGACGACGCCAGAGGCCGACGCCGTCATCAAGAAGCGCGGTATCTTCGACATCCCTGACTTCCTCGCCAACGCCGGCGGTGTGACCTGCAGCTACTTCGAGCAGGTCCAGAGCAACATGAACTACTACTGGGAGCGCGACGAGGTCCTGGGCAGGCTCGACGTCAAGATGACGGCGGCCTACCTCGCGGTCAGCGAACTGGCACGCAAGCGGGGGCTGTACATGCGCGACGCGGCCTACGTCATCGCGATCAACCGCGTGGTCGAGGCCTGCAAGCAGCGCGGCTGGATCTGACGCTCCCCGGCGTTGGCAACCGGTTCCGGGGCGGGCAGGGCGAAGCGCCCGCCCCGCGGGACATGCGATGAGCGAGGGCCAGATGGAGGGAACGGGAACGCCGCGGTTCCCGGACTTCGACCGGCGGTTCTTCGAGTCGCGCGAGGACTTCACCGTCATCGGTTCCGGAGATCTCGGGGGCAAGGCGCTCGGCCTTGTTCTGGTCAAGCGCATGCTGGAGTCCGACTGGCCCGCCGCGTCGCACCCCGGCGTCGAAGCCGGCATTCCCCGGCTCACCGTCCTCGCGACCGAGGTCTTCGACCGCTTCATGGACGAGAACGGCCTCAGGGAAGTGGCCCGCTCGGGCTGGAGCGACGACCGCATCGCGCACGCGTTCCAGCGCGCGAGCCTGCCGGCGACGATCGTGGGGGACCTGCGCGCGCTGGTCGAGAGCGTGCGCCAGCCGCTCGCGGTACGCTCGTCGAGCCTGCTCGAGGACGCGCTCGGGCGGCCGTTCGCGGGAGTCTACGCGACCAAGATGACACCGAACGACGCGCTTGACCCGGGCACGCGTTTCCAGCGGCTGGCCGAAGCCATCAAGTTCGTGTACGCCTCGACGTTCTTCGCCGGGGCGCGCGACTACCTGGCGGTCACGGGCGGCGCCCCCGAGGAGAAGATGGCGGTCGTGATCCAGGAAGTCGTCGGGCGCCGCCACGGCAGCCGATTCTACCCGGACGTCTCGGGCGTCGCGCGCTCGCTGAACTTCTGGGCCGGCTCCGGCGCCCACCCCGAGGAGGGCGTCGTGACGCTGGCCCTTGGCCTCGGCAAGACGATCGTCGACGGCGGCCTTGCGTGGAGCTATGCCCCCACGCGCCCGCGTGCCAATCCGCCGGTCGCGTCGCCGCGCGACTTGGTCAAGCTGTCGCAGGTGAAGTTCTGGGCCGTGCGTATGGGCCGTCCGCCCGAGTGTGATCCGGTTCGCGAGACGGAGTATCTCGAGCAGGCCGGGCTGCCCGAGGCCGAAGCGGACGGCGTCCTGCCGCCGCTCGTGTCCACCTACGACTCGGCTTCTGACCGCATGACGCCGGGCGCCGGCTCGGCAGGGGCGAGGGTGCTGACGTTCGCGCCCCTCCTGCACCACGACCTCCACGGCGTGGCGGATGCGCTCCGCGAACTGCTCGCGCTCGCCGAGCGCAGCCTCCGCGGACCTGCGGAGGTCGAGTTCGCGGTCACGCTCGACGCGTCACGCGACCTCCCCGCGCGCATCGGTTTCCTGCAGGCGCGGCGGATGCTCGCGGTCGGCGAGGGCGTGGAGCTCGCCGAGCAGGACCTCTCGGCGGCCGGCGTGGTGGTCGGGTCGGCGCATGTGATGGGGCATGGCGTCGCCGAGGGGCTCCGGGACGTGATCTACGTGCGGCCCTCGGGCTTCCACTTCGCCGAGAGCCGCCGCATCGCGGGCGAGATCGAAGCGCTCAACCACCGGCTCGTCGCTGAAGGCCGCGGCTACGTGCTGCTGGGCTTCGGCCGCTGGGGCAGTTCGGATCCGTGGCTCGGGATCCCGGTGCGCTGGGCGCAGATCTCCGGCGCGCGCGCCATCGTCGAGGCGACGCTCCCGCAGTCGCCCGTGGACCCCAGCCAAGGCTCCCACTTCTTCCACAACCTGACCAGCTTCGGGGTCAGCTACTTCACCGTGCGGCCGGACGAGGCGCGGGGTGTAGACTGGGCGTGGCTCGATACACGCCCCGCCGCATCCGAGACGGAGTTCGTGCGGCACGTCCGCCTCGAGGCCCCGCTGCGCGTCGAGGTGGACGGGCGCAGCGGGCGCGGCGTGATACGCGCCGGCACGGGAGAAGCCACGACATGACCGGCACCCAGCGGCCGATGGAGGAGATGTTCCGCGCGCTCCAGGAGCGGGCGAAAGAGCTGCAGTGCCTGTACCAGGTGGACGAGTTGCTGCACCAGAGCGCGCCGTCCACGCCCGAGATCCTGGCCGGGGTTGTGCGGGTACTGCCCCCCGCGTGGCAGTACCCCGCGATCTGCCGGGCGCGGATCGTCGTCGGTGGTACGACTTACGCAAGCGACGGCTTCGTCGAGACCGCCTGGAGCATGCGCTCACCCGTCCACATCCAGGAGGAATCGGGCGGCCTCGTGGAGGTCGTGTACGTCGAGGAGACCGGCAAGTCGGACGAGGGCCCGTTCCTGAAGGAGGAGCGCCGGCTGCTCGACGCGGTCGCCGAGCGGCTCGGGCGCTTCCTCGAGCACGCCAAGCTGCGGCAGGCGTTCGATGCGCTCATGACCGCCGAGCGCGTCGGCTCCGCTGGCCCCGAGCCGTGGCGCGTGATCCTGGACTTCCTTCGCCGCACCGACGAGGCGCTGCTCGTGCGGATCGCGCGCAAGATGATCAACCACCTCGGCTGGCTGGGTGTGCGCGAGGCCGTCGCGGTGTTGCACCAGATGAACGTCGAGGAGACTCCCGAGGGCGAGGAGATGACGGCGGACAACCGCCCGCTCACCCGCATCGGCCGTGACCCCGCGAAGGCGCGGATCGAGGAGACGTTCCACATCGCTGCGGAAGTGCTCGGGGATGACGAGATCATAAACCTCGTCCAGAAGTGGATCCGCGAGGACAAGGCGCGGTTCCTCGTCACGACGTTGGGCGATCCCGACGCCGGGCTCGACGAGGTCGCCGAGGCGATCCGGCGCTACCACCACCTCGGGCCGGGCGTGACCGAGCTGTCCATGGCCGCCCGCAAGGGCATCCGCGTCGCGCTCATCGAGCACTTCTTCACCGACCAGCTCGAGTTCATCAACGCGGCCAAGAACCATCTCGACATTGAGGACTTCTACGACGTGGTGCAGCACGTGGTGAGCCCCCCACGCACGCGCGGCAAGCTGGGTGGCAAGAGCGCCGGGCTGTTCCTCGCCTCGCGGATCCTGCACCGGGCCGGCGCCGACAACCCGCGACTGCGCGAGATCCGGGTGCCGCGCACCTGGTACGTGACCTCGGACAGCATCGTGAACTTCATCCAGTACAACAACCTGGAGGACATCTACAGCCACAAGTACGCCGAGATCGAACAGGTGCGGCAGGACTACCCGCACATCGTGCAGGTGTTCAAGAACTCGGCGTTCCCGCCCGAGATGGTGCGCGGTCTGTCGCAGGTGCTCGACGACTTCGCCGACCAGCCGATCATCGTGCGCAGCTCCAGCCTGCTCGAGGACCGGCTGGGCTCGGCGTTCTCCGGCAAGTACAAGAGCCTGTTCCTCGCCAACGAGGGCACCAAGCAGCAGCGGCTCGCGGCGCTGCTCGACGCCATCGCAGAGGTCTATGCCTCCACGTTCGGTCCCGACCCCATCGAGTACCGCCTCGAACGCGGCCTCATCGACGCCTACGAGGAGATGGGGATCATGATCCAGGAGGTGGTCGGCACCCGCGTCGGTCGCTGGTTCCTGCCCTCGTTCTCGGGCGTGGCGTTCAGCCGCAACGAGTTCCGCTGGTCGGCGCGCATCCGCCGCGAGGACGGCCTCCTGCGGCTCGTGCCCGGCCTCGGCACGCGCGCGGTGGACCGCCTCAAGGACGACTACCCGGTGCTGCTCGCGCCGGGCCAGCCCGGGTTGCGCGTCAATGTCACGCCGGACGAAGTGGTGCGCTACGCCCCCAAGATGGCCGACGTCATCAACCTCGAGACCGGGGAGTTCGAGACCGTCGCGGTGGCTGACCTGCTGCGCCAGCACGGGCACGACCTGCCGCGCGCCGCGCAGATGGTCTCGATCCTCGACGAGGACCACCTGCGGCGACCGGCCGGCACGCACGTGGACTTCGAGGACCAACAGCTCGTGGTGACGTTCGAGGGCCTCGCAAACGACGCCGCGTTCATGCACCAGATGAAGGAGGTCCTCGAGGTGCTCGAGCGCGAGATGGGCGTCCCGGTGGACATCGAATTCGCCTCCGACGGGCGCCACCTCTACCTGTTGCAGTGCCGCCCGCAGAGCTCGTTCGGCGACTCGCAGCCATCGCCCATCCCGCGCAACCTGCCGCGCGAGCGAGTGCTGTTCACCGCCAACCGTTTCGTATCGAACGGCCGCGTCCCGGACCTCACGCACCTCGTGTACGTGGACCCGGCGCGTTACAGCGACCTCAGCGACCTCGAGACGCTGCGCGGGGTCGGCCGCGTCGTCGGGCGGCTCAACAGGCTGCTGCCCAAGCGCCAGTTCGCACTGCTCGGGCCCGGCCGCTGGGGCAGCCGGGGTGACGTGAGATTGGGAGTGAGCGTCACCTACGCCGACATCAACAATGCCGCCCTGCTCGTGGAGATCGCACGGCAGAAGGGGAACTACCTGCCGGACCTTTCGTTCGGCACGCACTTCTTCCAGGACCTGGTCGAGGCCTCGATCCGCTACCTGCCCCTCTATCCCGATGATCCTGACGTGCGGTTCGACGAACTGTTCCTGCTGCGCTCGGAGAACATCCTGCCGTCACTGTTGCCCGAGGCCGCCGCGTATGCCGATGTCGTTCGGGTCATCGACGTGGGCCGCGCACATGAAGGGCACGTGCTGCGCGTGCTGCTCAACGCCGACCTCGAAGAGGCCGTGGCGCTCTTCGCGCCGCCGCACACCTCGGCGCTGTCCGTGGCCGAAGGCGAGGGCCGCCTCGAGGGGCCGAGCGATCAACACTGGCGTTGGCGGCTGCGCTTCGCCGAGCGCATCGCCGCCAGCGTGGACCCCGCGCGCTTCGGCGTGAAGGCCATATATGTGATCGGCAGCGCCAAGAACGCCACGTCGGGGCCGGCCAGCGACCTCGACCTGCTCGTGCACGTTGGCGGATCGGACGCGCAGCGGCGCGCGCTGGAGGAATGGCTGGAGGGCTGGAGCCTCGCGCTGGCGGAGATGAACTACCTGCGCACGGGCTACCGGACCGGAGGGCTGCTCGACGTTCACTACGTGACGGACGAGGACTTCGCCCGCGGCTCGAGCTACGCCGTCAAGGTGGGCGCGGTGACCGACGCGGCGCGGCCCCTGCCCATGGGTGCTGCCACGGGGCCGAACGCCGGCTAGGCCGGACTAGACGAGCTCGCGGGTCGCCGCCTCGAGGTCGCCGGGGTCGAAGCGTACGAGCGCTAGTTCGGGCCCGTCGTGGGCGGCCGTGAACGCGTGCGTGCGTCCGATCCGGCAGCGCCACGTGCCGGTAAGGCGCGCCGACTCGTGGACGTGGCCGTGGAGCGTGACCAGCGGCGAGCGCTCCTCGATGAACCGGCGGATGGCGATGCTGCCGACGTGTACATCGAGAGGGACGTGCTCGAACCTGCGCTCGTCGAGGGCTGCACGATCGAGCGGCGTGTCATAGGGCGGCGCGTGGAAGAGCCCGATCGTGCGGTCGAGCGATGCGTCCGCTGCCAAGGCTGCGAGGTCCTGCGCGATCGTGGACCATCGGGCCTCGCGCTCCGAGACCGGCACCGTGCGGCGCCCCTCCTCGGGCGAGACGCAGCCCGGGTCCACGAAACGCGATACGTCGTAGCGCTCCCAGTCCTTGAGCGCAAAGGGCGTCGGCGGCACGTACGCGTAGCCCAGCACGTCGTGCGCGCCGAACGCCATGCGACGGCCGTGCGCGTAATGCCAGGCGCCGCGCGTGGCCCCTTCGAGCAGTGCCGCCTCCTCAATGCGCGCATCATCGTTGCCGAGTACGAGGAACACCTCGGGTGCTGCCGTGCGGAGCCGCGCCCGCACGGCGAGGAACTCCGACGCGAGGAAGTCGCCGACGAAGTCGCGGTGGCTCAGGGACGGCGTGGTAAAGTGAAAGAGCCCCGAGGGCAGCAGGTCGCCCCCGAGAAACACGCCCGCCGGGCGCTCCCGTTCGATCGCGTCGATCAGCTTGCGGTAACGGCGCTCGTCCCCGTGCAGGTCCGAGGCGAAGAAGCATAGCGGCACGTGTCGTCTCCTCGTCGGCTCGCCGACGCCACAGACTACCGCGCCCTCACGCTTGTCGCAGAGGAGCCACTGGATCTCGCGGAGGCGCTCCCCGGCAGCGGGGAGCGGTCTAATGGACCGCGTGCCCCGTCGCTTTCCGATGCGCTGCACGCGTGCCAACTCATTGCCCCACGGCCCATTAGTTCAGACCGATAGAGGAGCGGTTTCCTGATCGAACACGTACCCATTCATGCATGGTTGCACTGCGATCGCGCACCCACTGCAGACAGCGCTCATGTCGAAGCCCTCGCGTCGGTTGAAGACGCGAGGGCTTCACGTTTGAGCGGTCACGAGCGGACAGGCTTTGACGCCTATCTCGTAGCCGACGTCGTAACCACTTCGAGCAGATGCGCCACGAGAACCAGAGGACGCTTGACGCGCCAGCCCAACCTGGCGGATCAGCGCGCGACCAGCTGAATCGGCACCGACCGGAACCCGCCCAGCGGCGGCTGCTCGCGGGCGGATTCTCCGGCCAAGTCGATCCGCGAAGTCGTCGAGAGCAGCGCTCGCACCAGTTCCCGCAGCTCCAGGCGGGCCAGTGGCCGACCCGGACACACGTGCGGTCCGATGCCATAGACGACATTCCCGGCGGCGTTCACCCCAGGCGAGAAGCCATCAGGAGGGCTGAACACGTTCGGGTCGCGATTCGCGCTTCGCCAGTCGAGGACGACGCGTTGCCCGGCCTGGATGGACCTGTCGTCCAGATGCGCCTCGCACGTGGCCACTCGCCGGCTGGCATGGAACGGATCGTCCAAGCGCAGCATCTCCTCCAGGTACACGTCGAGAGTCTCGTCAGTCACGTGCTGACGCAGGTGCGTCGCGACCCCCTCGTGCGTGGCAAGGAAGTGAACGATCACCCCGACCGCAAGCGCGATCGAGCCGAGGTCCCCGCCGGTCCAGTTGCGTAGGATCGAGACGATCTCCCCGTCCCGGAGTGGCCTACCGGCCGAAGCGTCATGGATGAGTTGATCCGTGATGTCCCGCGAACCATCCGATTCGCGCCGTGGCTCGATGAGCGAGACCATGAGCGCGTCGAAACGCTGGGCGACCTCCGCGGTACGTACCGGATCGCCAGAACGTATGGCCTCGAACCGGTCCGTGAGCCAGTCGAGAAGCGGTCGTTCGAGTTCGCCTGGCCACCCGAGCCATGCGGATTGCGCCCGGACCGCGTAGGAGGCGCCGATCTCCCAGACCGCCTCGACCACTCGACCCTGTGAAACCTCCGCAACGAGAGCCTTGGCCACGCTCCGGCAGCGCGGAGCGAAGGGCGCCAGCGCCTCCTGCGTGAAGTAGCGATCGACGAGCGCGCGGAAGCGGGCGTGTTCGGCGCCGTCCAGTCCATTGGGCACCTGCAGGAAACGCGACGCGGCACTCGAGAACCGCCCCGGGTCGGTGGCGACACGGACCACCTCGGCGTGGGCTCGAACGGTAATGGTCTCATGCGCTTCGGTGTCACGAGAATCGTCAGATGTTGTCGCCTGCATCTCGTCGTCTCGCTCCATTCGGCCTTCTGCGGTCGGGGAGGGGGCCACCCGTCCCGGTCGTCATGCAGCCCGGGTCCGAGCCGGCCTGGGACGGCTCGCAGGGTCGACCGGCTTGCTTGTAAGTGCATACTAACATAATCTGCGCGCATGCGAACCCAACGGCCCAAGTCGCCCGGGGCGGGCCTACGGCGCAAGCCCAGCCCAGTGCGCCAAGGTGAGATCGTGGACGCGGCGATGCGGATCATCGCGTCGCGGGGCGGACGCGACTTCACCGCACGGGCGCTGGCCGACGAAGTCGGGGTCACGGACGCGGCCGTGTTTCGCCACTTCGCCAGCATGGACGCCATCGTGGATGCGGTCATCGCGCGAATCGAGACGGTTCTGTTCGATGAGGTCCCACCGCGCAACCCGGATCCCATCGAGCGTACCGGGGCCTTCTTCCGGCACCGAGTGCGGGTGCTGCTCGATCACCCGCACCTCTCACGGCTCCTGCTGACCGACCGCCTCGCGCAGGTGGCCGGATTGGCCGCGTCACGCCGCGTCGGCGCATTCCGAAGACGCTCATTGAAGTTCGTGACGGACTGTCTGCAGGAAGCCGAGGATCGAGGCGAACTCCGGGGTGTCATGGATCCCCGGGTCGGCGCGGTCCTGGTCACCGGGGCGATCCTCGCGCTCGGTCACCGAGGCGTGCCATTGGAGAGCAACAAGGCAGCGCAGGAAGTGTCAGAGGACGTCTGGTCAGCGCTCGAGACCCTCCTTCGAGGGAATCCACCAGGACGCTCCGTCGCCGCGAGACCCGGGAGAACCTGAACGCATTCACTGCTTCAGCACGCCGCCTCAGGAGGAACCAGACGATGGCAGATCAACCGAGAGGTCCCGACGCCCCGGAGGAACGGGCATCCGCGACTCGACTACCGAGGCCACTTGCGGCTCCCGTCCTCACGTTCGACCTGGCGGCGGAGGCAGGCAGGCTGCGAATGGAGAGCCCATGGCTGCAACGCGGCCGAAATGCCGTCACGCTGGTGAAGTACGACGACTTCCGCGTCGTGTTCATGCTCATGAAGCCTGGGACACGGCTGCAGGAACACCACGCCAGTGGGAGGATCTCGGTGCAGACTGTGACCGGGCGCGTCCTTCTCCATCTGAAGGAACAGACGATTGCCCTGCCTGCTGGACACCTGCTGGCGCTGGAGCGGGAACTCGTCCATGACGTGGAGGCCGTCGAGGAGAGCGGCGTACTGCTGACCATCGCATGGCCGGGAGGGGCGGCAAGAGGCTGAGGAGGAATCGACGATGACAACCAAGACTCACGAGAACCCGCGGCCCAGAGCCCTTCCCCCCGGAGAGGCATTCGTGCTTGCCCAGCTCGCCGACTACGCGCCCGGTTCGATTGTCAGTCGGGCGATCGTGCAGACCAAACCGGGGTCGGTGACGCTGTTCGCCTTCGACGCAGGTCAAGGACTAAACGAGCACACGACACCCTACGACGCGTACGTCATCGTGGTGGAGGGCACGGCGTCTCTGACGATCGGAGGCAAGTCCACGCTGGCGCGAACAGGCGAGATCGTGCGGATGCCGGGCCACGTGCCTCACGCGGTGGATGCCAGGGAACCCTTCAAGATGTTGCTCCTGATGATGCGCGACGACTCGTGAGCTTCTGCGCAGTCGCTTACGGGAAGGCAGCAGGTTGATCGAGGAGGAGAAGATGGCTGCGATCACAAGCTCGGCGAAGGCGTTGCTGGCTGCGGCCGGCCTGGTTGTGGGCATCGCGGCACTCGCACCGGGCCGCGCGCTCGCCCATTGCGACGGGCTGGACGGGCCGGTCGTGACGGCGGCACGGGTGGGGCTCGAAAAGGGCGACGTGAACCGGGTCCTAGTCTGGATCAAGAAGCAGGACGAGCCCGAGATTCGCACCGCGTTCGAGCAAACGCTCGAGGTGCGCAAGCTGAGTCCCCAGGCGCGCGACCTGGCAGACAGATACTTCTTCGAGACGCTCGTGCGCCTGCATCGAGCGGGGGAGGGCGCGCCGTACACGGGGCTCAAGCCCGCCGGGCGCGACCTCGGACCGGCTATTCCCGCCGCCGACCGGGCATTGGAGACCGGCGACGTGCAGCCGCTGGTGCGCCTGGTGCTGGATGCGGCCGAGAAGGGCCTGCGCCAGCGCTTCACGGAGGCGCGTGCCGCGCGTAACTACTCTGCGGGCGACGTGGAGGCCGGCCGAGCCTACATCGAGAAGTACGTGCCGTTCCTCCATTACGCCACGAGGCTGTACGCGGCCGCGACGACGTCAGCAACGGGTCACGAGGAAGGGACACCGGAGGCGGCGGCAGAGCACGAGGAATGATGCGCGCATTGCGGTGCCCCTCGATCACGGAGGCACCGATTCTGGGTCGTGGCTACGACAACTGTCCAGCGACACCCAGTGTTCCGCAGTTAGGCGACACCCAGTTTTCCGCACCCTGCCTCCGGTGAACTGCGCTTCTGACTGCGACTTCGGCGCTCACCCCCCTTCGTAGACGACACCCAGTCTCCCGCAGTGGCCTATGCGCCCTGCTGGGCGACCGCGCGTTCGAGGTCGCGCAACCGGTAGCTGCGGCCCTTGATGTCGAGCACGTGGCTGTTGTGCAGCAGCCGATCGAGGATCGCGGTGGCGAGGATCTCGTCGCCAGCGAGGACCTCGGGCCAGTCGCGGATGCCCTTGTTCGTCGTGATCAGGATGCTGCCGCGCTGGTAGCGGTGACTCACCAGGCGTAAGAACAGGCTCGCCTCCTGGCGGGTCATCGGCTCGAAGCCGACCTCGTCGATGATGATCAACGAGCTCGAGAGGTACTTCTTGCTGCGCAGGCGCCGGGTGGGCAGGTCGGCGTCGCGCTTCAGGGCCGTGAGCAGGTCCTCGAGCCGGTAGAAGACGACGCCGAAGCCGAGCTCGACGGCGCGCATGCCGAGCGCGACGGCGAGATGCGTCTTGCCGACGCCCGGCGGGCCCTGGATCAGCAGCGTGCGGTTCTCGCGGATCCACTGGCAGGTGGCCAGCGTCTCGATGCGGCTGCGCTCGAGCGCGGGCTGGAACGCGAAGTCGAAGTTGGCGAGCGTCTGGCCGGTGGGCAGCGCCGAGAGTACGAGCGAGGTGCGCACACGCCGCTCGTCGCGCGCCGTGAGCTCGTGCTCGAGCATCCGGTCGAGGAAGCGGTGCGGCGGCGTCTCCTCGGCCACGGCCTCGGCGAGCCAGGTGGCGAGTTGCTCGGCGGCGTGCGTGAGCCCG
Source organism: Candidatus Eiseniibacteriota bacterium (assembly GCA_044222045.1). Lineage (GTDB taxonomy): Bacteria > Eisenbacteria > RBG-16-71-46 > RBG-16-71-46 > RBG-16-71-46 > JBGAMH01. The sequence continues at coordinate 12,530 of JBGAOB010000031.1, forward strand.
AGCTTCGTGAGCCGCTCGCGGGTGACATCGAGATCGACGGGCGGGTTCGTCACGCGCGGCTTCATCGTGCGACCTCCGCCAGCGCCGCGTACAGGTCGAGCGGCCGGGCCTGCGGCAAGAGCGCGGCGATCTCCTGCAGCCGGCGACCCATCCGCCCCAGCGGCAGGGGCGGCAGCACCGTGTCGGTCGCCTCGCCTTCGTAGTGTCGTGGGTCGACCATGATCCGCTCGCGCCCGTGGCGCGGATGTTCGGCGACGACGCGACCGTTCGCCCACACCTGCACGACGCGACTGCAGCCGTGCACCGTGACGACGCGGCCAACGTGCGCGAACGGCACCGAGTAACGCCGTGCCTCGAACGCCACCGTGCAGTCCGGCGCCACCGTGCGCGTCGCCACCAGGTTGAACGGCTCCGGCAGCAGGGGCACCGCGGCGAGCTTCGGCCGCTCCGCCTGCCACGCCTCCCACACGCTCGTGCCCGTCGCCGGGCAGGTACGCGTGCGCGCTTCCCGCGCCACGCGTTCGTCGGTCCACGCCTGCAACTCGTCCCAGGTGGACCAGTCGCGCGCGGCGACCTCGCGCCAGGCGCGGTCGGCGCCGATGCCGCGCTCGACCTTGCCCTTGGCCTGCGGGTGCCGCACCGGGCAGGCGTCGACATGGAAGCGGACCGCCCGTGCGTATCTCCGATAGCTCGGGTTGATCTCGCCCCACGCACCGGCGCCGCGGACGACCGCCGTCTTCGTGTTGTCCACCCGCACCGTCGCCGGGATCCCGCCCAGCCGGCGGAAGCCCTCGTTGTGCACGTGGTGCCAGCCGAGCTGGTCAGCGCGCGGCGACCACACCCGCGCCGCGAACCGGCTGTGCGAGAGCCGCAGGTGGAACTGGTGGCGTACACCGGCCGGCCCGCGATCCAGACCTTCGGCCACTCCGCCCAGTCCGCCTGCGCCTGGGCGCCGGGTGGCGTCTCCACCCGCCGTCGCGCCCGCAGGGCGGGCTTCGGGAAGTGGCGCCGGAAGTACCGCTGCACGCCGCGCAGGGTGCCGGCGAAGTCGTGCTCGGCGACCAGCCACTCGTGCAGCGCCGCCAGGTTCGCCGGGCCGTCGCCCGCCTGCTCGAGATAGTGCGCGATCGCGTCCTTCAACCCGGCCGCCTTGTGCGCCTGTCTCGACCGCCCGTCGATCGCGCCCGCCGCGGCACGCTGCAGGTGGTACCGCACCGCCTTCTCGTCCACGCCCAGCATCCGCGCGATGGCGCGGCCGCTCTGTCCGTGCTGGGCCAGCACTGGAATCGTCATCCGTGTCTCCCGATCGAGCCTCATCAGGCGGCACCCTCCCTGGTCCACAGGCAGGATGCCCGCTCGGCTCGCTCATGTCCGAATCGGGAGGAGGGTGCGGAAATCTGGGTGTCGCCTTAGCTCCAACCTATGCTGTCGCGCGACACCTGACCTGTCACTCGGAGGACAAAGCCCGCGGATACCTGAGATCGGCGGATGCGCATAAACTGGCTGGTGACGCCCTCGTCGTCGAAGCCCGCGACATCCTTGCAGGGCTCTACAGGGACGGGATCATCAAGCCGAGCCGTGCCCAGGCCTCGGCTGGGCTGCTTCCGGGCCCGCGCTTCAGCGCGGTCGAGCTTCCCGGCGGGGTGGCCACGCACTCGCCGACCAGCCTCTACTACGACGTCACGCCCATCGAGCGCGAGTACTTCGACATGTTCTTCTTCACGGCGCTCAAGAGCTACAAAGGCACGTTCCACATGAGTCCGGATTACTCATGGTGGTATGGCTACGCCGATGAGCTGGGGCACCTCGCGACCATCCGTGACGACGCAGCGCGGCTGCGCGAGGCGCGCACCGTCCGCCGGCAGACCCTGTTCATGATTCTCACCGGTCCCCTCATGGTGCTGGCGATCATGGGGGCCATCGCCTGGGTGCGGCGCCGGCGGCAACGAGCGCCAGCCGCCTGATCGGGGCCAGAGCGCCCGCGCACGGAGGACCCACGATTCGTCAAGACGACTCTTCACGCGCCGTTCTGCGGCCCGCGGCAAAGAGCCCGCACGTACTCATCGTGGGCGGCGGTTTCGGCGGCCTGGAATGCGCGAAGGCGCTCGGGCGCGCCGGCGTGCGCGTGACTCTCGTCGACCGCACCAACCACCACCTGTTCCAGCCGTTGCTCTACCAGGTCGCCATGGCCGGCCTCTCCCCGGCCGATATTGCGGTGCCGATCCGGTCGGTTCTGGCGCGGTACGAGAGCGTGAATGTCGTCTTGGGAGAGGTGGTCGAGCTCGACCTCGGAGCGCAGAGCGCGCGCCTCGACGGGGGAGACGAGGTTCGTTACGACTGGCTCGTCGTCGCGACAGGCGCGAAGCCGAACTGGTTCGACCATGACGATTGGTCGAATTGCGCCCTCGGACTGAAGACAGTAGAAGATGCGATCGCGATGCGCCACCGGGTGCTCCTCGCCTTCGAGGCTGCGGAGCGAGAGCCGGACCCTGAGGCCCGCCGGCGCCTCCTCACCTTCGTCGTGATCGGGGGCGGTCCCACGGGGATCGAGATTGCCGGGGCCCTGGCCGAGCTGGGCCGCTGCGTGTTGGCGAAGGATTTTCGGACCCTTCGTCGCGAGCGGCCGAGGATCGTGCTCGTCGAGGCCGCAGGGCGGCTGCTTCCGTCGGGCTTCCGCGAGAGCCTGTCGGCGAGCGCCCTCCGGCAGCTCGAGGAACTAGGCGTAGAGGTCTTGCTCTCGCGGCGCGTGCTGGCGATCGACTGCGCAGGGGTAACGCTCGATCAGGGAAGGATCGCATCGACCACGGTGCTCTGGACGGCTGGCGTCCGTGCGCGAAGCCTCTCCGAGAAGCTCGGCGTCCCACTCGATCGCGCAGGGCGCGTGGCCGTGCAGGACGACTGCACCATCCCCGGTCATCCGTGTGCGTTCGCAATCGGCGACATCGCCCGATTCGTGCCGGCAGGGTCCTCCGAGCCCCTTCCCGGCATCGCTCCCGTCGCGATCCAGATGGGTCGTTTCGTCGCCCGGGTCATCCAGCGCTCGAGCTGTGGCGAGCCGCGCAAGAGGTTCCACTACGTCGACAAGGGAATCATGGCGACCATCGGCAGGTCTCGGGCCGTGGTCCAGGTTGGTGGGCTCGCGCTCTCGGGGCGGCTCGCATGGTTCAGCTGGATCTTCGTTCATATTCTCTATCTCATCGGATTCCGAAACCGGCTCATCGTGCTGATTGATTGGGCATGGGCTTACTTAGCCTATGGGCGTGGGGCGCGGCTGATCACGGGCGCCCCGTGGATCGGGCGCCAGGAGATCGCGAGCCGGGCCGCTGGTAGGAGCTGAGGGGCCGGCCCTCGAACCACGAGCGGGCGCGTGGATGCCCCCGAAACACGGCAGGACCAAAGAGCCTGGGGACTCAGAGCTCCTCCATTCGCGCCTTTGGCGAACTGCCGACCGGGTCAATCACTCCTTATGCTTGGCCAGTCTGAGCTGAAACCGTTGCCAACGTTGCGGAAAGCAGCGGTCTATTGGACCGCGTGCTTCGCCGCTTCCGGATGCAATCAACTCGTGCTAAGTTGTTGCCGCATGGCCCCGTAGCTCAGACGGATAGAGCAGCGGTTTCCTAAACCGCGTGCCACTGGTTCGACTCCAGTCGGGGCCACCACCTTCGCCTGCCGCGGGCCGTCACGTCCGAACGCGGGCCCGCGGCGCACCTGCCGGATGCCACTCTTGCGCCCCGGAGCGCTACCCGTGTTCGACTTCAACCCGATCGGCGTCATCCGCAGCCCGTTCACCGAGACGAGCCAGATCCCGCACGGGCCGGGGGCCCAGCACCCGGAGGAGGGGACGCTCGAACTGCTGCCCGAGTTCGAGGCGGGCCTCCAGGACATCGAGGGCTTCTCGCACCTCTTCGTGCTCTGGGTCTTCGACCGCTCCACGGACTACGACCTCGTCGCCCACCCACCGACCGACAACCGGCCGCACGGCGTCTTCTCCACGCGCTCGCCCCGCCGCCCCAATCCGATCGGGCTCACGGTGGTGAGGCTGCTGCGCCGGGAGGGCCCGCGCCTGTTCGTCCGCGGGGTCGACATGCTCGACGGCACGCCGTTCCTCGACCTCAAGCCGTACCTTTCGAACGTGCCGCCGGACGAGTTGAAGCGCGGCTGGATCGACTCGGCCGAGGCGCGTCCGCGCACGCCCGAGGCCTGATCCCGCCTCACGCGCGACGCGCCGACGGGTCCGGACCTCGGCGAGCGCCGTTCCGCCGACGCCGCCGATCGCCCTCGCCTGCGGTGCCGTCGTCGGGTCGCCTCGCCAGTCGCCGCTGCACGCGCGCCGCTTCTCGGCGCAGGAGATCCTCCGACACGCGCGCGTAGCGCATGGTCGTCGACAGCTCGCGGTGACCGAGCAGTTCCTGCAACACGGGCAGGCTGCCGCCGGCGGCCAGCCAGCGCATGGCGAACGTGTGCCGGCAACGGTGGGGATGAAAGTCGAACACGCCGCTTCGCCGCCGCACCGTGCGCGTGAACGAGCCGGGGCTGCCGGCGGCGAAAGGCACCAGCGGCCCCGCACGTGCCCGCACCTCCGCCAGCAACACGGGCGACAGCGGCACGCGTCGCACGCGCCCCGACTTGGTGCGCGACACCTCCAGCATCCCCTCGCGCACGTGATCGCGCCGCGCGCGGCACGCCTCGGCCCAGCGGAGCCCGGTGCCGATCAGCAGCCGCACCACGAAGCCCCACGGCTCGGGGAGTGCGACCAGGCGCGCCACCTCGGCGTCCGCCAGGCCGCGTGGCGCCACCTCGGGCACGCGGGGGAGTGCGCGCCGCGGAAACGGACTGCGTTCGAGCAGGCCCTCGGCCACGGCCCACAGCAGCAGCGCGCGCAGGTCGCTCATCAGGTGCACCACGGTCTGCGGTGCGAGGCCGTGGGCCTCCAGCGCCAGCCGGTAACCGCGCACGTCGTCACCAGTCAGTCCACGCAGTGGTCGGCGGCCGAACTGGGGCACGAGCCAGCGCCGCACGCGCGTCGCGGCCAGCGCGCGCCCCTTGGCATTGCGCGCGGTGGCAACTGCGCGCGCGAGCCACCGGGCTGCCGCACGCTCCACGCTGGGCCCGGCCGCGCCGCGCACCCGGCAGCCGTCGATCCGCCGCGAGCTCCGCATGCAGCCTTCGCCCGCACGTCCCATGCCCGCTCGTCGGCCCGACAGGCCCGACGGGAGGGCCGCCCCGCACGACCGGGCGCGCCCGTTGAGATCCCCCGATCGCACCTGCGTGTTGGCACAGCCAACTCCGGACAGCACCACCACACTGCCGGCCGCCCTGGCGGCGAATTCCTGCCGAGGCTGGCCACCGGCTCGGATACGCTTTTCATCTCTCGGGCTCATATCCGGCGCGACGCGCGCCGCATGGGGCTCCTGCATCGACTGCAGTCCCGACCCCACGAGGAGCCCATGCCCACGATCGCTCGCATCGGGTTGTTGTGCTGCGCCCTGCTCATCGCCGCCACGTCGTTCGCCGCGCAAGCCGGGCCCGCCGCATCGCCGCTCGAAGCGCGCCGCCAGCTGCAGCGCGAGCTCGAAGCGAGCGTGCAGCAGTCGCAGCAGCGGGTGGCCGCGCTCCAGAAGCGCATCGATGCGACCTCGGATCCGGCGCTGCGCGAGTTGCTGAATCGCCACGTCGAGGCGGCCAAGCGCGAGAGCCGGCTGGAGTGGTTCCGGATCCAGCTGCGCCACGCGCAGGCGAGCGGACGCACCGACGACGCGAAGACGCTGCAGGGCATCCTCGATCGCGCCGCGCTCGAGAAGATCTCTCCGCTCCCGCCGCTGCCGCCGCTGCCGGCCGAGGCGCCGCGCCCGGTGGCGATGCCGCAGCCGGCCAGGGCGGTGCGCAAGTGAGCCGGCGCCCGATCCACGCCGCGCTCGCGGCGCACGCGATCGCGCTCGCCACCGTCGCGATGCTCGCGGGCCCGGCGCTCGCACTGCCCGACCTCGCGATCTACCAGCCTCTCGGCTGGTCGAGCCCGATCGTGCTCCGGGTTTCGGCCGACGCCACGCCGAACCTCGCCAACGACAACATCCAGATTCCCGGCGATGCGACGCTGTACTGGAACGCGGCGTACACGAACCTCGGCGATGCCAGCGCGTTCCCGGCGTCGCATTCGTTCTCGCTGGACGGGTTCGAGGTGTACCTCGGGGCCAACGGCACGCTCGCGCCCGGCGCCGACGTCCGCCGGATCAACTCGGCGCTCGTCGTGCCCGGGGGCCTGCACACGTTCAAGAACCTGGCGAACCCCGGCGGTGCGGTGAACGAGTCGGACCCGTTCAACAACTTCTACGCCCGGCAGGCTTCGCTCAACCCGGCGCTGCTTCCCATGGGCACGCAGGTCACTCGCAGCGCGCCACCGGATCCGCTCGGCGGTACGGACGCGGTCACCGGCACGGTGTACTCGAACCAGGACGGCGTGCGCGTGCAGAGCAACTCGAGCTGGGAAGTGATCGCACTGCGTCCGCCGGCAGGTCAGGACTACGACCTCACGTTGTACGACGGCACCAGCAGCCTCGGCGGTGGCTTCCGCACGGCGCTCAAGACTTCCGCGTTCGGGGCCGGCGCGACCGACTTCGTCATCAACAACGGGAACTTCTCGGGCAGCCCGCCGCACGATGTGGGGATTCTCTACTACTCGGGAGCGTTCCAGTCGTACGGCATCGAGCACCGCGAGGCGTCGGGCGCCACGCTCAACTCGGGCTCGACGTACCCGGGCCTCGCGCTGGCATCCAACCAGATGATCGCCATCCACCAGTACCAGCACGTGCCCAACGCCGGTGCGCCGCGCATGGCCATCGAACTGACGACCGCCGCGGGCCCGGTCGTGCGACTGGGCCTCTTCCGGGGCACCACCACGCTCGCTTCCCGCGGCGAGGCCATCGCGTCCGCCGTGACCGACCTGAGCGGCCGCGCCGTGCTCGACGTGCCGCTCGAGACGGCCGGAGGCGTCGTCTACTACGGCATCGCCGTCTATCGCGACCAGGCGGACGGCGGCGTGGCGCCGCTCACGTACACGCTGCGCATCCGGCCCACGCCGGCGGACTTCTCGAACGCCGCGCACGCGGGCAACACGGTGCCGGTGAACGCGTCCAATGGCGCGAGCAACTGGACCACCGATCCCGTCGCGCTCGATGGAAACACCACGAACACGAACATGTCGTTCTACTACTCGAACACGGGCGCCGTGGCGGCTTCGGGCTTCCGGATCGACACGCGCGTCGACGGCCAGAGCGTGTTCTCGTACACGTCGGGATCGATCAACCCCGGAATCACCATCTACCAGGGCCTGGGGCCGCTCCACGTGCGAGGCGGGCGGCACACGCTTTCGTACTTCGGGGATGCCGACAACCTCCTCGACGAAACGATCGAGACGAACAACCGCTTCGGGCGGCAGTTCGTCTGGTCGCCCAAGGTGCTCACCGACGGCGCGACGATCTCGCGGCAGATGCCGCCGGATCCGCTGGGCGGCCTCTCCGACGTCCCGATCGGCTCGCTGTTCTACAACAACTGCGACGGCCTGCGCACCGATCCCGCGCGCGCCTCTTCGGCGATCCCGCTCGCCAACATCGTGGCGGTGACGCCGGCCACGGGCGCCGACGTCGACGTGGACGCGTTCGCGCCCTCGACCGGCCCGCTCGATGGATTCGCCACGCCGCTCGCCACGTCGCAGCGCGGCACGGACCAGACCGACCTGGTGATGAGGGCCGACTTCGTGTCGCCGCCGGCGATGGACGTGGGCGTGCGGCGATACTCGGGCACGAACCAGATCTACCTCGCCGAGAACGTGTTCAGCACGTGGGTGCCGACGCTGGATCCCACGTCGATCGGGCCCGTGGCGATCGGCTCCACGAGCATCGCCTCCGCGTTCGTGTTCCAGCGCGGCGTGCATCCCACGATGACCGTGGTGCTCGACAACCTCTCGGGCGACGCCGACCTCGGCATGAGCATCTACGTGGTCGACGGCTCCGGCCCCAAGGGCATCTCGCAGACGCTGCCCGGCGGCTACGTGGACGTGGTCGGCGGAGGCCTGAGCGAGGCCACGGTGGTCAACACGAGCGGAGTCCTCGCGCAGGCGGCCGGCACCGAGGGCGTGAGCGGCCTGCCCACGTTCGTCGTCGTGGTGTGGAAGTCGGGCTGGAGCGACATCACCAGGTCGGCGAGCTTCAACCTGCGCATCGATCCGGTCACCGCGGATGCCCCGGCGACGCTGCCGCGCGACGTTGCGTTCGCGATCGCCGGCGGCAATCCCACGGCCGGCGCGACCCGGCTGCGCTTCGACCTGCCGCGAGCGGCCGACGTCTCGCTGGAGGTGCTCGACCTGCAGGGCCGGCGCTTGCGCGTCGTCGCGAGTGGCCTCCAGGCGGCGGGCTCGCACACGGTGGCGTTCGACGGCCGCGACGCGTCGGGCGCGCCACTGGGCAACGGCGCGTACTTCGTCCGCTTCCGCAGCGGGGGCACCGAGCGCGTGCAGAAGCTGGTCGTGCTTCGCTGACCGGTCGCGTCGCGCACACACATCGCCCCGCGAGACTCGCGAGAGTCCCGCGGGGCGATGGGTTTCCGGGCCCGCGATGGGCGACCGGGGAAGACGGGGGCCGCGCCGCCTACGGCTCCGGCACCGGCTCGCCCAGCAGCTTCGCGCGGATCAGCGCCACCGGGATGTTGCCCTCGGCCAGCACGGCATCGTTGAACGCACGCAGGCTGTAAGCGGCGCCCATCTTCGCGCGCCAGGCGTCACGCAGCTCCATCAGTTGCATCTTGCCGGTGAAGTAGGCGATCAACTGCGCGGGCCAGTGGATCGAGCGCATCACGTCCTCGTCCACGCGCGCCTTGCCGGGCGCGGTGTTGCGCTTCCAGTCGGCAGCCTCCTGCAGCGTCCACGCGCCACGCTCGATGTTGACGTCGTACACCACGCGCCGGATGCGCCCGCGCCACGAACCGAGCGCGCGGTAGGACGCGAGCGGCGTGTCGCCCAGCCCGCCGGCGCGCCAGAACACGTCCTCGGCGTACATCGCCCAGCCCTCGCACAGGCCGTTGTCCTGCAGGATCCAGCGGATGGGGTTGGGGTTCAGGCAGCTGATCGACAGCTGCAGGTGGTGGCCGGGCACGCCTTCGTGCGCGGCGTACGGGCCCATCCACGTTTCGCGGAAGCCCTGCGTCAGCGCGATGCGGGCGGCCTTCTGGTCGAGCGTCCACGTGGTGTCCATGTGCTCGACGTTCCACCAGCCCACGTTGGAGCGTCCGACGGGCGGAGGCGGGTTCATGCTGCCGCCGTCACCGGTGAGCGGGATCATGCCCGCGGGCGTGGGCCGCGCGTGGATCGGTCCCACTTCCCTGGGGATCGTGAACAGCCGGCTGCGGTCCAGGAAAGCGCGTTCGGTACGCGCGACGTCGTCGTACAGCGCGAGCAGCTTCGCCTGCGTCAGCGTGGCGGCGAGTGCGCGCTGCGCGGGCGTGGGCGTGGGGCCCTGCGGCACTTCGGCGTCGGGACTGATGCGCGCCTTGATCGCGGCCATCGCCGAGTCCGTGGTGGCCAGCTCGGACTGCGCCAGCGCCAGCAGCTGGTCGCCGTTCCACGGCAGCAGCAGCGCACGATGCAGGCGGTTCTCGTAGTGCGCGGCGCCGATCGTGGTGAACTCGGGCAGGCCCGCACGCGTCTGCAGCTCGTCGACGTAGCCGGTCAGCGCCGCGATGGCCGCGTCGCGCTCGGGGCTCGCGCCGTCGCCGCGCAGCGCGGCGAGCACGCCGTCCGTCACGCCCTTCGCGGTGGTCACGTCGCGCGCGGTGGGCGACACCACCACCGCACGCATCTCCGCCACCAGGCCGGGAATGCCGCGCGCGAGGCGCCGGCGGATGTCGGCGCGCTCGGGCGCGTAGGTGACCAGCGCGATGTACGTGTTCGCGAGCGGCTCGAGCCAGGCGGCGGGCCGGTGCACGAACAGCCGTTCGTCGCTCAGCTGCAGCCGCGCGTCCTCGGCGCAGGCCACGATCCAGCGCCAGTCGACCTGCCGATCGACGGGCCACGATCGCCACGGCATGGCGCGCAGGGCGGCGAGCTCGCGGTCGATGCGCGCCACGCGCGCGGCCACGGTGTCGGGCGCGAACGACGGCACGCGGGCGCCGTCGTCGAACAGGCCGGCGTTCGCGGCGAGGCTGGGGTCGACTTCGAAGCGCAGCGCGACGACGTCCTTCGCCACGGCGACGAACTCCGGCGTGCCGGGAAAGGCGAGCGAGGCGAGCGTGGTTCGCGCGGGCGGCGCGGACGAGGCGTCGTGCGGCAGGAGGGCGGCGGCGAGCGCCAGGGCGGAGAACAGCGTGCGAGCGTTCATGGGGCGGCACCTTAGCGCGAACCACCGCCCGGCCGCAGCCTGCCGTCGGCCCGGCCACGCGAGCCCGGCCGCCGGGCGTGGCGTTCGCGGCACGTCCCGGCGCCCCCGCGAGCCGCGGCCGCCGGCCGCGGCGGCGCGCTGTTGCGCTCGATGCTGTCCCCGTGCACGATCGATGCGGCCGCCGGCCGCCCCGGCCGGCGCCACCGGGCCCCGCCGGTGAACGACCCGCGCCCGGACTCCACCGCGGCGCTGCTCCAGCGCGTGCAGGAGGGGGACGAACTGGCCCGCGAGCGGCTGCTCGGCCGGTACGTCCCGATCCTGCGCCGCTGGGCCCATGGCCGGCTGCCCGCCCGGTCGCGCGGCCTGGCGGACACCGATGACCTTGTGCAGATCACGCTGCTCAGGGTGTTGAAGCAATTGCACCGGTTCGAGTCCCGTCACGAGGGGGCGTTCCTGGCGTACCTGCGCCGCATCCTCCTCAACGCCATGCGCGACGAGATCGCGCGCGCGCGGACGCGGGGGGACCAGCAGCCGGTGCCGGAGACCCTGCCCGATCCGGGCCGGTCGCCGCTGGAGGCGGCGCTCGGGCGCGATCTGCTCGAGCGCTACGATGCGGCGTTCGCCCGGCTGGGCGAGGAACAGCAGGAGGCCGTCTTCATGCGCATCGAAATGGGGTTCTCGTACGAGCAGGTGGCCGAAGCGCTGGGCAAGAGCTCGGCGAACACGGCCCGCATGGTCGTGGCCCGCGCGATCGCGCGGCTGGCGGCCACGATGGAGGATCCCCGTGGCTGACGCACGCGCCCCGCAGCCGGAGCGGCTCGACGACCTGGCCGCGGCCGTGGCCGATCGCACGCCGATCGACTGGGATTCCGAGACCGAGCGCACGCCCGACGCCACGCCCGCCCTGGCGCGCCTGCGCGAGATCGCCGCGCTCGAAGCGGCGCACGCGGAGCTCCGCGCCGCACCACCGGAGCCGCCGTGCCTGTTCCGCTGGGGCGCACTCGAAGTGCACGAGAAGCTCGGCGAGGGCTCGTTCGGCGAGGTCTTCCTCGCGCGCGATCCCGCGCTCGACCGCGAGGTGGCGCTCAAGCTGCGACGCGCCGACCCCGACCCGCGCGCGGCGGGCACGGCGCGCTGGCTCGACGAAGCGCGCCGACTCGCGCGCGTGCGGCACCCGAACGTGCTGCTCGTGCACGGCGCCGACGTGCACGACGGCCGCGCGGGGCTCTGGACCGAGCGCATCCGCGGCAACACGCTCGAGGAACGGCTCGCGTCCCAGGGCACGTTCGGGCCGCGCGAGACGGTGGGCGTGCTGCTCGACCTGTGCGGAGCGCTGGCGGCGGTGCACGCCGCGGGGCTCGTGCACGGCGACGTGACCACGCGCAACGTCATGCGCGAGGGCGCGGCGGGCTCGGCGGCGGGCACGGGCCGCATCGTGCTCATGGACTTCGGCAGCGCGCACGAGCGCGACGAGGCCGGGCTGGTCGCGTTCGGCACGCCGCTGTTCACCGCGCCCGAGGTGCTGCAGGGCGAGGCGCCCGCGCCGGTGTCGGACGTGTACGCGCTCGGGGTCGTTGGCTTCCGCCTGCTCACCGGCCGCTGGCCGGTCGAAGGGGAGTCGCTCACCGAGATCCGCCAGCGACTCGCCGCCGGCACGCGGCGCTCGCTTCGCGACCTGCGGCCCGAGCTGGAACCGGAACTCGTGCGCACGATCGAGCGCGCGTGCTCGGTGCACCCGGCGCAGCGGTTCGCGAGCGTCGCCGAGTTCGAGCGCGCGCTGTCGCCGCTCGCCGGCGCGATCCCGGCGCGGTCCGCGAAACGCGGCGTGCCCACGTGGGCATGGGCCGCGGCGGCGGTGGTGGTGCTGGCCGCGGCGGCCGCGCTGTTCCGCTCACGCCCCGAACCCACGCCCGCGCCGGCCGGGACGCCCGCCGCCGCGGAGGCACCGCGGGCCGCCGAGGTGTCCACGCGCACCGGCGCACCCGCCGGGGTCGAGGTGGCCGACGCGGCGGTGCCCGACGTCCAGTCGCGACTCGTGCGCATCGATGCCGACGTGCGCTCGAGCCTCGAGAGCGGCGACCTGGTCGCGCCCGGCGACCGGCTCGGCCTCGAGCTCCGCGCCTCCGAGCCGCTGCACGCCTACGTGCTGAGCGAGGACGAACGCGGCGCGGTGTTCGTGCTGTTTCCGCTGCGCGGTCGCGGCGCCGCGAACCCGCTGCGTGCGCGGGTGACGCACCGGCTGCCCGGCGGGGAGCGCGATCCGGACCTGGCGTGGCAGGTGACGAGCGCCGGCGGCCGCGAGCACTTCCTGCTGCTCGCTTCGCGCACCCCGCTCGCGCCGGTGCAGCAGGCGGTCGCCTCGATGCCCGAGGCCTCGGCCAGCGCCGACGTCCAGTACCCGGCGCTCACGGCGGCCGCGATGTCGAAGCTGCGCGGCATCGGCGGTGTCGTGCACGAGCCGGCGACGCCCGCGGGCGCCCGCCGGAGCGTGCTCGCCGACCTCGCGCGCGACCTCGCGCGCAGTGCGGAGGGGCGCGCGATCTGGATGCGCACCATCGTGCTCGAGAACCCCGCGCCGTGAGGCTCCGCCCGACGGGAGGTGGCGATTGCTCCCGCTGAGCCGCTCGCTCGGCCTGCTGCTCGTGGCGATGGCGGCACTCGGCGCGGGGCGGGCCGGCGCGGCGCGGCCCACGCGCGCGCTCGCCGAGGCCGACTCGCTCGCCGCACGCGTGGCTTCGCGCGAGCTGAACTCGAAGCCGATGGCTCCCGAGCTGGTCGAGAGCGCCCGCCGGGTGCTGCAGATCCGCGAGCGCGAACTGGGGCCGGACGCACCGGCCACCACCGATGCGTGCGAGCGGCTCGCCGGCGTGCACCTG
>JBGAOB010000032.1:0-25982 GCA_044222045.1 Candidatus Eiseniibacteriota bacterium
GAAGCCGCCGTTCTGCACCACCAGCGACGCGAGCAGGATGAGCGCGCTCACGAGGAAGAGCTGGTACGAGAGCCGGTTCAGGCGCGGGAACACCATGTCGTCCGCGCCGATCATCAGCGGGATGAGGTAGTTGCCGAAGCCGGCGATCAGCACGGGCATCGCGACCCAGAAGATCATGATGCTGCCGTGGTTCGTGACCAGCATGTTGTACTGGCCCGGCGAGACGAGGCCGAAGCCCGGCACTTCCTGGCCCGGGAAGGCCAGCTGCATGCGGAACACGTACGCCATGAAGCCGCCGAGCAGCGCCATGAGCATGCCGGTGATCATGTACTGCAGGCCGATGACCTTGTGGTCCGTCGACCAGAAGTACTTCTTGAACCAGCCATCGTCGTGATGCGCGCCGTGCGCGGCCGCGGAGGCGTGGTCGTGTGCGGCGTGGTGGTCGGTCATGTCGCTCCCCGTCAATTCGCGCCGGCCGCGGGCGTCGCGGTGGCGGTGGTGTCGGCCGGCGCGGTCGCGGCATCGGCGATGGCCAGCGCGCCTTCACCGGCGTGCTGCTGCACCCAGGCGAGATGCTGCGCGGCGTCCTCGACCACGAGCTTCGCGCCCATCACGCCGTGGCCGATGCCGCAGATCTGCGTGCACTCGATGTCGTACGTGCCCGTCTTCGTGGGCTTCACCCAGCCGGTGTAGACGCGGCCGGGCATCGCGTCCTGCTTCAGGCGGAACGCGGGCACGAACAGGCTGTGCACGACGTCCTTGGACTCGAGCGTGAAGTGGTACGTCTTCCCCACCTCGAGGTGCAGCTCGTCGGACGTCCGCACGTCGTCGGGCGTGTCGAGCTGGTTGTCCTCGCCCGGATCCGTGAACGTCCACGCCCACTGCTGCGACATGATGCGCACGGTGCGGTCGGCGGGCGGCATGTACTGCTTGATCTCCACCCAGACCTTGATCGCGGCGACGAGGATGACCACGTCGAACACGAGCACCGCGGCGTGCGGGATGTTGATCCAGTTCTTGAGGTGCTTCTCCTTGCCGGTGACGTACTGCGCCTTCACGCCGTCGCGGGCGCGGAAGCGGAACATCAGCCAGAAGAACATGACCTCGGCCGCGACGAACCAGAAGCCGACGAGCAGCGTGATCAGCCACGCGAGCTGGTCGACGCTTCCCGCGAAGCTCGAGGCCGCCGGATTGAAGTGTTCAAGCATCGGCTCGGGCTTCCTCTCTCAGCGGACGTAGAGAACGACGGCGCCGACGTACAGCGCCGCGAGGACGACGGTGAGGATGAACGTCCACTTGCCCACGTCCGCGCCCCAGTTCTCGTCGTTGTGATCGTGATCGGCCACGGTCGTGTCTCCCTCAGTGGTTCGGCAGCGTCTCGATGTACGAGACGACGTTGTGGATGGCCGTGCTGTCTTCGAGCGTCAGCGACATCGCGCGCATCTGCGCGCCGAGCGTGTCGGCCGGGTGCGCGCCGCGCATGCCGCTGTGGAACTTCTGGAGCTGCGCCACCAGGTACCAGTCCCACTGACCGACGAGCTTCGGAGCGCCCAGCGCCACGTTGCCCTTCGCGTCGGCGCCGTGGCACGTCACGCAGATCGTGTTGAAGCGCATCGAGCCGTTCGCCGTGTCGGCCATCGCCAGCGTGTGCGGCGCCGGCACCGCCGGCAGCGTCGCGACGTAGTGCGCGACCGCGGCGAGATCGCCCGGCCGGTACAGCGTGCGCGCCATCGGCCGCATGCGATGGCCTTCCATGTCGTCCGGGTGCGCGCCGCGCACGTCGGTTGCGAAGTGCTCCAGCTGGCGCGCGACGTACCACTCGGGCAGGCCCGCGATCGCGGGCGTCTTCAGGCGCGGGATGCCGCCGCCGTTCTCGCCGTGGCAGGGCACGCAGGTGTTGAACACGCTCTGACCGCGCGACGCGCCCGGCGCGCCGCAGCCCGCCAGGAGCGCCGCCGCGAGCGCGGCGACGACCATGCCGATGGAAACCGTCTTGAGCAATGCGACCTCCCGGTCCCGGGCCGACGCCCGGTCAGATCGAATGCGCCCGTCCATGCCGCTCACGACGCCCGCAGGTGGAGCGCGGCGTCCACGGTCATGACGAGGAAGAGCGCGAACAGGTAGGCGATCGAGTAGCGGAACAGCTGCGAGGCCGCGGGCGTGCCCGGCCGGCGGATCAGCCGGACCGCGCCGGCGACGAAGCCGGCGCCCAGCAGCGCGGCGCTCGCGAGGTACAGCGGACCGAGGCCCGCGAGCGGACCGACGAGCAGCGTCACCGCCACGAGCACGATCGAGTAGCCGAGGATCTGGCGCCGCGTCTCGGCCTCGCCGTGCGTGACCGGCAGCATCGGCAGGCCCGCGCGCGCGTAGTCGTCACGGCGGTAGAGCGACAGCGCCCAGAAGTGCGGCGGCGTCCACAGGAACACGATCGCGGCGATGAGCAGCGCCGGCAGCGCCACGGTGCCGGTCACGGCGGCCCACGCGATCACCGGCGCCGACGCGCCCGCGCCGCCGCCGATCACGATGTTGAGCGGCGTGCGCCGCTTGAGCCAGACCGTGTAGATCACCGCGTAGTAGAAGATGTTCGCCATCGCGATCAGCGCCGACAGCGGATTGCACGCCACCGTGAGCACGGTCCACGACAGCCACGCGAGCAGCGCGCCGAGCGCCGCCGCCGCGGAGGGGTCGAGGCGTCCCGACGGCAGCGGGCGCGTGCGCGTGCGCACCATCAGCGCGTCGATGTCGCGGTCGAAGTAGTGGTTGAACGCCGCCGCGGACGCGGCCGAGAGCGCGATGCCGATCCCCGCGCCCCAGAACACGCGCGCCGACGGCATGCCCTGCGCCGCGAGCAGCGCGGCGGGCAGACCCGTGAACAGGACCAGCAGGACGATGCGCGGCTTGGTGAGCTCGACCCAGGCGCGCAATGCGCTCGCCGGAGTCGCCGCGCTCAACGCGACACTCATCTCGAGGCTACCTCCACCCATGCCGGCTGGTCGGCCGGCATCGCGGCCAGGCGGAACGTGGCGACCAGCAACAGACCTAGGATGAGCGTCGCGTTCCCGAGATGCAGGGCGGATACCCAGACCGGGATGCCCAGCAGCACGTTGGCGACGCCGATCACGACCTGGACCAGCGCGAGCACGGGCGCCAGCACGCCGATCAGTCGTACCGAACGCGCGGGCGAACGCCCCGACACGCCCGCCACCATCAGCAGGGCAGCGACCAGCGCGTACGCGACGAAGCGGTGCGTCACCTGCAGAGCCACGAGGCCTTCGAAGGGCGGGAACCACTCCCCGTTGCAGCGCGGCCAGTCGGGGCACGCGAGGCTCGCGTGGTTCGTGCTCACCATGCCGCCGAGCACGGCCTGCACGTAGATCGCCACCGTGGTCGCCACCAGCCACGGCAGCAGGCCGGCGGGGCGCGCGATGGCCGGCGCGGGCCGCGACTCGTGGCGCGCGATCAGCGTGAGCGTGAGCATGGTCACGAACAGCAGCAGCGCCACGGCGAGGTGGCCGCTCACCACCGACGGGTCGAGCAGCTTCCACACGGTGAGCGCGCCGAGCAGCACCTGCGCCATCAGCAGCGCCACCGCCAGCGCGGCGAGCCCGCCGAGCCGCGCGCGCAGTTCGGCGCGCAGGGCGACCCACGCCACGGTGCCCGCCAGCAGCAGGCTCACCAGCAGCGCGATCAGCCGGTGGAACCACTCCACGAGGATGTTGAACTGGAGCGGCGGGATGAGCCGGCCGTGGCACAGCGGCCAGTCCGGGCACGACAGGCCGGAGCCGGTCGTGCGCACGACGGAGCCCACCACGATGAGACCGAACATGAGCGTGGTGGTGAGGGCGCCGAGCCGGTAGGCCAGGGCGAACGAGCGCGTCGGGGACATGCGGATCCTGAAGGGACGAAGAGGCGCGTGCGGCCGGTCGAGGCGCGGCCCGGGCGCAGATCGGGCGGGCACGCTAGCACAGGATTCTCCCGCCCGAGAAGGCGGGAAATCCTTCGGCCGTCGCGACCTGGCGGCGTGGGGCCCGACCGGCCGAGGGCGGCGCGGCGACGGGCGGCGGAGCGTGGACGGCCGGTGGTCGGCCGTCAGGGCCCGACGCGGGCGTCCTGGATCGCGGCTGGCGGCACCGTGTCGGCCGGCGCCAGCGTGGAGCGCAGCAGGAACAGCGCGTCGCTGGGATTCACGGTCACCTGCGTCACCGAGGCGCCGTCGTTCGTCGCCGTGTCCACCAGCCCGAGCAAGCGGCGGAACGTCTGTCCGAGCGGCACCTGCAGCGCCTGGTCGGCGGGGTTCACGAGCACGATGCCGTTCGTGAAGTCGCGCCGGTACAGGTTCGTGGCGCCCTGCTGGAAGTGCACGTCGTCCAGCCACACGTCGCCGGCCTGCGAGGCCAGGTAGAACTGCAGCGACGAGTTCCCGTTCGCCGACGGCTGCAGCACCACCTGGTACTGCTTCCACTCGGGGCCGATCGTGATCGTGCGGCTGGCGAGCGAGCCGCCGCCGGGGCGCGTGGCGATCACCGGCACGCTGCGGGCGGGCGAAGCCTTCGCCCAGAACGTGGCCGAGTACGTCTGCCCCACCGTCAGCGGGATCTGCCCGCTCGAGGTGAAGCTCACGTGCCAGTCGGTCGGGCTCGCGGAGGTCACCGAAACGTGCGCCGACGTGCTGCCCACCGCGGCGGTGGTCGCGTCGGCGGTCAGCGTGGCGGCGGCCGGCGCGAACGCGGCGAACGCCCAGCCGCTGGTGACGCTCGATTCGAAGCCGGGGTTCGTACACGCGTCGGGATTCGAGCCGGCCCAGATCATCTGGTACGCGGGGCCCTGCGGCTGCCCGAGCCAGCCGGTGTGCGCGAGGCTCGTCGACGCATGCCCCGTCGCCAGGTCCACGGCGTACTCGTCGTACCACCACTCGTGGTACGGCGCGGTCTGCACGTTGCGGTCGGACGGCCCGAACACGCCGTAGCCCTCGCCGAGCGCGGCGCTGCCGAGCCCGAAGCGCACCTTGCGCGTGTTCGTGGACATGTACTGGCTGCCGGTGCCTCCGAGCATGGCGGTGAAGATCCAGTTGTGCGCGGGCGCGCGGTAGTTCGCGTCGTCGGCGAAGTAGCCGTGCTGGCCGTCGAGCATGTTCTCGTACCAGTTGCCGCCGCCCTGGAACGGGAAGTTCTCGCGCATCCAGCCGTTGAACACCGCCTGGTGCGCGCTCTGCGCGCAGTTGCCCACCAGCACCATGCCCGCCGGCGCCCGGCGGCGCAGCCGGTTCGCGAGCGTGTCGGAGCCCGCCTGCCACGCGGCGTCGAATGCGGCCGAACTGGCGTAACCCGCGCGCGCGAAGTCGATCTGGTGCGTGCCGTCCTGCGTCCAGCTCAGCGTGGAGCAGTACACGTCCAGGAAGATGCCGTCCCACGCCCCTGTCCCGAGCACGCGGTCGGCGAACAGGTCCGCGAGCGCCTCCGCCACCACGAAGCGGCCGCCGATGTCGCGCTTCGCCAGGTTCACGTTCGCACCGGCGTAGAGCTGGCCGGTCACGCGGTCGTACAGGTAGCCGTCGAGATCGCGCACCGTGCGCCGGTACAGCGTCGGGTAGTGGTTCAGCGAGTCCGGGTCGGCGGCGGGCCAGATGTCGTGGCCGAGGACGTACGCGAGCGCGCGGATGTCGGGGTTGCGCGTGCGCAGCGCGGTCAGGACGTCGGGCCGGTACGGCGTGATCGGATTCACGTCCAGGATCACCACGTCGTAGCGCGCCGCCTGGTCGAGCGCGACGGGGTTCAACGCCCCGCCACTCGCGAGGTACGGCGTGCCGTCCCCCGAAATGGACCCGTACAGGCCGAGCCGGGGGTAAGCCTGGGCACGCGCCCCGGAGGGCGCGAGCGGGGCCGCGAGAAGGCACGCGGCGGCGAGAACGAGTGCGGGAGTGCGCATGCGGGAACCCTGCCGTTATCGGCCCGCGGCCCGGACCTCTTGAGACGGGGCGTGGGTCCCCGAAATGGAACGCCGGGCGCCCCGGAGGGGGGTGCCCGGCGCATGAACTCAGCTGTGGCCGTTGCGGCGGATCACGGCCTCACGGGGATGGCGCGCAGGTCGGTCACGGCCGCCGGGGCGTGCACGTCGTCGCCGATCAGGAACAAGGCGTCTTCCGGCGCCAGGCTCATGACGTTGCTCACCGAACCGTCGTTCGTGTACGGGTCGAGCACGCCGAGGATCTTCTTGTAGTCGCGCTCGAGCGGCACGGTCACGTACGAGGTGCGCGACGGGTTCACGAGCACGATGCCGTTCTGGAAGTCGCGGCGGTAGACCACCGACGAACCCTGCTGCAGGTGCACGTCGTCGAACCACACCGAGCCGCCGTCCTTGCCCAGGTACAGCTCGAGCGAGGCGTCGCCCTCGTAGTCCTCCATCAGGAACGGCACCTGGTACTGCTTCCACTCGGTGGTCAGGTTGATGCGCTTGCTCATGACCATCTGGTGGTTGTCGTAGCGGGCCAGCACCACCGGGATGTTGCGCGGGCTGGTCGCGCGCGCCCAGAACGTCACCGAGTACGTGTTGAACGGCAGCACCGGGAACGGCGTGGCGGAACGCAGCGTGGTCTTCCACTCGACCGGGTCGGGATTCGGCACGTCGACGCGGGCCGCGATGAACCCCGTCGGAGCCGACGCCTGGCCGTCGCGGGCGATCGTGCTGCCGTTCAGCGTGGAGAAGCCCCAGCCCGTCAGGTTCTGTTCGAAGCCCGGGTTCGAGATGCCGTCCGGCACCGAGCCGTCGATCCAGATCACCTGCTGCAGGTCGGTGAGCGGCTGGCCGAGCCAGCCCGTGTGGTTGCGATCCTCCGAGGCGACGCCACCGCCGTCGAGGTTGACGCCGTACTCGTCGTACCACCAGTTGTGGTAGTCGGCGTGGAACGCGTCGCGATCGGATCCGCCGAACACGCCGTAGCCGTCGCCCATGGTGGCGCTGCCGAGCCCGAACCGCATGATCCGCGCGTTCGTGTAGGTGCGGTAGTCCGAGCCGACCTGGAAGCTGAAGATGTAGTTGTGTCGCGGCTGGCGGAAGCTGCGGTCGTCGGTGATGTAGCCGCCCGGCTCCTGGAACATGTTCGAGTACCAGTCGCCACCGCCCTGGCGCGGGAATCCCTCGCGCATCCAGCCGTTGAACGTGGAGTACTTGGTGCCGAGCGCGCAGTTGCCCACGATGATGAAGTCGTCGCCGCCCCAGCGACGCATGCGCGTGGCGATGCTGTCGGTGGCCTCGCTCCAGCTGGCGTTGAACTCGGGGAACGAGTTGTACCCGGCGCGGATGAAGTTGATGCTGTCGCCCTTCGTCTGCGGCCAACCCATCTCGTCGCACAGGATGTCGTAGAAGATGCCGTCCCAGATCCCCGGCGTGATCGAGACGTCGCGCCACAGCAGCGCCAGCGAGTCCGCCACGACCAGTTCACCGGCCGCATTGCGCTTGGCCAGGTTCACGTTGCCGGCGAAGTACTCGTTGCCCGTCTTCTTGCTGTAGAGCCGTCCGTTGTTGTTGTCCACGATGCGCCGGTAACGCGTCGGGTAGTGCACGAGCGAATCGCGGTCGCGGGCGTCCCAGATGGCCTGCCCGACCACGTAGGCGAGCAGCTTCGCGCGCGGGTTGCGCGAGCGCAGCGCGGTGAGCACGTCGGGCCGGTACGGGAAGATCGGGTTCACGTCGAGGATGATCTCCTCGAAGCGCGACACCTTGTCGATCACCGTCCAGTCGAGCGAGCTGTCGGGAAGGATGAACGGGTAGCCGGTCCCACGGATCGAGCCGTAGAACGCGAGCCGCGGATAGCCCACGCCGGGCGGGGGCTGCACCGAAGCGGCGGCGCTGATCGCCAGGCAGAGGGCGCTGCCCACGAGGAGCATGAGAAGGGCCGCGCGGGTGCGAAGGGCAAGGGGATTGGGCATGACGGGCGGCGACTCCCGGACGGTGATGCTCGGCGAAAATGCCGTGCAGAATGAATGGACAAGTGCGAAAGAACGCGCGGAGTATAGTGGCCGTCATGTCTTTGCCAAAGGCTGAAGTCACCACCCCGGCGGGGTCCGAGACGGGCGATGTCGCCTGGTGTTTCGCCGTGCTTCCCCGGGTTTCTCGCACCTTCGCGCTGAACATCCGCCTGCTCGGGCCGGACCTGCGCCTGCCGGTGTGCGTCGCGTACCTGCTGTGCCGCGTGGCCGACACACTCGAGGACGCCTGGCCGGGAGACGCGGAGGACGTGCGCGAGCGGTTCGACCGCCTGCGCCGGGCGCTGGGCGGCGACGGCCAAGCGGCGCAACGGCTTGCGGCGGAGGCCGCGGCGCTGCCGGAAGGGCGCGACGACCATCGCCTCGTGGCCGAGCTGCCGCGCCTGCTCCGCGCCCGGGACACGCTGGCGACCCACGAGCAGCAGGCGCTCGCGCAGGCGCTGGACGTGATGACCGCGGGCATGTCGAGGTACGCGGCGCGTTCGGCCGAGCGGGGCGAATCGGTCCCCTACCTCGACACCGAGGCCGAGCTGCACGACTACTGCTGGGTCGTGGCGGGCTGCGTGGGCGTGATGCTGACGCGCCTGTTCGAACCGCTCGCGCGCGACGGGAGCACCGCATCGGAGGCCCGGCTCGCCCTCGCCCCGGTCGTCGGCGAGGCACTCCAGCTCACGAACATCCTGCTCGACTGGCCGCGCGACCTGCGCCGCGGCCGCTGCTACCTGCCGGCCGAGTGGCTCGCGGAGGCGGGCGTCGCGCCCGCGGAGCTGGTGCAGCGCGACCGGCCCGAAGTGCGCGCGTTGTCGACCCGGCTCGAAGCGCTGGCGCGCGCGGCGCTCGCGCGCGTGCCCGACTACCTGGAGCGGGTGCCGGCTCGAGCGCTGCGCTATCGCGTCTTCTGCCTGTGGCCCGCACTGTGGGCGCTGGCGTCGCTCCGACACGCGCGCCGAGATCCGGACTTCCCTTGGGGCGCGCGACGCCCGCGACTGCCGCGCACCCGGCTGTTCGGCACCGCGCTCGCGTCGCTGCCGGTGCTGCACAGCCACCGCGGCGTGCGCCGGTTGTTCGCGACGGTGTGAGCGGCCGCCTCGCGGGCGCGCTCCCCGCGCGCTCAGCTCACCGGCTCCGCGCCCGGATCGCCGGTGACGGCGGCCTCGCGTGCAGCGATCTCGCGCAGCCGCGCGGCCACCCACAGCGCGCCGCCGAGCAGCGCGAGCGAGCCCACCGACGTGGCCACGGGCGCGCCCCAGCGCTGCGCGATCGTGCCCACGGCGAGCGCGCCGAGCGGCGCCGTGCCCACGAACATCAGCGTGTAGAAGCCCATCACGCGGCCGCGGTACTCGTCGCTCGTGGTCAGCTGCACGAGCGTGTTCGTGCTCGACACGTACAGGATCATGCCGTAGCCGGCGGAGAATCCGGCCAGTACCGACAGCGGCAACCAGCGCGACCATGCGAACGTCACCATGCCGAAGCCCGCGATGGTGAGCCCCACGAGCAGGTTGCGCCGCAGCGCCCAGCGATCGAGGCGCTGCGTCATGCGCAGCGCCGCCACCAGCGAGCCCGCGCCGAACGCGGCCAGCAGCAGGCCGTACGTGCCGGGTCCGCGGTGCAGCAGGTCGCGCGCGTACACGGGCAGCAGCGTGCTGTACTGGAAGCCGATCGCGGTGGTGCACGCCAGCAGCACGAGCAGCGTGCGGATGGGCCCCGACGCCCACACGTAGCGGAGGCCCTCGCGCAGCGTGGAACCCACGGGTTGCGCCGCCACGGGTTCGCGTGCGGGCAGCCGCATGCGCACGAGGCCGGCGATCACCGCCAGGAACGAGGCGGCGTTGATCCAGAAGCAGCCCTGCTCGCCGACCACGGCCACCAGGATGCCGGCCACGGCGGGCCCGGCGATGCGCGCGGTGTTGAACGCGGCCGAGTTCAGCGCGATGCCGTTCGGCAGGTCCTCGCGGCCCACCATCTCGATCACGAACGACTGCCGACCGGGCAGGTCGAACGCGTTCACGCAGCCGTAGACGAACGCGAGCACGAGCACCATCCACGGCTTCACGGCGCCGGTGGTGACGAGCGCCGCGAGCACGGTGGCCTGCAGCAGCATCAGGGTCTGCGTGGCCAGCAACAGTCGCCGCCGGTCGACGCGATCCACGATCACGCCCGCGGGCAGCGCCAGCAGCAGCACCGGCACGAACTGCGCGAAGCCGAGCAGGCCCAGCATGAACGCCGAATGCGTGAGCCGGTGCATGAGCCAGCTCTGCGCCACGCTCTGCATCCAGCTGCCGATCAACGACACCAGCTGCCCGGACCAGTAGAGCCGGAAATTGCGGTGACGCAGGGCGCGGAACGAGGTGGCCAGCGCACCACCGGAGGAGAGCGAAGACATGGGAGCCGCACGCTAGCGGGACGCCCGGCGATGCGCCAGCACGCGCGCCGATGCCGCCGCTCACCGCGGCACGATGCGCGGCGCCGTCCCGCCCCCCCACACCGCGCACGCTTGGCCCGGCGTGGAGCACCCGCTAGCCTTCGGCCCATGGATCCGCTGCGATTTCCCGAGGGCTTCCTGTGGGGCGCCGCCACCGCCGCGCACCAGGTGGAGGGCGGCAACACGCGCAACGACTGGTGGCGCTTCGAGCAGCTGCCGGGCCGCATCCGCGGTGGCCGCGGCAGCGGCGACGCGTGCCGGCACTTCGAGCGATTCGACGACGACTTCGCACTCGCGGCGTCCGACGGCCACCGCGCGCACCGGCTGTCGATCGAATGGAGCCGCATCGAGCCCGAGAAGGGCCGCCGCGACGACGGCGCGATCGCGCACTACCACGCGGTGCTCGCGTCGTTGCGGCGACACGGCCTCACGCCGGTCGTGACGCTGCACCACTTCACGAACCCGTTGTGGATCGCCGACGCGGGCGGCTGGGAGAACCGCGCCACGCTGGACCACTTCGAAGCGCACGTGCGCTTCTGCGCGCGCGAGTTCGGCGCCGAGGTGGACTGGTGGTGCACGGTGAACGAGCCCGAAGTCTATGCGTTCCGCTCCTATTCCGAGGGCGTGTGGCCGCCGGCGGTGAAGGACGACGCGCGTGCGCTGGTCGTGATGGGCCACCTGCTCGAGGCGCACGGCCGCGCGTACCGCGCGCTGCACGAGGACGACCGCGTGGACGCCGACGGCGACGGCCGCGCGGCCACCGTGGGATTCGCGAAGCACCACGTGCAGCTGGAGCCGCTCCGTGCCTGGAACCCGCTCGACGTGATCCGCGCACGCATCGAGCGGCGCGTGTTCAACGAGGCCGTCGAGGAGGCCGCCGTGACGGGCCGGCTCGACCTGTCGATCCCGGGCGTCCGGCCGGTGAAGCGCGACGTGCCGGGGCTCGAGGGCACGCTCGACTGGTTCGGGCTCAACTACTACACGCGCTGGATGGTGAGCGGCCTGGGCCCGGTGCCGCACGTGACGCGGCGCGGCGCGCCGGTGAACGACCTGGGCTGGGAGATCTGGCCCGAGGGCTTCGAGCGCGCGCTCGCGAGCGTGGCGCGGTTCGGCAAGCCGATCCTGGTCACCGAGAACGGCGTGGCCGACGCCAAGGACGCGTTCCGCCCGCGTGCGATCGTGGACTTCGCTACGGCCATGCACCGCGCGATCGCCCGCGGAGCCGACGTGCGCGGCTACCTGCACTGGTCGCTGCTCGACAACTTCGAGTGGGCCGAGGGCTTCCACGGCGCCTTCGGGCTGTACGCGGTGGACTTCGACGATCCGGCGCGCCCCCGCACGCGCCGCCGCAGCGCGGACGTGCTGGCGCGGATCGCGCGCGCGAACGCGGTGACCGACGACGCGAGGCGCGCGGCGCAGGGCTGAGCTTCGACCGCGGTGCGACCCCGCCCGTCCCGGCGGGACTTCGTGCCCGCATCGAAAAGGCGCTTGACGGCTCTGCGCGACCCCGGAGTGCGGACGTCGCGACGCGTTCCGGAATCGCGCACCAGCGCGGGCCGGCCGCGCCGTGACGCGCTCGCGAGGCGGGTCGCTCGCGAGTTGTCGCAGCGCCACGCGTTTCGCCACGCACGGGCACGCACGGCCGCCGAAAACGCGCATGGTAAGAAGTGAAGTGCCCCGCGAAGGCTCGCCCCCGAAGTGAGTCTCGTGATGAAGTCCTACGCCCTGACGCAGGTGCCGAGCCCGGTGTTGCTGCGCGATCTCGTGTCGCTCGTCGCGAAGGACCGGCTGAACACCGCCGACCTGCTCGCCCACCTCGGCGAGGTCGAAGCCCGGCGGCTGTACGCGCCGGCCAGCTGCTCGTCGATGCACGTGTACTGCGTGAAGGTGCTGCGGCTGTCGGAGGACGCGGCCGGGAAGCGGCTCACCGCGGCCCGGGCGGCGCGCCGGTTCCCCGTGCTCTTCCAGGCCGTCGCGGATGGACGCCTGCACCTGAGCGCCGTCGTCCTGCTGGCGCCGCACCTCGACCGCGAGAACCACCAAGAGCTGGTCGCGGCCGCGTCGCACCGGACCAAGCGCGAGATCGAAGAACTGGTCGCCGCGCGCTTCCCGCGGCCGGACGTGCAGACGCAGATTCGGCCCATCGAGCCGACAGGTGCTCCGCTGGCGCGAACCGAACCGGGTACGCACGCCGAGCGATCCGCCCCGGGGCGGATAGAAAACCCCAATGAAATGCCGAATGTCCCGACCCCGGCGGGAGACGAAGGCGCGGAGCCGGCGGACACGGTGCCGGCGCCTGCACCTGCTGCGTCGGCGCCCGCGCCCGTTTCCGCCGCCTTCTCCGCACCGGCCAGCACCCCCGCCCCGTCCGACCGCGCTCGCATCGCGCCGCTCGCCGCCGATCGCTTCGCCCTGCAGGTCACCATCTCCCGCGCGACGCGCGACAAGCTCGTCCGCGCGCAGGAACTGCTCGGCTTCTCGATCCGGCCGGGCGACGTCGCCGAGTTGCTCGACCGCGCGCTCGACCTGCTCGTGGCGAAGCTCGAAGCACGCAAGCGCGGGCTCACCCCTCGCCCGCTCAAGTCGACGCGCCGCCCGTCGAAGCTCTCGCGCCACGTGACGAACGAGGACCTTCGCTTCATCGAGGAGCGCGACGGCGGGCAGTGCACCTACGTCGGCGCCGACGGGAAGCGCTGCGAGGAACGCTTCGCGCTGGAGCCGCACCACGACGAGTCGTTCGCGAAAGGCGGCCCCACCACGCGCGACAACCTGTTCCTGCGCTGCCCCACGCACAATCAGCTCGCGGCCGAGGAGGAGTTCGGCCCGACGTGCACCGGAAGC
The DNA here is from genome assembly GCA_044222045.1 of Candidatus Eiseniibacteriota bacterium. Lineage (GTDB taxonomy): Bacteria > Eisenbacteria > RBG-16-71-46 > RBG-16-71-46 > RBG-16-71-46 > JBGAMH01. The sequence goes on from JBGAOB010000032.1 coordinate 13,246, forward strand.
GCGACGAGCGTCGCGCGCGCGTCGCGCGGGAGCGCGCCGAGCTGCAGGCGCGCGGGGCGCGGCGCACACGCGAAGCGGCGAGGCCGCGAGCGCGGCCTTCGCCGGAGGAAGCCGCAGCCAACGCCGCGCAAGCTCGTGCGGACGCCGAGGCCGCCGCCGCGCAGGCGCGTCGTGACGTCGACGCGCTGCTCGCCGGGACCCCGGTGCCCGCCGAACCGCCCGACCCCGAGACGTCCGGCGCCGCGTGACGCCGGGGCACGGGTGGCCTCGTCCGGCGCCGGGAGGCGTTGGTCCCGGGGCGCCCATCCGCGCCGCGGGCACGCCGCCATCGCCCGTGTTCGCGTTTGCCGCTCCCCACTCCCCCGTCTATTCTCCCGGCCGCTCTCGAGGAGGCAACGCCATGTGCCCGTTCTGCAAGGATTCCCAGAAGCCCTGCCAGGTCGTCGAACGCCCGGACGGCAAGCTCGTGTGCGAGTGCGGCAAGCACGCCTGGCCGAACTCGGCCGTGTACGCCGAACAGCTGCGTCGCACCAACCTCACCGTGGTCAAGGCGGTCCACACCTGGACGCAGAGCTTCTGACCGGCGCCTGACGCGGCGGCCGAAGCGGATCGCCGCGTCGCGCATCGAAGGCGGCACCATGTCCCGCCCCGACGACCCGTACGAAGGCCTGCAGCGCGAAGTCGAGCGCCTGTTCCACGACCTCGTCTACCACCGCCACCCGGCTTCGCACTTCGCCGAGTCCGCGTGGTCGCCGCCGGCCGACGTGGTCATGACGCAGCGTGAGACGCGCGTGATCTTCGAACTCGCGGGCGTGCCGCGCGACAGCGTGCAAGTGCGCCTGCGCGGCCGGATGCTCGAGCTGAGCGGCCGCCGGCAGCCGCCGGCGGAGCCGGAGGGCTTCCACTGGCACCGCGCCGAGATCTATTTCGGTGAGTTCAGCCGGCTGGTGGAACTGCCGTGGGACGCCGACCCCGACCGCGTGCAGGCGATCTATCGCGACGGACTGCTGGAAGTGCGCCTGGTGGCGAAGGCCGACGACGATCGGCAGGACATCCCGGTGGAACGCGAGAGCCCGCGCGGAGAGGACCGCTGACCGCATGAAGAAGCCAGTCCGCAAGCGCACGTCCCGCCCCGCACGCCCTCGCGCGAAGAAGGCCGCATCGCCGAAGCCGGCCGCACGCGCCGCGAAGCCGCGCGCGAAGACGACGGCGAGGGGTCGCGCGAAGGCCACGCCGACGGCGCAGCGGCGCGCCCGACAGGCCGATGCCCCGACGCCGGCGGTCGAGCCACGCACGGCCGCCGCGCCGGCGTCCCGGCTCGTGGCGCTGGCGCCCGCCGACACGGCGGAGCACGCGCTGGTGCCGGTGATCACGACCACCGACGGCGACCCGCAGGCCCAGGGCCGCTCGCCGCGCGTGGTGGGCGTGCTGCCCGCGCGCCACCTGGTGCTGTTCCCGATGGCGATCCAGCCGCTGAACGTGGGACGCGAGAAGAGCGTGGCCATGCTGAACGACGCGCTCGCCGGCGACCGCGCGATCGCGCTGTTCACCCAGAAGGACGGCCAGCAGGACGACCCGGCGCCGCACGAGCTGCACACCATCGGCACGATGGGCACGCTGCTGCGCATGATCCGCTTCCCCGACAACCGCCTGAGCGTGCTGATCCAGGGCACGCAGCGCGTGCGGCTGCTCGAGATCGTGCAGAGCACGCCGTACCTGCAGGCGCGCGTGGAGTTCCTGCGCGAGGTCGAGGTGGCCGACATCGAGACCGAAGCGCTGGTCAAGACGGTGACCGGCCAGTTCGAGCGCGTGGTGGCGCTGTCGCCGAACGTGCCCGACGAGTCGGTGCCCGCGGCGCGCAACCAGACGAGCCCGGGGCGCGTGGCGGACTTCATCGCGTCGCTGCTCGACCTTCCGGTGGAGGACAAGCAGGAGCTGCTCGAGACGCTCGACGTGAAGCAGCGCCTGCAGAAGCTGTCCGAGATCCTCGCGCGCGAACTGCAGGTGCTCGAGGTGGGCCAGCAGATCCAGGAGTCGGTGCGCGAGTCGGTGGACCAGCACCAGAAGGAGTTCTTCCTCCGCCAGCAGATGGAGGCGATCCGCAAGGAGCTGGGCGAAGGCGACGAGGCGCAGCGCGAGCTCGACGAGATCAAGGAGAAGATCGAGAAGGCGCAGATGCCGCCCGACGTGCGCAAGGAGGCCGACCGCGAGCTCGCGCGCCTCACGCGCATCCCGCCGCAGGCCGCCGAGTACACGGTGGCGCGCACGTACGTGGAGACGCTGTGCGAGATGCCGTGGGCGGTGGCGACCGAGGACAACCTCGACCTCGTGCACGCGCGCCAGGTGCTCGACGAGGACCACCACGGGCTCGACAAGATCAAGGAGCGCATCCTCGAATACCTCGTGGTGCGTCGTTTCAAGAAGGACGCGCGCACGCCCATCCTGTGTTTCGTGGGCCCGCCCGGCACCGGCAAGACGTCGCTCGGCCGCTCCATCGCGCGCGCGCTCGGCCGCAAGTTCGTGCGCCAGTCGCTCGGCGGCGTGCGCGACGAGGCCGAGATCCGCGGCCACCGCCGCACGTACATCGGCGCGCTGCCCGGGAGCATCGTCCGCGGCATCCGGCGCGCGGGCTCGCGCAATCCGCTGTTCATGCTCGACGAGATCGACAAGCTCGGCTCGGACTTCCGCGGCGACCCCTCGAGCGCGCTGCTCGAGGTGCTCGACCCCGAGCAGAACGTGGCGTTCATGGACCACTACCTCGACGTCCCCGTGGACCTGTCGCAGGTGCTGTTCATCACCACCGCGAACGTGCTCGACACCATCCCGCCGGCGCTGCGTGACCGCATGGAGGTGATCGAGCTGGCGGGCTACACCGACCGCGAGAAGCTCGAGATCGCGAAGCGCCACATCCTGCCCAAGGCGATCCGCGAAAACGGGCTCGACGAGCTGGGCCTGTCGCTGACCGACGAGGCGATCCTCAAGGTGGAGCGCGAGTACACGCGCGAAGCGGGCCTGCGCAATCTCGAGCGCGAGCTGGCGAACGTGCTGCGCCGCGTGGCGCGGCGCGTGGCCGAGGGCAAGGACGTGGCGCGCACAGTGGGCCCCGAGCTGGTGCGCGAGCTGCTGGGCCCGGAGAAGTTCGAGGACGAGAAGGCGTCGCGGCTCGACACGCCGGGCGCCGTGTTCGGCCTGGCGTGGACCCCCGCGGGCGGCGAGGTGCTGCTGGTGGAAGCCGCGCTCATGCCCGGCTCCAAGAACCTCGTGCTCACGGGCCAGCTCGGCGAGGTCATGCAGGAATCGGCGATGGCGGCGTTGTCGTTCGTGCGCTCGCACGCCGACGCGCTGGGCATCGATCCCAAGTTCTACGAGAACTCCGACCTGCACGTGCACCTGCCGGCCGGCGCGATCCCCAAGGACGGCCCGTCCGCGGGCGTCACCATGGCGAGCGCGATGGTGAGCCTGTTGACCGGCCGCAAGGCGCGGCCCGACATCGCCATGACCGGCGAGATCACGCTGCGCGGCAAGGTGCTCAAGATCGGCGGCGTGAAGGAGAAGGTGATGGGCGCGCACCGCGCCGGCATCCGCACCGTGATCCTGCCGCGCGAGAACCAGGGCGATCTCGAGGAAGTGCCGGTGGACATCCGCGCGCACATGATCTTCGTGCCCGTGGAGCGCATCGACCAGGTGCTCGACGTGGCGCTGGAGCCCGTGGCCGAACATCCGCCCTCCACCGCGGCCGGCGCGTCGGGCGGCGCGAACGGCGAGGATGCCGCCGCCGGTCCGGCCGACGACGCCGGCAACGGCGCGAGCGCGAGCGACGTGGGCGAAACCGTGCAGGCCAGGGAGCCGAAGCGGGGCTGACGGGCGGGGCGCGCCGAGCGCTTCAGCGCGACGCCGCGATCGCGCTGTCGGCGGCGGCCCTGCCGCGGCGGCTGATCTCCAGCGTCGACGTCCAGTACTCCATCAGCTTGCCGCGCCGCTGGATGTCGGTGAGCAGGCTCTCGGCCGCGGCGTACTCCACGCGCGCCCGCGCCCACGCTTCGCGCCGTTCCGCGCGCGGCGTCGCGGTGTCGGTGCCCTTGCCGCGCAGGACGTCGCCCAGACCGGCGCGCGCGCTCGCGAGGTTCGCGAGACTCGCCACGTCGCCGTGCAGGCGCGCGTGCAGCTTCGCCCGCACCTGCACCGCCTCGCCCGCGCTCGCGGCCGCCGCTTCGTGCTGGCGCAGCAGCGTGCGCGACTGGGCGAGCCACGTCAGGCTCGTGGCCAGGTTGCCGCCCGCGGCGTTGTTCGCGGCGTCGCGCGCGAACAGCTCGCGGTTGTCCTGCACGGCGCGCTCCAGCGCGGCGGCGGCCTCGGCGGGCCGGCGCTGGTCGAGGAACGCGCCGCCGAGCTGGCGCCGAGCGCCGGCCAGCTGGCGCAGCGCGGCGGCATTGTCGTGGTCGCGGAAGTAGTGCGGTTCGGCGATCGCCACCGCGCGCGCGTAGGTTTCGAGCGCGCGCGGCGGATCGACCACCTCGTACGCCTCGCCCAGCTGCAGCAGCGAGGCCACCTGCTTGCGCACCACCCGCACGTGCCCGGGGTGCCGGGCCGCGAGCGCCGTGAGCTGGTCCTCCACCGCGACGAGCCGCGGCACCATCTCGGCGTAGCGCCCCGCGAACTTGAGCCCGTCGCTGCGGTAGTACTCGGCGTCGGCGCGCGCGAGTTCGAGTTCCATCTCGCCGGCATGGTGCGCGAGCAGCGTGTCGATCGAGCGCAGCGCACGATCCGTCTCGGCGATGCCGCCGTCGAGGTCGCCGCCCCAGATCAGGAACCAGCCGCGCTTCGAACGCACCTCGGCCGCCTCCAGCACGAGCGACGTGTCGGCGGGCTGCAGGCGCGCGAGCGAGTCGAGCGCGGCCAGCGCGGGCGCGCCCTGCCGGATCGCGGCGTCGTTGTCGCCGTTCCACGACTCGGCGGCCGCGATGCGCGCACGCACTTCCGCCAGCGCCCGCGCGCGTGCGGCGTCGTGCGGCGCGGCCGCGAACAGCGCGGCGCGCAGGCTCTCGGCCGACGTGTAGCTGGCGATCGCGCCGGCCAGGTCGCCGAGACTCGCGTACTCGGGGTCGCCGCGCAGCTCGCCGAGCTGCTCGTAGGCGGCCGCCAGTTCCTCGCGCAGCGACGGATCGTTGCGCGCGTCCTCGGCCAGCCCCGCCAGGTGCGTGGCCGCCTGCGCCACCAGCCGCTCGCGCAGGTGCGTGAGCCCGGGCTGATCGCGGATCTCGCGCTGCGTGTCGAACAGCATCGTGTTCGCGAGGCTGCGCACCTGCTGGAAGCGCACGCGCGTCTCGGCCGCCTGCCGCGCGGTGGTCACCCAGCCGATCACCGCGGCCAGCGCCACGAGCGAGGCCGCGGTCAGGAAGCCGCGATGGCGACGCGCCAGCGCAGCCAGCCGGTACGACAGCGTCTCCGCGCGCGCCAGGATCGGCAGGCCCAGCCGCAGCCGCCGCAGGTCGTCGGCGAACTGCGCCACCGACGCGTAGCGCCGGCCCGCGTCCTTCGCCAGCGCCGTCATCAGCACGACGTCGAGGTCCTCGCGCCGCGTGCGCGTGGTGACGCCCGTGGTGCTCGGCCGCGGCGGGGCGTCCTCGCTCACCACGCGCATCGCCTCGGCCGCGCTCAGGCCCTCCAGCCGGTGCGGCCGGCGGCCGCACAGCAGTTCGTACAGCACCACGCCCAGGCTGTAGACATCCGACTGCGTGGTGGCCGGTTCGCCTCGGAACTGCTCGGGGCTCGCGTACTCGGGCGTGAGCAGTTGCTGACCCGTGCGCGTGAGCGACTCGTCCTCGGGCGCGTCCAGCAGCTTCGCAATGCCGAAGTCCAGCAGCCGCGGCCGGCCGTCGCGGTCCACGAGGATGTTCGACGGCTTGAGGTCCCGGTGCACCACGAGGTGGCTGTGCGCGTACTGCACGGCCGCGCACACCGCCTCGAACAGCTCGAGCCGCTCGGGCACGCCCAGGTCGCGCGTGCGGCAGTGTTCGATGAGCGGCGTGCCGTCGACGTACTCCATGATCAGGAACGGCGCGCCGTCGTCCGTGACGCCGGCGTCGAGCAGCCGCGCGATGTTCGGGTGCTCGAGCCGCGACAGGATGCGCTGCTCGTCGAGGAAGCGGCGCTGGTCGTCCGGGCGCACGTCGCGGCGCAGCAGCTTCACCGCCACGCGGCGCGCCAGGCGCGGGTCCACGTGGTCGGCCACGTGCACCACGCCCATGCCGCCGCGGCCGATGACCTCGCCCAGCCGGTACGAGCCCACCACCTGCCCGGCGCGCGAGGCGTCGGGCCCGCCGCGCGGCGCGGGGCGGGCGCCGGTCGCGAACGGGCTCGTCAGCGCCTCGGCCCGCTCGGCGCGCTCGTAGGCGGCCAGCAGCGACTCCACCTCGCGACGCAGGTCGGGCTGGCCGGCGCACGCCTCGGCGAGCCGCGCCGCGCGTTCCCCGGGGGGCCACGCCAGTGCGTCGTCGAACAGGGCCTGCACCTGCCCCCACGTGAACGGGGCCGACTGCGTCATGGGAATGCTCTCCGGTCGGGATCGAGCCTCAACGGAAGGAGCGTAGTTTCGCCCGCGGAGGGCTCACGTGAGCTCGATCTCGCGCTGCAGCCAGGCCCGCGCCAGCGCCCAGCCGCGCTTGACCGTGGCGGTGGAGACGCCCAGCACGTCCGCCGTCTCCTCCACCTCGAGCCCCACGAAGTAGCGCAGTTCCACGATCCGGGCCTGCCGCTCGTCGAGCGCCTCGAGCCGGTCGAGCGCCTCGTGCACGGCCAGCACCTCGTCGGACTTGATCGCCGCGTCCCCCCCGGGCACCTCCGCCTCGTCCAGCGACTCCGGCGTCACGCCCTCGCCGCGCTTGGCGGCGTTGCGCCGGCGGGCGTCGTCCACCAGCACGTTCCGCATCACGCGGGCGGCCACGCGCAGGAAGTGCACGCGGTCCTGCCACTCGGGCTTCTCGGTGCCCGACAGCCTCAGGAAGCTCTCGTGCACGAGCGCGGTGGTGCTCAGCGTCTCGTGGCCTCGGCTGCGCCAGCGATGGCTGCGGGCGATGTGGCGAAGCTCGTCGTACAGCAACGAGACCACGCGGTCGCGCGCCTCGGCATCGCCCTGCGCGGAGGCGCGCAGCAGCCGGGTGATGGGTTCGTTCGGTGCGTCGGACATGGGGAGAGTGGGATGGGGAGAGTACGGCTCGAATGGTAGCGCACGAGCCCCGGCCGATGCCTCGGGTTTGTTCCCCCACACCCCGCCGCAACGTGGTGCGGCCGCCCCGACGGCCGGCCGCACCACGATCCCGATCGTCCGCGCCGGGCCGTCCCGGCTCACTGCACCTTCACGATCTTCGCCTCCAGCCGCAGGGCACCCGCCGACAGCCGCACGAAGTACACGCCGGCCGCGGCGCGCCGCCCGCCGTCGGCGTGACCGTCCCACTCGAAGCGATGCGTGCCGGCCGCGAGCCGGCCGCCCACCAGCCGCCGCACGAGCCGCCCGCCGAGGTCGTGGATCGCCAGCTCGGTGTGGGCCGCCTCGCCCAGCGTGAACGCCACCGTCGTGCGGCCCACGAACGGGTTCGGCTGCGTCAGCAGACGCACGCTCGCCCCCGCGCCCGGCGGCGTCGCCACGCCGACCGTGGCCGTGGAGTCGAGCGAGGGCTCCACGATCGTGGTGCTCAGCGGCTCGAACGACCCGTCGCCGTCGGTGTCCGCCTCCAGCACCAGTTCGTAGCGCGCGGCGCGATCCCAGCCGTGCGGGTAGCTCGCCTGCACGTCGATGCGGCCGGCGCCGCCCGCGGGCGCATCGAGCACGCCCGTCACCGGCACGCCCGGCGGCAGGCCGTTCAGACTCAGCGCCAGCGGGTCGTCGTGCACCGGATCCGGCCAGCGCGGCACCAGGCGGTACGGCGCGCTGCGCGGATCGCACGGGTGCTCGAACGGAAGGCCGATCACGGTGCCCGCGGGCACGCGCGCCGCCACCTTCGCGAACGGGCTCGACGACGGCAGCGGGCACCAGCACGTGGTGTCGGCGCGAAGGGTCGCCTTCGCCGTGCGGCACGCGCCCGTCGCGGTGTTCACCCAGCTCAGCGCGAAGCAGGCGGTCGCGTTCTGCGCGGTCAGCCCCGCGGGCCGACGCACGAGCACGCAGATCGAAGCCGACGTGCCGCCGGCGGGCACCGTGACCGTGCCTGCGGACGGCGTGTACTGCACCGGCCCCGCCACGCTGCAGCCCACTCCCGCGGGCAGGCCCGCGAGCGACCACTGGAACGTCTGCGGCACCGCGGTGTTGTTGCCGAGCTTGAAGCACACCTGCACGGAGTCGCGGTTCCGGCAGATCGTGGTCACCTGCGGGATCAGCGCGTAGTCGGGGCACCACGCCACCGGCGGCGGTCCGAACGCCTTGCGCGCCGCGGCCTCGCCGACCGCCCCGGCGAACACCGCCACGTCGTCGATGCAGCCGGCGAACGGCGCCGACGGGCCGAACGCATCCACCGCCTGCCCCATCACGAGGTCGGCGTCGTTGCTCACCGTGCCCGATGCCGGCACGAAGCCGAACGCCGCCATCGTCTCGCCGTCCCGGTACCAGGCGCCCTGCCCCGCCGTGCGGTCCACCGACACGGCGACCTGCGTCCAGGTGCCGGCGTCCAGCGTGGGCCCGGGCACCACCTGCGGCGCGCCGCCCGTGCCGATCTCGAGGTACGCCTGCTGGCCGACCAGGTACAGCGCCCAGCCGTGCACGCCACCGAGCGAACCCGCCGCCGGCGCGCGCTTGTCCACGATCACGCGGCCCGCGCGCCGCCTCCACACGCACGCGCGCCGCGATCGTGAACGAGCCGTCGCCGAAGTCGAGATCGGCCTGCTCGCTCGCCGGCACGCGCGCGTGGTCTCCCGGCGCGAACGCGCACAGGGCGCCCGGTTCGCCGGCGGCGCCGCCGGTGAACACGCGCGCGCGGTTCACCGGTGCACCGCCGTGCGCCACGTCCATCGCCTCGATCGCACCCGGAACGTCGTCGAACGGCCAGCGCGCCACGATGCCCGGTGGCACGCCCACGCACGCGGGACCGCCGACGCACGCGCGGTTCGCGAAGTTCACGCCGTTCTGCGTGGTGCCGAACCCGAGCGACAGCGCGTGGCTGCCGCCCGGCGGCGCGGTGGCCACCCAGCCCGGCTGCTGCACTTCGGACACGGTGAAACCGCCGCACGCCAGGTTCGTGAAGCAGTAGTCGCCCTGCGCGTCCGTGACGGTGGTGCCCACCACGACGTTCGCGGGGTTCAGCAGGCGGATCGTCCAGCCCGCGAGGCCCGGTTCACCCGGGTCCTGCACGCCGTCGCCGTCGAGGTCGTCGAACTTGCGGCCGCAGATCGTGCACGTGCTCACGCAGGGCGACGGCACGCACGACGTGTTCGGATGGAACGCCGTGCCGCCGAGCGCCGTGCACTGCGCGGCGGTGAACACCGGGATGCACGTGAAGTCCACGCAGCACGCCGACGGCGGTGAACAGAAGCGCGCGATGTAGCCCTCGTCCTGCCCCGGGCTCAGGTTCGTGGCCGTGAACCACGCGCCCCCTCCCGGATTGACCGCGAGCGCGCCGGCGTTGTCCTGCACCTCGCCCACGGTGAACAGGCAGCCGTTCGCTGCCGCGGCGACCGAGCGTCCGAAGTCCATGCTCGGCAGACCCATGTACGTGGACCAGAGGCGCGTGCCGTCGTTCGCGAACTGCATCAGCACGGCGTCGCCGTTGCCGGCGTAGGTCCCCAGGAAGAACGAGCCCCCACCGGGGTTCAGCAGCGGGAAGTCGGCCGCGGACGTCTGCGCGGTCATCGACAGGCGGCCCTGCGCGTCGAGCGCCAGCGTCTTGCCGTAGTAGCCGGCCATGCCCTCGAGGCCGCTGCCGCCGTAGTACGTGCACCACGTCATCGCTGCCGTCGGCGAGAACCGGGCGATCAGGAAGTCGGCCATGCCCGCGAGCGCCGGCTGGAACCAGGTCGTGCCGCCCGGGTTCACGAGCGGCAGGTCGGTGGAGTACGTCATGCCGTTCACGAACAGCACGCCGTTCGCGTCGAGCACCGGCTCGTCCACGGAGTCGAAGTCGCTGCCGCCGACGTACGTGGCCCAGCCGAGCACGCCACTCGTGGCGAACCGGGCGATGAAGCCGTCCTGCATGCCGCCGGGCGCCGGCTGGTAGTACGCGCCGCCACCCGGGTTCTGCGTGGGCAGGTTCGAGGCGGTGGTCTCTCCCGTGAGCACCACGTTGCCGCCGCGCACCGCGATGCCGTTCGCGAGGTCCCACTCGGGCCAGCCGCCGTAGAACGTGGACCACTCCATCGCGCCACCCGTGCCGTAGCGCGAGATCCAGGCGTCGTAGCCGGGCTGGTTGTTGTTCACGACGTTCTGGAAATACGCGCCGCCGCCGGGATCGACGAGCGGCGCGTCCGACGAAGCGGTGTTGCCCGCCACGTACAGCTTGCCCGCCGCGTCGATCGTGATGCCGGTGAAGCCGTCGAACGCGCTGCCGCCCACGTACGTCGACCACAGCAGTGCGCCGCCCGGCGAGAACTCCGCGAGCATGCCGTCCTGGTTGCCGGCGAACACGGCCTGGTTGTAGGCCCCCGGGCGCACCACGAGCGGCAGGTTCGTGCTCGGCGTGGTGCCGCACGCGAACAGGTTGCCCGCGGCGTCGAGCACGCAGTCGCCGAAGTGGTCCCAGTCGGAGCCGCCGAAATACGTGGCCCACTGCCGCACGCCCGCGGCGTCGAACTTCCACACGAAGGCGTCCACGCTGCCGGCGGTCGCGCCCTGGTAGTAGCCGCCCGCGGGGAGCACCGGCATGTTCGTGGACGCGGTGTAGCCCACCACGTACACGTCGCCGGTCACCGGGTCCGTGACCACGTTCTGGGGGCCGTCGAAGCTGTTGCCGCCGTACAGCGTGTACCACGACATCGGCGGATCGATCACGAGCGGCGCGCTCACGTCGTAGGTCGGCACGTCCACGCGCACGACGTTGCCCTCCACGCGGAAGCGCGCGGGCACGTCGCGTGCGGGCGAGCCCTGCCAGCAGCGCAGCGCGCCCTCGCGCACCTCGCCGAGCGTGGTGCGCACGGTGAGCGTGCGGCCGTCCGGCGACAGCTCGATCGCGTTCGCGCCCGCGTACTCCAGGCGCACCGCGGTCGGGTCGGCGCCGGGCGACACCACGAAGTCGTGGTGCACGCTGCGATCGGGCTCGGTGCGCACCACCCAGTCGATGCCCGGGTACACGTCGGGGAACGTCACGCGTCCGTAGGCGGGCACGTCGCGAACGCCCTGCGGGCAGTGCGGCAGGTACCAGTTCGTGCGGCCCGCCCCGGGCAGCGGCTGCTCGGCGCGCGCGTCCGACGTGCGGATGCTCGCACCCACCAGCCTCACGTCGAGGCGCGCCCAGTCGAACAGCACCGGCTCGCGCAGGTCGCGCGGCACCGGGTTCGCGCGGCGCTCGTCCGCGCGCTCGTCGGACTCCGCCGCGCGCCGCGACACGAACCAGTGCGTGAGGCCCTGCGGCGTGACCACCACGCGCGCGCCGGGGATCTCGGCCGTGTACAGCGCGTCGCTCACGGGGCGTCCGTCGGCGTCGGCGACCTGCCCGCGGTTCGGGCTCCAGCCCACGTCCACGGCGTCCGCGGCGGGAAACGCGATCGACGGACCCGGCGGCCGACCGGGCGCGGCATGCGAAGCGGTCGCGACGCACAGCGCGAGCGCGACCGCGGGCAGGACGAAGGAACGAACGAGCGTGCGCATGGAGACCTCCGCTGGGGTGGTGCGGAACGCGCGCGCGGCGCGCCGGGAACATCGGGGCCTGCCGGAACGCCGCGTGACGACGCGGCGATCTCGTCCTGAAGCCAGCCTCATCTGCTCATGAGCCCGGAGCCGTCGCTTCGTGCTCCCGGTTCGGGCATCGGTCAGGCTAGTCGAGCCGCGGAGCCGTCCGCAGCGAAATCGTCGGCGTTCGATCGGACGCGACTTCGTTTGGTGCGCGCGAGCCGGGCTCAGCGCGGTTCGGCGGCGAGGCGCCCCACGGCGGGTGCGTCGCGCCGGGCGTCGGCCGGCGCCGCGTCGCTCGGCGCCGCCGGGACCGCGTCGTCGCGCTCGACCAGCTCGTCGCGCATCCACGCCCCGGCGGAGCGGCGCAGGAACCACAGGCCGCCGGCGAACATGGCCAGCGGGATCAGCGACAGCGCGATCGTGCTCCAGAAGAACGCCGAGCGGCTGGGGCCGCCGTCGGCGCCGCACACGGCGCACGCGTGCGCGAGCGTCGGCAGCGCCGTCAGGACCAGCGCGAACGCCGTGGCGCGGGCGCGCCTCACCGGTACACCACCAGGAAGATCAGCGGCCAGATCAGCACGACGAAGTACCAGAACAGCTGCGTGGCGCCGAACACCGACGGCTTGAGCCGGCCGGCGCGCAGCTGCAGCCAGCACACCATGAGCGCCACGATCGCGGCGATCGCGTGCAGCGCGTGCGCGCCCACGATCGTGTAGAAGAACGCGCCCACCTGGCTGGACGTCAGCGTGAGGCCCTGGCGCAGCAGTGCGGCCCACTCGGCGCCCTGCGCGGCCACGAACCACGTGCCCAGCGCGACGGACACGAGCAGCGGGCGCTCGGCGGCGGCCATGCCCTTCCTGCGCGACGCGCGGTGCGCCAGGTACAGCACCACGCCGCTCGCCAGCAGCACGACCGTGTGCAGAAG
>JBGAOB010000033.1:0-25928 GCA_044222045.1 Candidatus Eiseniibacteriota bacterium
AGCCGATAGTCGAGCTCGGCGCCGGTCAGCACGGCGCGCACGCCGGGCAGGCGTTCGGCCTTGGACGTGTCGATGCCGCGGATGCGGGCGCGCGCGTGCGGGCTCTTCTTGACCTGCGCGTGCAGCATGCCGGGGAACGCCATGTCGCTCGCGTAGACGGCCTCGCCCGTGAGCTTGGCCACGACTTCGGAACGCTCGCGGTCGGCGCCGACGTGCTTCAGGTCGCGGGGATCGGTGTGCTCAAGCACGGGTGAGCCCTCCCTTCCCGGTCGGCTGGCCCGAGGCGTCGAGCACCGCCTCGATGATCTGCTGGTAGCCGGTGCACCGGCAGAAGTTGCCTTCGATGCCTTCCTTGATCTCCTCCACCGTGGGCTTCGGGTTGCGCGCCAGCAGCTCGCGCACCGACATCACCATGCCGCCGGTGCAGAAGCCGCACTGCACGGCGTGGTGGCGGTTGAACGCCTCCTGGATCGCCGTGAGCCGGCCGTGCTTCGCCTCGCCCTCGATGGTCTCCACCACGCGGCCGTCGACCTCGGCGGCCAGCACCATGCACGCGTTCACCGCGAGCCCGTCGAGCAGCACCGTGCACGCACCGCACTCGCCGGCGCCGCAGCCCTCCTTCGAGCCGGTGAGCCCGATGTCCTCGCGCAGGAAGTGCAGCAGCGTGCGATGGCCGCCCACTTCGCGCACGTACGCCTGTCCGTTGACGGTGACCGAGACCTTCATCACTGCACCTCCTGCAGCAGCCGGCGGACGAAGACCTCCACCATGTGTTCGCGGTACTCCTTCGTGCAGCGCAGGTCGCTGATCGGACTGATCGCCTTGCGCGTGGCGGCGACGACGGCGTCGGGCGCATCGGATTCGCGCAGGCCGTCCACCAGCACCGGAGTCGGCGCCGCGGAACTGACACCCACGCGCAGCGCGCCGGCGTGCTTCGACACGGCCACGCCCACGATGCCGAGGTCGTGGCCGTGGATGCGCTTGAGCTTGTGGTAGCCGCCGCGCGCACCGGCCGACTTGGCGGGCACGAGCACGCGCTCCAGCAGTTCGTCGGGCGCGAGCTGCGTGCGCTTGACGCCGGTGAAGAACTCGCGCATCGGCACGGTGCGCTCGCCGCGCACCGACGCGATGACGGCCGTTGCGTCGAGGCACAGCAGCGCAGGCGCCATGTCGGCGCACGGCGACGCGTTCACGATGTTGCCGATCACCGTGGCGCGGTTGCGGATCTGGTACGACGCCAGGTCGTGCGCGCAGGACACGATCAGCGGGTAGTCCGTGCGCACGCGCGGATCGCGCAGCAGGTCGTTGATGGTGGTGGCGGGGCGGATCACGAGCCCTTCGGCGCTCCAGCCGAGGCCGCCGAAGCCGGCCACGCGCTTGACGTCGATCACGATCGACGGCCGCGACGACCCCGCCCGCACGTTCACGAGCACGTCGGTGCCGCCGGCCAGCAGCACGGCGTCCCGGCCGTGCCGGGCCAGCAGGCTCAGCAGCTCGGCCCGCTCGCGCGGAGCCGCGTATTCGAATCTATGCAACATGGCGCCTCGATTCCTGGTCCCCGCGCAGCCGGAGTCCGTGCAGGAACCCCGTGGCGGTGTCCATGCCCGAGCTGTGCCCCGCCGCGCACGCGCGCACCAGCGCCGTCCGCGGGGAGCCGCTCGAACCGTTCTCGTCGCATCCGGCGAGCGCCGCCGCGAGCGCGTGCAGCGCTCCGGAGAAGCTGCCGGCGATCGCACACTCCAGGTACGTCGCACTGACGGCGTTCGTGGCGTGCAGCCGGCGCGACAGCGCGAAGCCCCACGCGAGCACGAAGCGCCGCGCTTCGCGGTCGTCCTCGCTCGCGCTCCAGAGCGCGGCGAGCAGTCCGCAGAGGTAGTCGTCGCCCGCGGGCGTGAGCCCGGGGCCCAGCCCCAGCAATCGCGCCGCGGCCGCGTCGGCGGCCGCCACGTCGTTCGCGCGCACGCCGGCGCCCAGCTGCAGCGCCGCCTCGGCGAGCCGGGTGCCGCAGGCGGTGGCGGGCGCATGCCCGCGCACGAGCGAGGCGAGCCTAAGGTCGGTGCACCGCTCCGCCTGCAGCGCGTCGAGCGCGGCGGCGCACTCGCGCCAGCGGGCACGCCAGCCGGGCGCCGCGAACGACACGACCGCGAGCGGCCGGCGCGGCGCGCGCGTGGCGCCCGCGAGTTCCACGCGCACCGACTCGGCGCCGGGACGGCCCTCGAACACGCGCACGTCGCCGGACATGCGGCCGCGCATGCCGGTGCGCAGCGGCCACGCGTCGAACCGCTCGCGCGTGGCGAGCCGGACGCCCTGCGGCAGGTCGTCCGCGTCGCACCCGGTCAGCGTGACGAGCCGCTGGTGCCCCTCGGGCCGCAGGTTCACGGCCGTGGCGAACAGGCTGTGCACGCGGAACGCGAACGGCCCGGCCGGCACGTCGGGGCCGATGGTCCGCACCGCGGGGCGCGGCGGAGCGGGCGCTTCAACGCAGCTGGTGCGCACGGATCAGGGCGTCCTTCAGCGCCGCTTCGACGTTGCCGCGTCCCCACTCGATGTTGCGCCGCACCGCTTCGGCGGCCCGGGCGGCGTCCCGGTCGCGGAGCGCCTCGAGGATCGCCAGGTGGTGCAGGCACGTGGTGCGGAGCCGCTCGGGGTTCGTGATGTCGGCCACGCGCACGAAGTGGATGCGCTGGTCGACGTATCGCAGCATCTGCTGCAGCACGCGGTTGCCGGCCGCCCGCGCCAGGAACTCGTGGAACTCCTCGTCGGAGTCCGCGAGATTCCCGGCCATGGCCGGCAGGGCTTCGAGGAGCCCGCGCCAGTACCGCTCGAGGCGCACGAGCTCCTCCGCCTCCATGCCGCGCTCGCAGACCTTCTCCACCACGGCCAGCTCGAGCACCAGCCGTACGTCGTACAGCTCGTGGATCTCCTGCAGGTCCAGCCGGCGCACCGAGTAGCCGGCGCGGGCCTTCTTGTCGACGAGACCGTTCTCCACCAGCATGCCGAGCACCTCGCGCACCGGGCTCCGCGACACCCCGAACTCCGAGCAGAGCGCCTCCTCGGTGAGGCGGTGCCCGGGCGGGTACTCGAACCTCAGGATGCGCTCGCTCAGGGAGTCGTAGAGTTCCCGGCTGCGGTTGGCGTCGGCCATCGGTCTCTCGCTCAGCGGAACACGAACACCTTGACCGGCGGGCCGGGGCGCTCGTCGGCCTCCATCACTTCCGCGGTCATGCGCGACCCGATCACCGGGTCACCGTCGCACTCGAGGCGCCCCGAAGCGCGCAGGCCGTTCTCGAACTCGACCATGCCGAACAGCATGAACTTGCGGTTGAAGCCCTCGGGCAGGTTCCACACGCGCGTCCACGTCAGCAGCGTGCACGGGCCCTCGAGCGGGAACTCCTTCCAGTGTTTGCCGGTCACCGGGTCGCGGTGCCCGTCGCACTTTCCGCAGATCATGGGCGCGGGGTAGTAGATCGCCCCGCACTTGAGGCACTCGAAGGCGTGGATGTGGAGCGACTGCTCGCCGTAGGCGCTGAAATCGATCGTCATGGCTCGCTCCCTCAGTCCTTCGCCAGGATGGTGGTGATCACGTTGTTGCCGAAGCCGCCGAAGTTCACCGCCATGCCGTACTTCGGATCCTTCACCTGGCGGCCTTCCTCGGCCTCGCCGCGCAGCTGGCGCACGAGCTCGTACACCTGCGACACACCCGTGGCGCCCACCGGGTGGCCCTTCGCCTTGAGCCCGCCCGAGGTGTTGATCGGGATGCGGCCGCCGATCTCGGTCTCGCCGTTGCGCACGCCGAGGAACGACTTGCCGCGCTCGAAGAAGCCGACCTCCTCGCTGTTCAGCAGCTCGAAGATCACGAACGCGTCGTGCAGCTCGGCCACCGAGATGTCCTTCGGACCGACGCCCGCCATGGCGTACGCCTTCTCGGCCGACAGCCGCACGGCGTCCAGCACGAGCGGGTCCTTGCGGTTGTGCACGCAGTGCGTGTCCGTGGCGGCGCCCATGCCGGCGATGCGGATGGGCTTCTTCGCGAACAGCTTCGCCTTCGGCGAGTCCATGTTCACCAGGATCAGCGCCGCGGAACCGTCGGTGATCGGGCACGTCGAGTACATGCGCAGCGGCTCGGCCACGTAGTTGTTCACCACGTTCGCCTCGGGCCCGTCGGCGATCGCTTCGATCGTCACCGGAATCTGCACGTGCGAGTAGACGTTCTTCGCGCCGTTCGCGTGGTCCTTCACCGCCACCAGCGCGAGGTCCCGTTCCGTGAGCCCGTACTTCTGCATGTACAGCCGCGTGAACATGCCCGCGAAGCCGGGCAGCGTGAGCCCCATGTTGTACTCGGCATCGTGGTGCGCCATGGTCGCCACGATGTCCGTGGCCTCCCAGCCCGACACGGTGCGCATCACCTCACCGGCCGCCACCAGCACCACGTCCGCCATGCCCGCCGCGATCGCCATGTAGCCCATGCGGATCGCGCTCGCGCCCGACGCCGGCCCGTTCTCGATCAGCTCGGCCGGACACGGTTCCATGTCCAGCCGGCTGACGAGCGCCGAGGCCACCGAGGTCTGGCGGTTGAACAGCCCGCCGGCCATGTTGCCCACGAACACCTGGTCCACTTCCTTGCGCAGCTTCAGCCCGCCGGCGTCGCGGAACGCGTCGTTCGCCGAGTACGCGATGACGTCCACGAGGTCGTACTCGCTGGAGTTGCCGAAGCGGCAGTGGCCGGCTCCGACGATTCCGACTCGCGTCGCCATCAGGCCTGACCCCGCTTCCAGCCGGGCAGCTGCACGTACTCCGACGGCGGGATCAGCTTGTCCGCGGTCGCGAGCATGGCCGCGTCGATCGGACGCGTGCCGGTGCACTTCACGGGCTTCACGGCGTTCCACAGCTTGCGCGTCAGCGTGAACGTGGGCACGCCGCCCAGCTCGTGGCGCAGCTCGGGGTACTGCGCCGAGCGGTCCTCGAGCTCGTACTCGATCATCCAGCGCTTGAAGCCGATCGGGCTCTCCGCGACGATGTGCACCTCGTCCTCGCCGAGGTAGTCGATGTGGTGCTCCATCTTGGCGGCGAACAGCTGCGCACCCACGCGCAGGCCACGCTTGATCGTCAGCGTGTGCAGGCTCATGCCGAGGCCCTTCTTCACGTGGCGGCTCGTCACGATGCCGGCGATCACGCCGTCGATCGCGCCCACGATCACGAACTCGTTCGCCACGCGCCAGCGGAACCAGCCCAGGATCTCGCTGTACATGCGCGCGGCCACGATGTCGTAGTAGTCCTTCGGCACCGCGAGCAGCGGGTGCACGGTGGCGAGCAGCGCGCCGACGTCCTTGTGGGTGCACTCGCGCACCACCATCTTCTCGCCCGACGCGAGCGTGATCAGCTTGGGCGGGTAGGCGGCGAGTTCGTCTGCCGGGGGACGGAGCTTCATCTCGAGCTGGTCGATGGCCATCGTCTTCTCCTGTGGGATGCATGCCGGCCGGCCGGCCGACGACGCGTTCTGACGGAACTCCGGAACTACTTCCTGCGGCGGACGCGGCGCGCTTCTTCGTGCAGCCAGGCGTTGCGCGCGCCGGCGATGTCGCCGTACTTCGTGAGCCGGGCCTTCTTCTTCTTCGCCATGAGCTTTTCGTAGCGCGGGTCCTCGACCATGGCCACGATGCGGGCGATGCTGGCTTCGCCGTCCACGAACTTCCACGGGAAGCAGCCGATCAGCGCGCGCTGGTTCAGCAGCAGGTCGATGTCGCCGCCCACGCACTCGGCGTGGATCAGGCCCTTGTTGAACATCTCGATGTGCATGAGCTGGTACTTGTCGGGCGTGAACACCTGCTCCAGCGACTTCCCGTACTTCGCCTGGAAGTGCGCGTCGCACTCCTTCGCCTGCACGGGCATCCATTCGCGGATCTTCGTGTTCATGGGATGGTCCGCGCTGCCGCAGTCCACGCCGATCCAGCGCAGCTTCTTCTTCTTGGCCCACACCGCGAACTCCCGGTCGGGACCGGGGTGCTTGATCATGTAGCGGATCTCGTCCGCGGTCGGCTGGTCCCAGCCGTAGTGGTGGTAACCGGTGTGGATCAGGAGGATGTCGCCCTCCTTCACCTCGACGCGCTCCTCGACCATCTTCGACGTGTACACGTCGTAGTCGCCGCAGCAGTCGGACAGGTCGACGATCGCGCCCTCGTGCACGAGGAAGTCCATGTCGAGGCTCGCCATGTCCTTGCCGGGCGTGTA
The DNA here is from genome assembly GCA_044222045.1 of Candidatus Eiseniibacteriota bacterium. GTDB lineage: Bacteria > Eisenbacteria > RBG-16-71-46 > RBG-16-71-46 > RBG-16-71-46 > JBGAMH01. Next base: position 6,229 of record JBGAOB010000033.1, read on the forward strand.
GAAGTGGATTTCGCCGTCCAGGTGCGTGCCGACGTGGTTCGAGTGCGTCACCACCTGGCCGTTCGCGCCGTTCGGAGCGAGCCGCTTGAAGTACTGCACCTGCAGCGGCACGTACGTGGGCCACGGCGGCGTGCCGATGCCCAGCGGGATCGTCAGGTCGATCATCTTCATGCGTGGTTCCTCCGTTGAGTCGCCGCTCAGTCGCAGTACTGGTCCGCGAACGCGGCGAGGGCGTCCTTGAAGCAGTTCTCGGGCGGCTTCACGAGCCCGGCGCCGACCATGCCGATCCCCGGCTCCTTGTGAGCGATGCCGGTGTTGATCGCCGGCAGGATTCCCGTCTCGACCACCTTGCGAACGTCGATGCCGGTGGGCGTGCCGCGGAAGTCCAGGATCGGAATCTGGTAGGCGTCGTTCTCCGCCACCGTGATGTCGTACATGCGTTGGGTGAAGTCGATCGCGTCGGCGGGCTCGCCGCCCACGAACTTCACGATCGCGGGCGCCGCCGCCATCGCGAAGCCGCCGATGCCGGCGGTCTCGGTGATCACCGAGTCGCCGATGTCCGGCGCCGCGTCGTCGGGCCCGAAGCCCGGCAGGTAGAGGCCGTCGACGATGCCCGCCGGGCCCGTGAACCAGCGGTCGCCGAGCCCCGACACGCGGATGCCGAAGTCCGTGCCGTTGCGCGCCATGGTGGTGACCACGGTGCTGCCCTCGATGCCACGCGCCGCGTCGACCGTGCACTTGGAGGCGGGCATCGTCAGGTTCAGGAAGAAGTGGTCGTTCGCGTGCATGAACGACAGCACCTTCGCGATGCGTTCGCGCGGCTCGTCGAGCTGCACCAGGTGCGGCGCCAGTTCGCGGATCATCAGCGACGTGCCGGCGCGGTTGCGGTTGTGCCCCTCGTCGCCCATCTGCAGCACCTGCGCGATCAGGCTGCGCATGTCGATGGGGCCGTGGGCCTGGAGCGCGCGGCCGATCATCGGCGCGAGGTCGGTCTCGATCCAGCGCAGGCGCGTGAGCACTTCCTCGGAGAACGCTCCGTAGCGCAGCACCTTGCCGAGCCCCTCGTTGAACGTGCAGTAGGCGCGGTTGCCGAACGCGGTGTTCTCGAAGATCCACACCGGCATCTGCCACGTCATCACGCCGGCCATCGGCCCGACCGCGTCGTGGTGATGGCACGGTTCGAACGCGATGTCGCCCGACGCCGCGAGCCGTTCGGCCTCCTCGCGCGACTTCGCGAGCCCTTCCGCCATCAGGCCGCCGATCACCGCGCCCTTCATGGGCCCGCACATGCGCTCCCACGTCACCGGCGGGCCGGCGTGCAGCACCAGGTTCGGCCGCATGCCCGGCACCACCTCGCGCGCCAGCCCCACGCCGACCAGCGTGGGCCGCCCGTCGAGGATGCGCCGCACGGCCCGCTCGTTCGCCGCGTCCACGTCCACGCGCGCGCGCCGCTCGATGCGGTCGAGCACTTCGATCATGCGCGCGTCGCCACCGGCCGGCGGCTTCCAGCGCACCTGCTCCACCGGCACGCCGCACGCGCGCAGGTCGCCGGCGAACGACTCGAGGCCGACGTTGATCACCGCGAGTTCGGAGCCGAACAGCTCCGGGGCGTGGTTCGCCTGCCGGGTGCTCATCGCGCACCTCCCGCGCCGGCCGAGATCTTCTCGAGCATGCGCATGGCCAGCAGCGACGCCTGCACGTTGGACGGCATCACCACGACGCCCGCCGCTTCGAGCGTCGCCTGCTGGCGGGCCAGGCCCTGCGCGTCGCCCGGCGTGCCGGTGATGGACGCGATCACGGGCAGGCGCCCGCCGCGCTTCTTGGCGGCCACGCGCGCCGCCGCGAGCGACGGCACGAGCGCGCCGGCCGGGTCGGGGTGCGAGCCGAAGCCGAGCACCACGTCCAGCAGCATCACCGCGATCGACGGGTCGGCCGCCTCGGCATCGATGCGCTCCGTGCGCGTGCGCGGGTCGATCATCGGGTGCGCGCGCCCCTGCGTGAACACGTCGTCGCCCAGGTCCACCACCGTGTGGCCCACCGACACGCGGGGATCGGCGAGCACGAACGCCGGGTCGGTCTGGTTGTTGGACCACACCGCGCCGGTCAGCCGGTGCAGCACGATCCACGCTTCGTCGGCCAGCGTGCCGCCGGTGAAGTAGCCGCGGATGTGGCGCTGCGCCGGCGCCAGCCCGGCGGTCTCGCGCGACACGATCGCGTCGATCTCGGCCTCGGGTCGGTCGAACGTTCGCGGCGTCCACGCGCGGCCCTCGGCGAGCGCCACCGCCCGGCCGGCCGCCTCCTGCAGGTGCGCGGCGTAGTGCACGCGCGCCGTATCCGCTGCCGGCGGCAGGCCGATGAAGTGCACCACCGCGGGCTTACCGGCGGCTTCGAGCGCTTGCACCACGCGGGCGGCCACCGACGGGGCCGGCGGCTTGGACACCACCACGATCACCTTCGTGTCCTCGTCGCGCGCGAGCGCCTCGATGCCCATGAGCATCGTGAGGCCGCCCACCTTCTCGTTCTTCAGGTCGCGCCCGCCGGTGCCGATCGCCTGGCTGATCCCCGAGCCGGTGCGATCCACGAGGCAGGTCACCTCCTGCAGTCCGGTGCCGGACGCGGCCACCACGCCGACCGGCCCGCGGCGCACCGCGTTCGCGAAGCACAGCGGCTTGCCGTTCAGGATCGCCGAGCCGCAGTCGGGGCCCATCACGAGCAGGCCCTTCTCGCGCGCGAGCGTCTTGAGCGCGATCTCGTCTTCCAGCGAGACGTTGTCCGAGAACAGCATCACGTGCAGTCCGCGCAGCAGCGCCTTGCGCGCCTCGCGCGCCGCGTACGCGCCCGGGATCGAGATCACCGCCACGTTCGCCGCCGGCAGTCGCTCGAGCGCGCCGTCGATGCTGGTGGCCTCGGGCACGCCCCCCCCCACGCCCGCGATGGGCGCGCGCCGGCGCGACAGTGCCGCGTCGGCCGCCTTCACGGTCGCTTCGAACGTCGCGTCGTCGTCGCAGTCCACCGCCACGACCAGGTCGTTCGGTGTCGCGGCGGCCACGTCGGCGGCCGCGGCGCCCATCGAGGCGAGCAGTTCCAGGTTCATCGGGGTGCCCATGGCCACGACCGCGTCTCGAACGCCGGGGCGTTCCTTCAGCTCGCGGCTGAGCAGCATGAGGACCACCGAGTCGAAGTACGCGTCCCTGCGGACGAGGACCCTCATCGCAGCCTCCGGGGGAATCCCTGCAACGTGCATCCGGGTGGTGGGTTGGGAATGTCGGACAAGACTGTATACAGAGCGGTTTTCGCGCCGACATGGGCCAAAGGGACCGTTGGGCCTCGCCGGAGAACGACGCGCGCCGAGCGCGGGAGGCGAGCGGGCGGGTTCGCGGCGCATGCGCGGCGCCCGCGGGGCGCGGGTTCGGCGCACGCGCACGACGGATCCCGCCGCCGCGCGATGTCGCGAACCGCCGGCCGCGGGGCCGGCGAGCCAGCGGCGCCCTCCGGTCACCCGGGCGCCGCCGGGCTCGTGCGGCCTCGCGACGCTCCGGGCCGCACCGGGGTGCCCGGCGGTTCCGGACACGCCTTCCGAGCGCGACCCGCGTCGCGCCCGCCGCGGCGAGTGATCGCGCCCACGCGCGGGTCGCACAACTCCATGACGAGCCCTACTCCTTTCGGCGCACAGACAGCGCGAATTCGAGGCGGCATGCTCGGTGTGATTCGATCCCTGCACTCACACCCGTGCCCGCCGAGGATCCCGTCGTGTCGGCCTTCCTTCGTGTACTCGCCTCTCTCGCCCTGACCGTCGTCCTGCTGGTGGTGATCGCGGTCGTCCTGTCCTGCGGGACCATCCTCGAATCGCTGCAGGGCGCCGAAGCCGCCCGCGCGGTCTACTACGCGCCGTGGTTCTTCGCGCTGCAGGGCCTGTTCGCGCTCAACATCGTCGCGGCGCTGTGGGAGCGCTGGCCGCGCAACCGCTGGCGCATCGGGTTCGTGATCACGCACGCCTCGATGCTCGTGATCCTGGCCGGCGCACTGATCACCGCGCGCTCCGCGGTGGAGGGCCGCATCGCGCTGTGGGAGGGCGAGAGCAGCAACGAGTTCTTCCAGCCCGTCCCGGGCGGGCACGAACGCCACCTGGCGCTGCCGTTCGCGGTGCGGCTGGACGCGTTCGAGATGGACCTCTACCCCGGCACGATGCGCCCGGCGATGTTCCGCAGCCGCGTCACGGTGCTCGACGGACCCGGCCCCGGGCGCGCGGCGGTCATCGAGATGAACCGCCCGCTGACCCACCGCGGATGGCGATTCTTCCAGTCCAGCTACAACATGTCCGACGGGCGCGAGATGTCGATCCTGGAGGTGTCGAAGGACCCCGGGCAGACCGTGGTGTTCTACGGCTACTACCTGCTGGTGCTGGGCATGATCGTGGTGCTCGTCACGCGCATCCAGCAGTTCCGCATGAAGACGATGCCGCAGCCACCGGCACGCGGCGGCACGAACGCCGGCCTGCGCGTGGTCGTGCTCGCGATCGCGGCCGCGCTGGCCCTGGGCGCGGCGGGTGCACCGGCGGCGCGCGCCGGCGAGCTGCCTCCCGAAGAGGCGCTGCCCGCGCTGCGCCGGCTGCCGGTGCAGAGCGACGGTCGCGAGATGCCGTTCGACACGCAGGCGCGCGAAGCCGTGCGCGCCGTGACGGGCCGCCGCTCGTGGCAGGGCATCGATCCCGTGGCGATGGCCATGGGCTGGACCCTGCATCCGCGCAGCTGGCTCGACGACCCGATCGTCAAGGTCGACGCGCACGTCGCGACGCTCGCGGGCCTGCCGCCGGGCACGAAGTACGCGAGTTATCGCCGGCTCGCCTCGAACGAACGCCTGATCGCCGAGATGACCGCGGCGACCGATCGCAGCGCCGCGGGACGGCGGCCGCAGGCGGGCGACAAGTCGCTGCTCAAGTTCGACGAGCGCATCCAGCCGCTGCACGCGTTCCTGAACGGCGTGGCGATCCGCGCCGTGCCGATGCGCCAGCGCGTGGACCAGTGGCAGGCGCCGCCGTTCGCGGTGTCGCTGGAGACGTGGACGCAGCTCGAAGCGCAGGCGCGCCGCGGCGCGCCGCCGTTCTACCCCACGCGCGCCGCGATCGACCGCGAACTGCTCTACAACGCGGTGAACTCGCCGATGATCGCGTGGCTGCTGCTGCTGCCCGCGGCGATCGCGGCGGGTCTCACGCTGGAGCGCGACCGCTGGAAGCTGCGCGGGGTGGCGGCCGTCGGCACCGTGCTCGGCTTCGCGGTCATGACGTGGGGCATCGCGATGCGCTGGCAGATCGGCGATCGTATCCCGGCGTCCAACATGTACGAGTCGATGCTGTTCCTGGGCTGGGGCGTGGGCCTGTTCGGCGTGATTTCGGTGTTGATCCGCAACCGCATGCTGGTGTTCAACGCCGCGTCGATGGCGGCGCTCGTGATGCTGTTGCTGGACCGCCTGCCGATGGACCCGTTCATCCGGCCCATGGCGCCCGTGCTGTCGGGCACGCCGTGGCTCGCGATCCACGTGCCCATCATCATGGTGAGCTACTCCACGTTCGCGATCGGCACGTTCCTCGGCCACATGGTGCTGGGCGTGCAGCTGATGCCCGGCGCGAAGCGCCAGACGGCGGAGCGCTGGAGCCAGCTGCTCTACTGGTACCTGATGGTCGGTTCGATCCTGCTGATCGCCGGCATCCTCACGGGGTCGATCTGGGCCGCGTCGTCGTGGGGCCGCTACTGGGGATGGGACCCGAAGGAAGTCTGGTCGCTCGTGGCGTTCCTCGCGTACATGGCGATCCTGCACGCGCGCAGCGACGGGCAGATCGGGTCGTTCGGCGTGGCCGCGTGGTCGATCGGCGCGTTCTGGACGATCCTGATGACGTACCTGGGCGTGAACTTCGTGCTCGGCTCCGGCATGCACGCCTACGGCGCCGGCAGCGGCAACCTGCTGTCGGTGATGGGCCTGATCGCGCTCGCCGAGACCGCGTTCATGGTCGCCGCGTGGCGCGCGCACCAGCGCGCGGCACTCGCGGCGCATCCGCGGCACTGACGCGGCCGCGCACCCGCACGAAGCCCCCGGTCCCGTGACGGACCGGGGGCCTCGCCCTTCCGGAGTGCGGCGCGCGGCGGCCGATGGGGCTACTTCGGCACGCGCCCGGCGCGCTGCAGCCACCAGCGCATGCACGCGTGGAACGGGTCGACCTTGCCGCAGAACATGAGCGGGCAGCCGCCCACGATGGATTCGAGCCCGAGCTCACGCGCCAGGCGCACGGCTTCGTCCGACACGCTGCCGTCGCCGATGGAGCGGTGGAACCACACGCGCTTCACGCCGCGCGCGGCGCACTGGCGCACGACGTCCGTGGCGGCCGCCGGCGCCGTGGCGACCACCACGCCGTCGAGCGGGCCCGGCACGTCGGCCACGCTCGGAAAGCAGCGCACGCCCTCGACCTCGGTCGCGTGCGGATTCACGGGCGCCACGTCGTGCCCGGTGTCGCGCAGCCGCCGGTAGATCGCGTTCGCGGCCTGCGCGCCGTCGCGCGACACGCCGGCGACCGCGAGTCGGGAACCGGCGAGGAACGTGGTGATCGACGCGGGAACGCTGGCCATGTCCGAGCTCCTTCCTGCGCCCGCGCGCTCACGCGCCGGGCGGCACCAGCAGACTTCGCACCTCGCCGGCGAGCGCCGCGTTCGTGGCGATGCCGCCGTCGGCGAGCAGGTCGCGCTCGCCGTTCCAGTTCGTGAACACGCCGCCCGCCTCCTCGATCGCGATGCCGACGGGCGCCACGTCCCAGGGCGCGAGTCGCGGGTCCACCATCACTTCGGCGCGGCCGGTGGCCACGAGCAGGTAGCCGTACGCGTCGCCCCACGTTCGCCCGACGCCCGCGCGCGCCACGAGCGCCACCCAGCGGTCGCGCCGCCCGTGGTCGCGCCCGAACGTGACGTCGGTCGCCAGCACGCGCGCGGCGGCGAGGTCGGCGACGGCCGACACGTGCGCGCGGCCTCCACCGGACCACGCTCCCAGGCCGCGGCCGGCGACGAGTCCCTCGCCGATCGCGGGAAACGCCAGCGCGCTCGCCACGACCTCACCGTCCTGCTCGACCGCCACGATCGAACCCCACAGCGGCACGCCGGCCACGAACGCCTTCGTGCCGTCGATCGGGTCGACGATCCATCGCCGGCCGGGGGCGGCGCCCTGCGCACCGAACTCCTCGCCGAGCACGGCATCCTTCGGGAAGCGCGCGGCGATCCACGCGCGCGCGGCCTGCTCGGCTTCGCGGTCCGCGATCGTCACCGGCGATCCGTCCGCCTTCGACTCCACGTCGATCGCCCTGCCGAACCGTCGCAATGCCGAGCGGCCCGCGACCGCGGCCACCTCGGCCGCCGCGTGCATCAGCGACTCCACGGACAACTTCCTCATGCGGCCCTCCGCCCCGGGCGGCGCACCGCCCACCGAACGTCTCGCGCGCATCTCGTACCACGCCCCGCAGCCGGCGTCGACCGCGCCGTCTCCGGCGGGAGGGGCGGGCGCGCGCGAACGCCCCTTGATGCGCGACGTCGCCCGATGCGAACGTGCGCCGGCGCGCCCTCCCCGCCGTGCGGGAGCGGCCGCGAGACGTGTCCTCGCCGTTCCCGACGTCGTCCGCCCCGAACCCGGAGACCCGCCATGCGACCGCCGCACGCCTCGTGCTTCGCCCTCGCCCTGTTCGCCTCGATCGCGCCGTTCGCGGCGGCCCGCGGCGCCGAAACGCCCGCCGGCGCCGCGCCCTCGGAGTCGCACGTCAGCGCGCCGGCCGTCGACTACTCGTTGCCGGGCCCCGAACACGCGAAGCTCGCCGCGGCGCTGACCGGTCGATGGACGACCACGTACCGCGTCACGCCGGCCCCCGGCGCGAAGCCGATCGACATCCCCGGCACGGCGGAGTTCCGGTCCATCCTGGGCGGTGAGTGGATCGAGGGCGACACGAAGCTCGTCATGGGCGACGCGAGCATCGCCGGACGCGTGCTGTACGGCTTCGACCGCTTCAAGCAGAAGTACGTGTTCCTGTTCATCCAGGCGCACGACACGCAACCGCTGTTCGGCTACGGCAGCGCCGATGCGGCGGGCACGCGCGTCACGTTCGCGGTGCCCATGGACATCCCGGTGCTGAACCTGCAGGGCGTGCCCATGCGCACGGTGCTGGACTTCACGAAGCCGGGCGCGCTCTCGTTCGAGATGAACCAGGCGCTGCCGGAGGGCAAGGAGTTCCAGCCGGTGCGGATCGACTACGTGAAGGCGAAGTAGGCGGGGCGTCGGCCGGGCGCCCGCGCGGTCAGCGGGCGCGCCCCAGCTTCGCGCAGGGCGCGCGCCGGAAGCAGCCTTCCGTGTGGTCGTTCACCAGGCCGCACGCCTGCATCCACGCGTACACGATCGTCGAGCCCACGAACTTGAAGCCGCGGCGCAGCAGTTCCTTCGACAGCGCGTCCGATTCCGCCGTCTTCGGCGGGATGTCGCGCAGCGTGGCCCGGCGGTTCTGCTTCGGCGCGCCGTCCACGAACCGCCAGACGAACGCGTCGAAAGTGCCGAACTCCGCCTGCACGGCGAGGAACGCCTTCGCGTTGCCCACCGCGCTCTCGATCTTCGCGCGGTTGCGCACGATGCCGGCGTCCGCCATGAGCGCGGCCTTCTTCCTGGCGTCGAAGCGCGCCACCTTGCGCGGGTCGAAGCGCAGGAACGCGCGCCGGTAGGCCTCGCGCTTGTTCAGGATGGTCTCCCAGCTCAGGCCGGCCTGCGCGCCCTCGAGGATCAGCATCTCGAACAGGTGACGGTCGTCGTGCGACGGAACGCCCCACTCCTCGTCGTGATACGCCACGTAGAGCGGATTCGTGAGTCGGGCCCAACCACAACGCTCGCGTGCCGGCATCGTCAGCGCCCCAGGAGGATGGCGGTCACCTTCACGAACGACAGCGCGAGGCCCGCCACGGTGGCGAGCGCCAGCGCGCCCGCGAGAACGACGTCGCCGGGGCCTTCGCGCTTGTGCACCGAGGCCATCATCAGCTCCGCGGTCACGTAGCCGCCCACGAAGCCGCCGGCGTGCCCCCAGTTGTTCACGTTCGGCATGAAGAAGCCGAACAGGAACATGACCAGCGCGAGCTGCCCGAGCTGCGCCGTGACGGCCATCTGCCCGGTGCGCCGGCCGTACACGATGAGCGCGGCGAGCAGGCCGAAGATCGCGCAGGACGCGCCGATCGTGGACGAGCCCGCGACGATGTTCGACAGCAGGAAGCCGGCCGCGCCGGCGACCATGTAGAGCACGAACGCGCGCGCGGTGCCGAACAGCTCCACCACCATCGGCAGGTAGCGCTGCACCGCGAACATGTTGAACAGGATGTGGATCAGCCCGCCGTGCAGGAACGTGGCGGTGAGCACGGTCCACCACCAGTGCTGCTGCCACGCGAGGCCTCCGGTCATGCCGAGCTGCCAGAGCGCGCGGCTGGTGGGCGCGAGCAGGTTCATCATGCCGCCCGCGAACAGCCCGCGCGGGTCCAGGATCAGCGAGACCACGTACAGCACGGCGCTCACGCCGATGATGCCGGCGGTCAGGTCGAGCCGGCCGCCCAGCAGGCGAGCGACCGGCGTCGCGTAGCCGAACATGCCGGGCTGCCACTGCCCGCAGAACGGGCACCTGGGCTCGCGAACGTCCACGAGACGTCCGCAGTTGGGACACACGATGGCTCCGGTACGCTGTCGCATGGCGGCGCAGGATAGGCGAAGCCCGCGCGGCGCGCATGCGACGCGCGGCGCGCGCGGCGTCCCGGGCGACGACCGCCGGCACGGCGCACCCGTGCGACGACGGCTTGACCGGCTGCGCCGCGCCCCACAACCTGCCGCGCATGTCCTTCCTTCTGCCCCAGGAGCGCACCGGTGTGGTGCAGGCGTCGCGCGCCGTCGATCTGCACGGCGACCGCTGGTTCGACCTGCTCGTCACGTTCGACGGCGACACCGAGGCACGGACGCTGCGCATCGGCGCGGCGGACTGCCCGGCGGGCCTGACCACGGGCGACCGCGTGACCGTGCGATTCGTGATGGGCGTTGCGACGGCGGTGCGCAGGGCCTGAATCGCCCGCGCCGCCGGATCGAAGCCCCGCGTGCGGCGGACGCCCCAAAGCGAACCGGGCCCCGCTCGCGCGAGGCCCGGTCGATGAAACGTGTGTCGCTCGATCAGCGGTAGGTGGCCTTGAGGGCGCCCCACGTGGACTGACGCACCGGCACCGGGCAGTCGATGCGCGCGGTGATGGTGATGATGTCGCCCCACGAGCCGAACGTGCGGGTGCCGTTGCAAGCGGTGTCGAGGAAGTCGGGGTACGTCGCCGGCTTCGGGCCGCCGTCCGTGTCACCCAGACCGATACCGTTGCCGATGGCGAACGTCAGGTTGCAGTTCGAGTTGTCGAACGTGCCGCTGGTGTTGATGTTGATCACCGACGCGGCCGGGATGTTCGACACGTACTGCACGGTGACGATCTCGACGGTCTGCGAGATGTTGCCCGCGCACTGCGCGCTGGTGCACCACGGGCCGTTGTTGAAGTAGAAGCGGCCACCCGCGAACGAGTTCGTGTAGACCACCGTGCCCGTGCCGGCCACGCGGTTGTCCTGCACGAGCTGCGGGGCGCCCTGGATACCGCACTGCAGGCCCCACTGCGTTCCGAGCGCGCCGTTCCAGGAAAGCGCGTTGTACACATCGCCCACGCCGTTGGAGGCGTTCGCGGCCGCGGTCCACGACTGCGACGCGTGACCGGTGAACAGCGCGCCGCCGAGATCGGTGGAACGGTACGTGCCGACGACCGGGTTCGCGAACGCGGTCGCGGCCACGGCCATCAGCGCAGCACAGGCGAGAACAGACTTGAATCCACGGATCATGGAAGGCTCCCTCCAGGGGGGCGAGAGTGAGAGAGGGCAAGGAGGCCCCGGGTCGTCGCCAACTGGTGGGGACAGTACGTTCCCCTACCAGTGACTTTCAACGGGCATGTGAGATGCGCTCTCCGCCCGGTGGTTTCGGGTTCAGCCCTGCTTAATCGCCGAGCCGCGCCACCAGCACCACGGGGCCGCTGGGTGAATCCTGCGGCGAACCACCCATGGGCTCCACGGAAACCACGAACCCGGTGAGGCTTCCCGGGTCGCCCACGCTCTCGATGCGCATTTCGGCGCGACCATCCGAGGTTGCCTGTACCAAACCCAGATTGGCAGGACCATCCGGCCGGTTCGCCCACAGCTGGAGCACGTGCCCGCGGGGCACGGCCACGTGGTCGAACACCACGACCGCGCACTGGCTCGCGGCGTCGTACACGGCGCGGCCGCCGAGTTGCGGGATCGCGTGCGGGCCGGGCCCGAACTCGGCGATGCGCGCGACGGGCGAACTCCACACGTCGAGCCACCGCCCGCGCTCGTGCTCCGCGACGAGCTGACCTTCGAGCCCGTGCTTCTGCGAGTCGAGCTCCGACACGCGGCCACGCAGGCTCACCCATTGGAGCAGCACCGCGGACAGCAGCAGCAACGCGCGCCAGCCGCGGCCGCGGAAGCCGGCGCGAGGCGCTCGAGTCCGCGGTGCGCCGCGATCGTCACCACCTTGGTGGCGGGCGCTGCGGATGCCGGCGAGGCGGCGGCGGCCGACGCCGGAGCGGCGGGCGGCGCGGCGGCCGGTGCGGCAGCGCGCGCAGCGCGGGCGTCGCGGCGGCCATGCGCAGCGGCGGCTCGCCGAGGTCGGCACGCGGACGCGACCAGGCGCTGGCGGAGCGAGGCGGACGGCGCCGGCCGCTCGGTCATGGGCGAGGTCGCGTCGGAGAACTCGGTGATCGCACGGCGAAGCCCCGTATCGCCGGCCGCGAGGCGGGCTTCGACGTGCAGCAGCCGGGACTCGTCGAGCAGGCCCAGCGCGTACGAAGCGGCCAGATTCAGGTCCTCGTCACTCAACACGGCGACGGCTCTCCTTCCGCGGCGCATCGCCGCGTGTCCCGGTCCGGCGCGCGTCGCGCCGCCCCGGTGCCCTCCCTGGCCGCCGGTCGGGTTCGCGTGCGGCCCGGCGAACCGTCGCGACGACGGCGATTCAGTTTCCGACGTGGTGCAGCAGCGTGCGCAGCAATCCGAGCAGGCTCAGTCCTCCCGAGATCAGCAGCAGCGCGCCGAAGATCCCGAAGACGACTCCCGAGACGTGCGCGGCTCCCCCGCGCGCGATGATCGGCGCACGGCGGCCGGACCACGGCGGGATGTACATGCGGCTCTTCAGCAGGCCGTCCTGGATGCCGGACTGCATCGTCTGCAGGCCCAGCATCACGAGCACGAAGCTGCCGGTCAGGAACAGGTACCAGCGCGGGTCGTTCAGGTTCATGGGTGTCGGGGTGTCCTTGCCTTTCGGCCCGGGCATCACGCCGGGGGCGTTCCGTCGCGCGGGGTATCGGCCCGCGGGAGGCGCCGTTCGATGAAAACCCGGTCTTCCGGTCGAACGCCGCCGGGCGGGCGTGGCGTTTCGCACGGATTCCTCGCGACTTGCACGAGCCGGGCCGCCAGAGCATCCTGCCGCCCGTCCGCTCCCGGGTGGACACGTCGTTCGGGGTGACCGGCGAGGAGACAACGCCGGTCTGAGATCAAACCCGTCGAACCTGAACTGGTTGGAACCAGCGTAGGGAAACGGCGAAGACGATCGGCTCTCCTCCGGTCCGCCTTCCGTGCCGTCCCTTCGCGGACGGCATTCGTGTTTCGGGCCCTCCGCCCCCGGCGCTCCGGCGCCGTGCGGGCGCGGCTCCGCGGCCCGACCGTCCGGAAGGCGCGTGACTCATGTTCAGTACGAGCCCACTCGACTGGGCTCTGGTCGCAGGCTACTTCGGCCTGCTGGCCGCCGTCTGGTTGCGGTTGCTCGGCAGGACGAGCACGACCGCCGACTACTTCGTGGCCGGCCGCCGCGTCACGCTGCCCGCGTTCGTGGCCACGCTCGTGGCCACCTGGTACGGCGGCATCCTGGGCGTGGGCGAGTACGCGTGGCGGTACGGCCTCGCGAACTGGATCGTGTTCGGCGTGCCGTACTACCTGGGCGCGCTGCTGTTCGCGCTGTTGTTCGCGCGGCGCGCGCGCGAGGCGTCGCTGTACACGCTGCCCGACCTGCTGCACCGCGCATACGGCCGCGGCCCCGCGCTCGCCGGGGCGGTCGCGGTGTTCCTCACGTCGGCGCCCGCGGCGTACGTGCTCATGCTGGGCACGCTGTTCGCGGCCATGTTCGGCGGGCCGCTCGTGCCGTGGGTGATCGCGGCCGCCGTGCTCAGCGTGTTCTACGTGGACCGCGGCGGGCTCAAGAGCGTGGTGTTCACCGACCAGGTGCAGTTCGCGCTCATGTACGGCGGCTTCGCCGTGATGCTGGTGTTCCTGGTGGCGCAGCACGGCACGTTCGCGTTCCTGGTGCCGCGCGTGCCGCCCACGCACTGGCAGTGGCACGGCGGCAACACGCCCGGCGCGATCTTCGTGTGGTACTTCATCGCGCTCTCCACGCTGGTGGACCCGGGCTTCTGGCAGCGCGCTTTCGCGGCGAAGGACCCGCGCGTGGCGCGCCGGGGCGTGTTGTGGTCGATCGCGTTCTGGGCGCTGTTCGACTTCATGACCACCGCCACGGGTCTGTACGCGCGCGCGCTGCTGCCGGACCTGAAGGATCCCGTGTTCGCGTTCCCCGAGCTGGCGCGCATCACGCTGCCGCCGGTGGCGCTGGGGCTCTTCTACCTCGGCATGATCGCCACGGTGATGAGCACGATCGACTCGTACGCGTTCATCGCCGCCACCACGATCGGGCGCGACGTGATCTGGCGCCTGAAGGGCGGAGACGAGTCGCGGCTGCCCGCGTGGTCGCGCTGGGGCCTGTGGATCTCGACGGCGTTCGCCACCGCGCTCGCCGTGGGCAGCCAGAGCGTGATCGGCCTGTGGCACGACCTGGGTTCGATCACCACGCCGTCGCTGCTGCTGCCCGTGGGGCTCGCGCTGTACGGCCGCGGGCGCGTGGGGCCCCGCCGCACGCTCGCGCTGATGGTGCTGCCGTTCGTCGTGACGCTGACGTGGGTCGTCGTGTTCCGCCTGCGTGGCGCCTATCCCCTGTCGCTCGAACCCATCTACGCCGGCCTCGCCACGTCGCTCGCGACGTGGGCGGCGGGCCGAATGCTGCCCACGAAGGAGATCACCCGATGACCACCCGCTCCCGCCCTTCGCTTCGTCGGGCCGCCTTCGCCGCCGCGGCTGCCGCACTCGCGGCCGCGTGGCTCGCGTTCGCCGGCGCCGCGCCCGCGCGCGCCGACGACGCTCCCGTCGACACGTTCTCGCACGTCGTGCGGCTGCCCGGCATCGAGGTGAACACCGCGCGCGTGGACGGCGCGCCGGTCGCGCACTCGCTGATGCGGCGCGAGGACGTGCGCCGCGCGCACTGGGGCCAGGACACGCCCATGTCGCTCGCCGCGCTGCCCGGCGTGTACGCGTTCAGCGACGCCGGCAACGGGATCGGCTACTCGTACCTGTCGATCCGCGGGTTCCCGCAGCGCCGCATCAGCGTCACCGTGAACGGCGTACCGCTGAACGACCCCGAATCGCACGAGGTGTGGTGGATCGACCACCCCGACCTGCTCGCCTCCGCGAGCGAAGTGCAGGTGACGCGCGGCGTCGGATCGGCGCTGTACGGCGCGGCCGCGCTCGGCGGCGCGGTGAACGTGGAGACGTCGCCGTTCTCGGGCACCGCACGCACGGCCGCGCAGGTGAGCACCGGCTCGTGGAACACGCGGCGCTGGCTGCTCGAGATGGACTCGGGCCACCTCGCGAACGGCTGGGACCTGTACGGCCGCTACTCGCGCATCGAGACCGACGGCTACCGCGACCAGTCGTGGTCGAAGCTGTGGTCGTACGCCCTGTCGGCACGCCGGGTCACGGACACGCAGTCGTTCCGCGTGAACCTGTACGGCGGTCCCGAGCAGACGCACCTCGCCTACCTCGGCGTGCCGGTGTCCACGCTGAACGGAGGGCTCACGGGTGATGCCGACCGCGACCGCCGCTTCAACCCGATCACCTACGAGGGCGAGCAGGACCATTTCCTCGAGCCGCACTACGAGTTCATCCACGCGTGGAAGCTCGCCGACGGCGCGAACCTGTCGCAGACGTTCTTCTGGTCGGACGGGCGGGGCTGGTACGACGAACGCCGCTTCGGCCGCTCGCTCGCGGACTACCGCCTGGCCGCGTGGACGACCACCGACTCCACGCTGCTGCCGCGCGACTACTACGCGCAGGACGCCGGCGGCGCGCTGTCGACCGACGCGCAGGGCCGCTACACCGTGGAGCGCTTCGACCTCGTGCGGCGGCGCGAGGTGACGAACCGGCACGCGGGCTGGATCCCGCGCCTGAGGCTGGCCCACGGCACGAGCGGCACGCTCACCGTGGGCGGCGAAGTGCGCTGGCACGACGGCCGCCACGTGGGTTCGCTGCTGTCGGGCGACGGCCTGCCACCCGGCACCGCGCCCGGGCACGTGTACTACGACTACCGGCCGCGCACGCTCGCGACCGGCCTGTTCGCGCGCGAGGCATGGAACGCCGCCGAACGGCTGCTCGTGACCGCGGACCTCGCGTGGCGCCACCAGGGCTACGCCATGCGGGGCGACCGCTTCGACGGCATCCGCTTCGACCAGCCGTACGACTTCGCGCTGCCGCGACTGGGGCTCACGTGGACGCCGCGCGCGGGGCTCACCACGTTCGCGTCGTGGGCGTGGGCCAGCCGCGAACCGGCGTTCCGCGACCTCTACGACGCCGAGGGCGCGGGCAGCGTGCCGCTGTATCGCGTGGTGGACGTGGCGCGCGGCGTGTACCGGGACCCGCTCGTGAAGCCCGAGAAGGTGAACCACGTGGAGCTGGGCGGCGCGTGGACCGGCGCGGCGGGCACGGCGAGCGCGAACGTGTTCCGCATGGATTTCCGCGACGAGCTCGTCTACGCGGGCCAGTTCGACACCGACCTCGGCTACCCGATCCTCGGCAACGCCGCGCGCTCCGTGCACCAGGGTGTCGAGCTGGCCGCGCGCGGCGAACGCCCGATCGCGCGCGGCGTCGTGCTGTCGCTGGACGCGAACGCCACGCTCAGCGACAACCACTTCGTGCGCTATCGCGAGCAGTACGGCCCCACGAGCGCGGACGAGGTGAGCTACGACGGCAAGCCGCTGGGCTTCTTCCCCGCCACGATCGCGAACGCCTCGGCCGAGGCGCGTTGGAAGGGAGCGCTGCTCGGCGCCGCCGTGCAGCACGTGGGCCGCATCTTCGTGGACAACACCGGCACCGACGCGAACAGCATCGCCCCGCGCACGGTGCTGAACCTGCGCGGCTCGGTCACGCGACCGATGGCGGGCGCCCGCGCGGAACTCGGCCTGCGCGTGCTGAACGCGCTCGATGCGCGGTACGCCACGGGCGGCTACATGGACTTCGACGCGAACGGCGACTACGTGCCCATGCTGACGCCGGCCGCCACGCGGAACTGGCTCGCGGAGCTGCGCGTGGACTTCTGACCCCGCGGCACGGGCCTCATGAACGAGCAACGGGCGGTGCTCCCGGAAGGAGTACCGCCCGTTCGTTGATGCGCGCGCCGTCCGGCGCCGCGGTCACTTCAGTTCGATGCGCGGCTTCGCCTCGACCGTCGCCTTCTCGATCGTGAGCGGCTCCGTGGGCGGCCCGCCCTGCGTGCCGGCGCGCTCGATAAGAACTGGCTGCCGTCGGTGTTCGGGCCGCGGTTCGCCATCGACAGCAGGCCGGCCTTGTCGAACGTCATCGTGGACGGGTTCACCTCGCCGCCGAAGTCGTAGCCGGGGCCGCCGCTGCCGTTGCCGGCCGGGTCGCCGCCCTGCGCCATGAAGCCCGGGATCACGCGGTGGAACGTGAGCCCGTCGTAGAAGCCCATGCGCGCGAGCAGCATGAAGTTCGTCACGTGCAGCGGCGCCGCGTCCGGGTGCATCTTCAGCGTGAACGCGCCCTTGTTCGTCTTCATGACCACGAAGTAGTCGGTCTTGGGATCGAACGTCACCGCCGTGGGGACTTTCAGGCCCAGGCGCCAGCCGGCCGCGCTCTTGTCCACCTTCGCGGCGGCGATCTGCGCGTCGAGCGCGGCCAGCGTGCCGCCTCCGTCGGCCTTCAGGCCGGCGGGCGCCTCCTTCGCCGGGTGTTCCGGCTTCTGCTCGCCCTTCGGCGCCTTCGCGACCTTGGCGGTCTTCGGGGCCTTGGGCGCCTTCGCCGGCTTGTCGGTGTCGGCGGCGAACGCGGTCACGGCGACGAGGAGCATCAGGAGAACCGGCAGCACACGCTTCATGGTCGTTCCTTCCGATCGGAGTCGAGGGGAGCGGAAACCGCGCGGCTCACTTGCCGCGCGCGCTGAGCACGATCTGCAGGCCGAGCGCGACCAAAAGCACCGGCCAGTATTGCGCGAGATTGTGGATGTTGAGCACGTGCAGGTTGGAAAGCTGGAACACGCCACCGAGCACCAGCAGCACGACGCCGCCGAACACCGAGCGCTTCTCCACGATCTGCAGCGCGCCCGCGATCACCAGCAGCATCGGCCACCAGCGCGCGATCACCTGGCCCGACGACAGGAAGTGCATCTGATCGGCCAGGAAGACGAGTCCGAACAGGATCAGCAGGATGCCCGAGAACGGGAATCGCGAGCCCTGCGCCATCAGCGCGCGCCCCCGAAGAGCTTCTTGAACACGCCGCCGATGCTGCGTCCCTCGGACCGCGGCGGGCCGGGCACCGCGCGCGCCAGCACCACCGAGATGTTGTCGGGGCCGCCCCGATCGTTCGCGAGCGCCACGAGTTCCTCGCACGCCTTCTGGATCGACTCGCCGGAGGCGTACCAGGCCATCTCGTCCTCGCCCATCTGCCCGTGCAGGCCGTCGGAACAGATCACGAGCACGTCGTCGAACTGCAGCGGCTGGTCGAGCGCCCCCGCGTCCACGTCGATGGTGGCGGCGGCGCCCACGCTGCGCGTGACCACGTTGCGCCGCGGATCGGTGCGCGCCTGCTCGGCGGTGAGCTGGCCGCGTTGCACGAGCTGCGCGACGAGCGAGTGGTCCTGCGTGAGCAGGTGGGCGCGCCCCTCGCGCACCAGGTACGCGCGCGAGTCGCCGACGTGCGCCATCCAGACGGCGCCCTCCTTCACCCACAGCGCGGTGCACGTGGTGCCCATGCCGGACCAGTCGGTGTTCGCCGACGACTCGGTCCAGATCTGGTCGTTCGCGGCTTCCACCGCGGTGCGCAGCGACTCGGCGGGATCGCTGCCCGACGACTCGAAGAAGCGACGCGCGAGCGTGTCCACCGCCATCTCGCTCGCGACCTCGCCGGCGTTCGCGCCGCCCATGCCGTCGGCCACCACCATCAGGACGCCACCGGCCCACACCCCGCCCTCCGGACCGGGGAGCACGGCGACGCGGTCCTCGTTGTGGGTCCGTCGCCGGCCCACATCACTGGCGGTCGCGATATCGAGTACCAGCGAGGGCTCGCCGGGAGTCATCGGTGTTCCCGTGGTTGGTGCCGGGATCGAAGGCCTGCTGGGGCAGGCCGTGGCATGTGCCGGGACACACCGGCGTCCGGCAGTCGCCCCGTCGGGGGACTTCCGGGCGCTGGTGAGGCCGTCAGACTGGATGAACCGGGTGAAACACGCACGCCAGCAACTGCTCAACCGAGGGTGGGCGCAAGCTAGCAAAACCGGCCAAGGCACACAAATCCAAAGACTTCCGATGCGGGCCGACATGCATTCGGCGGATGCTGCCGGAAGTCGCCCGGCCAGGTCGACGGTTGCCGAACCGGTCTCCGCCGCACATCACCTGCCACGTCCGAGCACGCTGGAAGCCCTGCGGGTTCGCGGCGAACTCCGTGCAACTTCCTGACACGAACTTGGACTGCGTCCATCAATGTGACCACTCCATTGTCGAACGGACTAGGCTTCCCCTTCCGTCGGAGACCCATGGACGCCATCGAACTCACGCGGCGCGAGCGCAAGAAGAGCGAGACGCGCCGCCGCATCACCGACGTCGCGATCCGGCTGTTCCGCGAACGCGGCTTCGAGAGCACCACGATCGACGACATCACCGACGCGGCCGACGTCGGCCGCGGCACGTTCTTCAACTACTTCCCTCGCAAGGAAGCGGTCCTCGGCTATCACCTGGACTGCTGCATCATTCCCAGCGAGGAAGTCGTACGCAGCACTCTCGAGGACCCCCGCCCCACCCGCGAGCGCCTGATCCAGCTCTACGTGGGCGCCGCGTCCTTCTTCGAACGCGACCCCGAACTCTCCCGATTCGTCGTCCGCGAGACGCTCCAGCGCTCGTTCGCGGAGGACAAGGAACACGACATGGTCTGGAGTGAACTCGTGCAACGACTCGTGGCGCAGGGCGTGGAGCGCGACGAGATCCGACCCGACGTCGACGCGCGTCGCGTCAACGGCCTGCTCACGAGCGTGTTCATCGGCACGCTGCTGACGTGGTTGTTCCGCGACGCGAACTCCGAGTGCCCCGCCTTCGAACTGCCCGCGGAGCTGAAGGCCCGCATGCACTTCGCCTTCGAGGGGCTGGGGCCCCAGCGGAGGCCCGCATGAGCCGGCTCCGGTCGCTCGCAACGCTTCTCGTCGCGGTGGCGTTCGCCGCCGTCGCCACCCCCTCGCGCGCGGCGGCGCC
>JBGAOB010000407.1:0-2881 GCA_044222045.1 Candidatus Eiseniibacteriota bacterium
TCTCGCAGAGGCTCGTGGTCGTCCACTGAGGACGCCCCGGGAGGAGCCCGCCATGACGAACGTCCACACGCCCGTCGCCCTCGCCCGCCGCGCGCCGCTCGCGCGGCGGGTGGGCGCCGTGCTCGTGCTGCTGGCCGCGGCCATGCCGCTCGCCGGCTGCTTCGACGCGCCGAAGACCGAGGACCGCTGGACGCGCGTGGACGTGCAGGCGTCGAACCTGCGCCCCTACCAGGCGCTGCCGGCGGCCACGTCGGAGTCGGTGTACGTGAGCACGCACATCACCTATCGCTCGATCCTGACCGGGTTCGCGGTGGCCGAGTTGCGCGTGGCCGACTCGATCTCGGTGGCCGACGTGGCCGTGCACCCCGACGCGCCGCGCGTGCCGATGGCGCACGACATCGACCGGCTTCTCGCCGGCTCGCGTTCACTCGGCCGCCAGACCCGCGCCGTCACGGGCTGGGACCACCTGGTGCAGCCCATCGACTTCACGTTTCGCGCCGTCACGCCGCCGGACACGGGCGCGGTCGGACGCGGCGTGTTCCTGCTCGTGTACCTCGGCAGCGGCGAACTGCGCGAGCTGCCGGGCGGACGCGACTCGATCATCGTGACGCCGTTCCAGTCGGACGCGTACCAGATCCTGCCCGTGGGCATGGAGTTCTCGCTGGGGACGCCCGCGCCGTGACGCGCCCCCCGGCATCGGCCTCCGCCGTGCGCGCGATCGGCGCGCTCGTGCTGCTCGCCGCCACCGCGATGCCCGCGGCGGCCGGCGCGCGCTGGGCTTCCGTTTCGCTGCTCGCCGGCACCACCGCGTTCGACGCGCACCTCGCCGACTACCAGTGGGACGTCGCGCCGCGCGCGGCGTGGGGCGCACAGGCACTGGCCGGCGTCGGCCCGGTGTCGGCCGGCCTGCGGTTGTGGCGCGCCGCGTCCACGCAGCAGCTGGACCTGGGCGGCGTCGCCGACCCGCGCGTGCACGCCACGTCGTTCGAGCTGGTGACGCGCGCGCGCGTGTGGTCCGCGTGGGGCTCCGACGTGCTCGCCACCGCGAGCGTCGGGCGGCTGCAGCTGGGCTGGTCGCCCGACGAGGTCGTGGTGAGCCCATCGGGTTCGGGCTCCGAGGTGACGGCGCACTTCGCGCCGGTGCACGAATGGACGGGCGGCGCGGGTGCCGCCGTGGAACGCGCGCTGTCCGGCCGCTGGCGGGCAGGCGTGCAGGTGGAGCGGCGCGTGTTCGGTCTCGACACCGCGCACCGCGCCGGCGCCACCGTGGTGATGGACCGCGAATCGTTCGGCGAGTGGAGCGCCCGGCTCGAACTCGCCCGCGTGTTCGGTCGGAACTGAAAGGGACGTCCCCGATGAATCTCCCCCCCAGCATCTCGAGCCTGCGCGCCGGCGCGTGTGCCGCCGTCGCGGCGCTCGCCCTCGCGTGGCCGACCGTCGTGCGTGCGCAGGACGCCGCCGTCGACAGCGCCGCGGTCGCGAGCGTGTCCGACTCGCTCGCTCCGGCGGCCGACGCCGCGCCGTCCGACACCGCCGTGTCGGCCGCGCCGACGCCGGATCCGAACCCGCGACTCGGCACGATCCGCAAGGTCCGGCTCGTGGGCGGCCCGCGCAACGTGGCGCGCTCCGGCCCCGGCGACCACTACGCCGTCGTCGGCGTGTACCCCGGCAAGAGCGAGTTCGTGGTGCTGGCGGTGAGCGGCGACTGGTACGGCGTGCAGCTGTCGGAGACCGAGACGGGCTGGCTGCACCGTTCGCTGTGCAAGGAGTTCGACGACCTGTCGAACCTGCGCTTCCGTCCGAACCCGCGCGCCTACTCGCGCACGGGCACGTTCATCCTGGCCGGCCACACGGGCGGCTACGCGTTCGACCGCAAGTCGAACTCGTTCGTGCTCGGCGGACGGCTCGGCTACTACGTGTTCGACCGCCTGCAGGCCGACCTCGGCGTGGGCTGGACGCACGTGCACCGGCCGGCCGAGATCGTGGAGTCGCTGTTCGGTCTCACGCTCGAGGCCGAGGACTTCCCGATGCTGTTCTACGACCTGAACGCCACGCTCGAACTGCTGCCCGGGCGCCAGATGGTGCCGTACGTGGTCGTGGGCGTGGGCTCCACCATCCTGCAGGGCGAGTCGG
Organism: Candidatus Eiseniibacteriota bacterium; assembly: GCA_044222045.1. Taxonomy (GTDB): domain Bacteria; phylum Eisenbacteria; class RBG-16-71-46; order RBG-16-71-46; family RBG-16-71-46; genus JBGAMH01. Next base: position 2,134 of record JBGAOB010000407.1, read on the forward strand.
AGCCCAGCTTCAACTACGGCGCCGGCACCACGCTGTTCCTGTCCAAGCGCACGGGCATGCGCTGGGAAGTGCGCGACTACCGCTTCGACAGCGGCTCCAAGAACTCGCGCCGCAGCAACGACAACATCCAGTTCACGCTCGGCAGCCTCTGGCTCTTCTAGGAGATCGCGCCATGATCCCCCGACCCATGGATTGGCTCGCGCGCGCCGCGATCGCGAGCGCACTGGCGTTCGCGTGCGTCGCGAGCGCGGGGCCCGCGCACGCGGGCAAACCCGCTCCCACCGGCGCCGCCGAAGGGCTGTCGCTCGCCACCGCCGCCGCCACCGCGTGGGCGGCCGACGCGCAGCTGGTGTACCTCGAGAACGACGAGGACCTGGACGCCGGCGGGCAGGCGCCGCGCTGGGGCTACCTGTTCACGTCGCCGACGACCGGCCAGTCGCGCCTGTGGTCCGTGCGCGCCGGCCGCATCGTGCAGGCCGAGAACCTCGACATGAAGCTGGAAGCGCCGCCCGTGGCCGCGCGCTGGATCGACAGCGCCGCCGCGCTGGAGGCCGCCGACCGCAAGGCCGGGCGCGAGTTCCGCAGCCGGCACGCCGGGCGCCTCGCCACCATGCTGCTGATGCGCGGCGCGTTCGACGAGTCGCACCCCGACGCCACCACGTGGACGCTCGTCTACACCGCCGACGGCCAGCCGTCGCTGTGGGTGGTGGTCGACGCCAGCGACGGTTCGGTGGTGCGCACGTGGAGG
>JBGAOB010000408.1:0-2828 GCA_044222045.1 Candidatus Eiseniibacteriota bacterium
CGGCGGGCGCGGGGCGGCGGCGGTCCAGGCTCGGCACGCGCACGCGGAAACAGGCGCCGCCGAGCGGCGAGTCGTCGACTTCGACGGCGCCCTGCAGCGCGTCGACGCACGTCTTGACCGAGAACAGCCCCAGCCCGGAGCCGCCCGCCTTGGTGGTCTCGAGTGCGTCGAACAGCCGCCCGCGCCGCTCCGCCGGCACGCCGGGGCCGTCGTCGTGCACTTCGATCACGGCGCCGTCGGGGCCGGGCTGCAGGCGCACCTCGACGCGCCCGCGCCCCTGCGTGGCCTCGCCGGCGTTGACCAGCAGGTTGGCCACCACCTGCTGGACGAGCAGGACGTGCGTGTGCAGGACCAGGCCGGCCTGCGGTTCGAAGCGCACCGAGGCCTCGCGCAGCTGCGCGTGCCCGCGCGCCACCGCGAGGGTGTCGCGAATAGCGGGCACGAGATCCACGTCCTCGGGCTGCGTGACGCCGCCGCGCCGCGCCGCGGTCAGCAGCCGGCGGTTGAGCGCGACGAGGCGCTCGACGGACAGCTGCAGGCGGCGCATGGCGGGATCGTCCGGCCAGCCCGGCCGGCGCAGCTCGTCGAGGTCGGCGATGACGGCCACGAGCACGTTGTTGGCGTCGTGCGCGATCGAGCCGGCCATGAGCCCGGCGAAGACCCGGCGCTCGTTGGCGAGCAGCGCGCGGTCGCGGGTGGCGATCGCGCGGTCGCGCCGCGCGAGCAGCCCGAACGCGTAGCGGGCGCCGAAGAAGATCGCGTTCGCCGTGACCAGGACGTAGAGCACGCCTTTGAACGTCTCGATGTGCCGCATCTGCTCGACGTCCGCGGACAGGCGGGCGGCGATGTTGCTCGAGACCACGATGTAGACCGCGGCGAGGATGGTGTATCCGAGCGCGAGCGCGGCGGCGTAGCGGCTGCTTCTCATGGGGAGCGACCTCGAATCCGAGGACGGCGCACCGAGGGGCGTGCGGGGAACCTAGCTTCGGACTCCCGAGTCGGTAAACTACCGTTCCGCCCGCGGGGAAATCCAGCGGGATGCAGGAAGACGCGAACGACTCCTCACCGCGACGGTCCGGGTTGGCGTATCTTCGCGCGCGGCACTCTCGCGGTCCGCTCCGCACCAGCAGGGAGTTCGTGCAGCCCGCCTACTTCCTCTCGATCCTGACGCTGTGGGTCAACCTCTCGACCGCGGTGTCCCAGTTCGCGATCTCGCGCGCGCCCGGCTGGCGCGCCGCGCGCGTGTTCGGCGTGATCGCGCTGACGGCGGCCGCGTACAGCGTCAGCAACCTCGTGTACGTCACGCCGGGCCTGCCCGATTCGGTCTACCGATTCGCCGCGCGCTGGAGCTACCTGGCGGCCTCGCTCCACATCATCGCGTGGTACCCGTTCGCGTTCGGAGGGCCCGACGCGCGCTGGAGCGCGATGCCGCGCGCGATGCGCCCGGTCCTGCTCGCCATCCTCGCCGGCGCGATCCTGTTCGCGTGCACCGGCTGGCACGTGCGTCCCGAGATCGTGGTCATCGAGGTGCCGTGGGCGCGGGTGGGCTACCACTACGCCCTGACCACGCCCGCCGGCGACGCCTACTCCGTGGTGTTCCTGCTCCTGCTCGCCGTGCCCTTCGCGCAGTTCGTGCGGCGCTGGCGGCGCGGCGAATCAGACCTCGGCCTGGTCGTGCTCGGGTTCGTGCTGTTCATGATCACCGCGGTGATCGAAGTCGCCGTCGCCAACCGCTGGCTGGTGACGTTCTCCCCGGCCGAGTTCGGCTTCCTGGCGATCGTCGGGCCGACCGCGTTGCGCTCGCTGCGTCGCTTCCTCGACGACGCGCACCGCCTGGGCGAACTCTCGGGGCGGCTCGCGGGCGAGGTGCGCGAGCGCACGGTGGAGCGGGACCGGGCCGAGAGCGCGCTCGCGGAGTCCGAGCGGCTCGCCGGGCTCGGCCGCATCGCCGCGGGCGTCGGCCACGAGATCAACAATCCGCTCGCGTACCTGCAGCTCGCGCTCGATCACGTCGACGAACACCTCGGCGCGAGCGCCGCGCCCGCGGAGGTGCGCGAGTCGCTCGCGCACGCGCGCGACGGCGCCTGGCGCATCCAGAAGGTGGTCGAGGGCCTGCGCGCCTACTCGGGCCGCGACGAGGAGCGCCGCCCCCTCGACCCGGCGGCGGTGGCGCGCGCGGCGCTGCAGGTCGCGCACCCGCACCTGCGGCACGTCGCCCGCGTCGAGACCGAGCTCCATGCGGCGCCGCGGGTCGCGGGGGCCGAGCCGCGGCTGGTGCAGGCGCTCGTCAACCTGCTCGTCAACGCCGCGCAGGCGGTGTCGGCGCGCGCCGGGGCGGGCCGCATCGCGCTCCGGCTGCACGCCGCGGACGGGCGCGTCACGTTCGAGGTGCGGGACGACGGGCCGGGCATCGCACCCGAGACGCTCGCGCACCTCGCGGAGCCCTACTTCACCACGCGCGCCGGGCAGGGCGGGCTCGGCCTGGGACTGTTCCTCACCCGCGGCATCGTCGACGCCCACGGCGGCGAACTGCGCTTCGAGTCCGAGCCGGGGCGCGGAACCACCGTCCGCCTGTCGCTGCCCGCGCTCCGCGCGGCCGAGGCGCCGGCGCCGGCGTCCGGCCCCGCGCCGCCCGCGCCGGCACCCGCGGCGGGACCCGCGGAGCGCCACGTGCTCGTGGTCGACGACGAACCGCTCGTGCTCACGTTCCTCGTGCGCGCGCTCGCACGTCACTGGCAGGTGACCGGCGTGGCGAGCGGCGAGGAAGCCGAGGCGAAGCTGGCCGAGCGGGCGTGGGACGCGGTGCTGTGCGATCTCATGATGCCCGG
>JBGAOB010000409.1:0-3315 GCA_044222045.1 Candidatus Eiseniibacteriota bacterium
TCCATGGACACGGGCGCGGACATCACGCACCCGGCGCTCGCCGGCAAGTGGCGCGGTGGCTCGAATTCGTGGAAGGACCTCGTCAACGGTCTGCTCTCGCCGTACGACGACCACGGCCACGGCACGCACACGATCGGCACCATGGTGGGCGGCGACGCGGCGGGGGCGTTCGCGCCGGACATCGGCCTCGCGCCCGACGCGCGATTCATCAGCGTGAAGGTGCTGAACGCCTCGAACTCGTTCAGCAGCGCGTCGATCGTGATCGCGGGCGCGCAGTGGATCCTCGATCCCGACGGCGTCCCCGCCACGAACGACTTCCCCGACGTGGTCAACAACAGCTGGTTCTTCAACAGCTCCACGTACACGGGCTTCTGGTCGTCGATGGACGCGTGGCGCGCGGCGGGCATCGTGCCCGTGTTCTGCGCCGCCAACTTCGGCCCCACCGCGGGCAGCATTCGCCCACCCGGCAGCTACGACAACGTGATCGGTGTGGGCGCCACCGATTCGCTCGGGGCGATCGCGTCGTTCTCCTCGCGCGGCCCCTCGCCCCTCGGCTCGGGCTTCCCGGCCGACCAGCGCAAGCCCGACCTGAGCGCGCCCGGGCAGTCGGTGACGTCCTCGCTGCCCGGGGGCACGTACGCGAACTGGAACAGCGCGTCCATGCCCGCCGGCCGTCACGGCGACGGCCGCGCTCATGCTGCAGGCGAACCCGTCGCTCACCTACACGCAAGTCCGTGACCGGCTCATCGCGTCGGCGGTGGATCGCGGCGCGCCGGGCTTCGACTACGACTTCGGCTGGGGGCAGATCGACACGTACGGTGCCGTGGCAGCGGTGGCCGACGCCAGGTCGCGGGCCCCGCGGGCGCGCTCGCGCTGCGCGCGGCCAGACCGTCGTGCGGCAGGGTGACCTTCGCGGCGCCCGCGGACGCCGCGGGCGGCGCGACGCTGGACGTGCTCGACCTGCAGGGGCGCCGCGTCTGGTCCGCCCCCGCGGCGGCGCACGCGACGCTGCGCTGGGACGGCCGCGATGCGCACGGCGATCCGGTGGCGGCCGGGCTGTACCTGGTGCGGCTGTCGACGGCGTCCGCGCGCCGCGGCGTGCTGTCTCTGCGGTGAGCGCGGGGCTCGCGCGACGTTGGCGCCGCGCGAGCCCGGCCCGGCGGCGCTACGACGCCGCGCGGCGCACGACGATCGGCGCCGGGTAACGGATCGGGCCGAGCGACGTCTCGATGGTGGGCACCAGTTCCAGGCGCAGGTCCTTGCGCAGGCTTCCCTCGCCGGCGATGCCGAGCGCCAGGTCGAACAGGTCGCGCGCGCCGCCGCTCGCGAGCTTCGCCAGGTCGAATCGCACCGTCACGGGGACGTCGGCCGTCTGGCCGGGAGCGATGCTCACCGTGCGGCCGAGCAGTCCCGCGAGCGCCTCGCGATCCTCCACGAACAACGTCCATTCGAGGTCCGTCATGCGCGCGGCGACCTTGTTCTCGGCCGGATTCGTGGCGGAGACGTGCGCGACCAGCTCGATCGGCACCTCGCGCGTCGCCACCGCCGCGCCGAGCCGGGCCGCGTCGGTCACCGTGAGGTTCGAGAACTTCGTGCCCGCGTTCAGGCGGATGCCCGCCACGCGCACGTCGGCCACGCGGTCGAAAGCGAAGGCCACCGTGCGCAGCGCCGCCATCTCCTGGAGCGCCGTGCAGCCGGTGATCAGGAACGCCGCGGCCAGCGCCGCGATCACGACAAGGCGTTTCATCGGAGCATCCTCGCGAGGGTCGGGGGTCGGGAGTCGCCGGCGCACCTTACCGCATCACGCGTCCGGCGCCGCGGCGATCCGCGCGCGCAGGAACGCGTCGAGATCGACGATGTCGACCGGCTTCTCGAGGTACGCCACGTCGGGCCGCTCGAGGAACGCCTGCGCCTCGGCCGTCACGGCGCCGCCCGTGAGGAACACCAGCCGTGCACGCAGCGCGGGGTCGTGCTGCTCGAGGTGCGCCGCCACGTCCATGCCGCCCACGCCGGGCATGAACAGGTCGCACACCACCGCGTCGAACGCGCCCGTTCGAAGATGCTCGAGCGCCTCGGCGCCGCTGGCCGCCGGGGTCACGCGCCACGCGCGGCCGAGCGCCTCCGCGAGCACCCTCAGCACGAGCGGCTCGTCGTCCACCACGAGCAGGCGCGGGCGCTCCGCGGGCGTCGGATCGTCGTGCGCCGGTGCGACGGGCGCGGCGGTGCTCGCCGCGGGCGCGCCTTCGGCCACCGCCGGATCGAGCGCGGGCAGGGTCAGCCGCACGCGCGTGCCGCGGTCACCGGGCGACTCGAAACTCAACCGGCCGCCGTGCGCGTCGACGATGCCGCGCGTCACGAACAGCCCGAGCCCGAGGCCGCCGCGCGAGGCGCGCGTGGTGAAGTAGGGCTCGCTCACGTGCGCACGGTGCTCGGTCGCGATGCCCGGGCCGTCGTCCTCCACCTCGAGGAACACGAAGCCGTCGGCTTCCACGCCCGTCCGCACCGTGATCGTGCCCGCGCCGTGCTGTTCGAGCACGGCCTGCGCGGCGTTCGAGAGCAGGTTCACGAGCGCCTGCACCAGCCGCGGCTCGTCGCCCAGCACGGGTGGCGTCGGCGCCAGGTCTTCGTGCACGTTCGCGACGTGCCGCAGTTGCGGGTGCGCCACCTTGAGCGCGGCGCGCGCGACCTCGGCCGGATCGAGCACGCGGCGATCGTCCTGGCGGCGCGAGTACACGCGCAGCCCTTCGACCACCTTCTGGATGCGCCACGCGCCGTCCCGCGAGTCCTCCACGGACTGGCGCACGTCCGCCGGAGCACCGGACGCATCGAGGTGGCGCGCCACGCGCTCGAGCGACAGCTGCAGGTACGTGAGGGGGTTGTTGATCTCGTGGCCCACGCCGGCCGCGAGCCGGCCGAGCGCGGCGAGCCGCTCCGCTTCGACCAGTGCGGTCTCGGCGCGGTCGCGCTCCTCGGTGCGCTCGCGCACTTCGCCGGCGAGCCGGCCCGACAGCGCGTGCAGCCGCTCGGCGTCGTCCACGAAGCGCCGGATCAGCCGCACGGCGGTGGGCGCGACGACGGCCAGGAAGCCGATGTCCGCGGGCGACACGAACACGATCACCTGGTTGGCGACGAGCACCTCCACGATCGCGGCCGCGAAGAACACGGCGAAGCCGGCCACCACCCAGCCGTGCCCGCGCTCGCGCCGCGCCTGCCGGACGACCGCGGCGAACGGCAGGCACAGCATCAGCGCGATCAGCGCGCCGTAGACGTCGCCGATCGGCGTCGTCTCGAGGTTCGTGTAGACCTCGCCCGCCC
>JBGAOB010000410.1:0-2806 GCA_044222045.1 Candidatus Eiseniibacteriota bacterium
AGCTGCTTCGCCACCTGCGCGAACTCCTCCGGCGTGAACGACGGGTCGAGCGCGCGGATGCGCGCCTCGAGCGGCGGGTGCGACGCGAAGATCTCGCCGGCGCCCACCGCGAACAGCATGTGCGACACCTCGTGCGTGTCGTCGGCGCCCAGTCGCGAGCCGCGCGACGACGCGCCCACCTTCACCAGCGCGTCGCGGATCCCCTGCGTGCTGCGCGCGAACTGCACGGCCGAGGCGTCGGCGAGGAACTCGCGCTGCCGCGAGATCGCCGCCTGGATCATCGTGCCCATGAGCATGCCGACCCAGCCGAGCACCATCATGGCGAGGCCGGCGATCACGATGCCGCCCGCCTTGCGCCCGCGCGCGCGCATGAGCACGCGGCCCACCTGCGAGATCGCGAACAGCCCCGCCACGAGCCCGATCAGCGTCATGTTCAGCTTCATGTCGCCGTTCAGGATGTGGCTGAACTCGTGCCCGATCACGCCCTGCAGTTCGTCGCGGTCGAACGTTTCCAGCGCACCGCGCGTGACGCAGATCGCGGAGTCGGCGGGGGAGTGCCCGGCGGCGAACGCGTTGATGCCGCGCTCGCCCTCCATCACGTACACCGCGGGCACCGGCACACCCGAGGCGATCGCCATCTCCTCGACCACGTTCAGCAGCCGGCGCTTGAGCGGATCGGGCGTGCCGGCCTCCACGAGGTCGGCGCCCATGGAGCGCGCCACGGCCGAGCCGCCCGCGGCGAGCTGCATGGACTTGACCCCCGCGCCGCCCAGGATCACCGCCAGCACGCCGAGCGCGATCACGCCCACCACGGGCGCGTACGCGAACAGCCCTTCGGCCGTGAGCACGTCGCGCCCGCGGCTGGCCATGCCGAGGCCGAACCCGAACACGAGCACGGCCGTCACCGCGATGTCCACCACGACCACCGCCAGCACGAACAGCGCGATCAGCTGCCGCGTCTGCGCGCGGGCGTGGTCCTGCCGCGCGAAGAAGTCCATGTCAGCGGAACGAGACCTTCGGCGCTTCGCGCTGGGCCGGATCGGTGATCTGCAGCATCTCGGCCGTGGTGAAGCCGAACGCGCCGGCGAGCAGGTTGTTCGGGAACACCTGGCAGTTGTTGTTGTACGCCATCACGGCGTCGTTGAACGCCTGCCGCGCGAACGCCACCTTGTTCTCGGTGCTCGTGAGCTCCTCGGACACCTGCATCATGGTCTGGTTCGCCTTGAGGTCGGGATACGCCTCGGCCACCGCCAGCAACCGGCCGAGCGCGCCCGAGAGCGCCGTCTCCGCGCCGCCCAGCGCCTGCACCGCTCCCGCGTTGGACGGGTCGGCCTTGGCCGCCGCGAGCCCCGACACCGCCGCCGTGCGCGCGCGCACCACGGCCTCGAGCGTCTCGCGCTCGTGCGCGAGGTAACCCTTCGCGGTCTCGACGAGGTTCGGGATCAGGTCGTGACGGCGTGTGAGCTGCACGTCGATCTGCGCGAACGCGTTCTTGAAGCGGTTGCGCGACGAGACGAGGCCGTTGTAGATGCCCACGCCGAACATCACGAACAGGACGACCGCGACCAACAGCACCAGCCCAAAGCCGACCATGGGGCCTCCTCGAGGTTCGGGACGGCGCGCAGTCTGGAGTACGGCGCACGCGGCGTCCATACGTGCGCGCGCTCGCCGGGGATGCACCGCCGCCGCCCCGGCCGCGCCCGGGCGCCGGTGGCGTTGCGAATCGCACGAGCGCGGCGCGTCGGCTCCCTTCGGATAACGGCGCGGCACGCCGTCGTTGGCGGGCGCGCTCCGCGGTGGTATGCCCTGTGTGCCGGCGCACGGGCGCCCGGCAGGAGGAATCCCATGCGTGGAGCTTCGATCGCGACGCTCGCCGTGCTGGCCCTGGGATGGGCCGTGCTCGGCGGGTTCCAGAGCAGACCCGCCGGCGGACTGCCGCGCGGCGGACAGGCGTACCTCGCGCACTGCGCGCTGTGCCACGGTGAACTGGGCGCCGGCGACGGTCCCATGGCCGGCTGGCTGCGCGCGAACGGCTCGCCCGAGCCTGCGCGGCTCGACAACGCCCAGCGCATGCAGCAGCTCGGCGCGCGTGGTGTGCAGGAGATCGTCTCGAAGGGTGGCGCGCACGTGGGCCGCTTCCGCACGATGCCGCAGTGGGGCCCGCACGTCGGTCGCACCGTCGAGGCGGAGGTGAGCGCGTGGGCCTACTCGCTGCCGAACCTGCCCGCGACGCAGCGCGAGTACGTCCGTCGCTGGCTCGAGGCGCCCGCGGGTTCGCTGCCCGACGGCCGGCGTGCGTACGTCCTCTACTGTTCGGGCTGCCACGGCCCGCGCGGCGCCGGCGACGGCTACTTTTCGCCCGCGGTGCGAGCGCGCATGAAGCCCGGCAACCTGACCGACGCCGCGATCGCGGCCGTGAGCGACGACAGCCTGCACGTGCTGCTGTCGCCCTCGGGCTCGCACGCCGTCGACGCCCCGTGGATGCCCGGCTGGCTGCGCTCGCTGGAACCCGCGACGGTCGACGCGGCCGTCAGCTACGTGCGAGCGCTGCAGAAGGGCGGGGCCGAGTAGGGGATCGTCCCGCGCGGACGACGTTGCCTCGTGCCGCAGGGATGTCGCGGGGCCGGCCCGCGATACCAAGAGTCCGGGAGAGCATCCTCGGACGTTGCGTCCAGGCTCGAGCAGCCGCGGTCGCATGGTGCCGTGGGTCGGTTCCGCGGGCCGCGTCCGACGGGTTCGACCGATCGCCGGTAGCTTCGATCGGAGGGGTCGTGCGGTGGCGTGGGCCTGTTTCGGGGCCGGCCTC
>JBGAOB010000034.1:0-24644 GCA_044222045.1 Candidatus Eiseniibacteriota bacterium
GGGTGCGCCTCGAGGCCATCCGCAACCTGCGGGTGCTGGCCACCGGCGTGCGCGGCGCGGCCTCCGACGATCCGCGGGCGCTGCTGCGCTACCAGTTCGCGCTCAGCGAGCTGCTGGGCAACCTGTGGCGCGACGCGCCGACCGAGGCGCGCGTGTCCGAGAACATGGTGATCCGCGGCGACCTCGACTTCTGGTTCGGCTGCGACTGCTGCGCCGTGGGCCGGCTGGAGCCTGCGGGGCCCGACGATCCGCCGGATCTGCTCAAGGGCCGCGAGGTCCAGCTGATCTGGGATGTCGACGCGCTGTTCGCGTGGACGCTCGACGAGTTCGAGGACTACCTCGCCAGTGAGCGGTACGCACTGCCGACCACGTCGCGCGTGGCGGCCGTCGACGACCTGGGCCTGCCCGTGGTGGACGTGCCCTCCGAGGCCCTGCGCAAGGGCCACGAGTGGTTCGGCTCGCAGGGCGGCGGGCTCTACGGCCCGATCGACCTGAAGCACCTCGAGCTGACCTGAGATCCGTTTCCGGGCCGCTTCCGTTTCGCCCGGGCGCCGCGTCGTACCGCGCCGCACCGGCGGTCGTTTCCCACCACCAGGAGGTCTTCGCATGAAGCGTGTCCTGTCGTTCGTCACCGCCGCGGGTCTCGTCATGGTCGCCGTCGCCGCATTCGCCGCGGGCACGGGCGGGGGCAAGCCCGGCACGTGGAAGGGCGAAGTGCTCGACGCCGGTTGCTACCTGGGCCACGGCGCCATGGGAGCGAAGCACAAGGAGTGCGCGCTCAAGTGCGTGTCGAGCGGCATGCCCATGATGCTCATGGGCGCGGACGGCAAGGCGATCCTGCTGACGCCGAACCACGACGACGCCGACGCCTACAACAAGCTCAAGACGATGGCCGGCTCGATGGTCGAGGTCACGGGCACGTTGTCCGAGCGGGGCGGCATTCGCGGCATCGACGTGACCGGCGCGAAGCTGCTCGCGGGCAAGTGAGATCCCGCATCGACGCGCGCGTGGGGGCTCCGGCCTCCACGCGCGTTCGCGTTTCGTGAGGCGCCGCGCGCTCGCGCTGGTCGCGCTGATCGCGCTCGCGGCGGTCGCCGGCGTCGCGTGGATGCGGCGTGCCGACCTGCCGGCGGCCGAACGGGGCCGTCGCCTGGCCGAGCGCGAGGGCTGCTTCACCTGTCACGGGCCGGGCGGCGTGCGCGGCGCCGCGAACCCGGGCCGCGCGGAAGTCTCGGTGCCCGGATTCGAGGGCGACCTCATGATGTACGCGAAGTCGCTCGACGACGTGCGCGCGTGGATCCGCGACGGTGTTCCGCCGGCGCGCGCGAAGAGCCGCGCGTGGCAGGCGGCGCGCGATGCGGGGGTGCTGCGCATGCCGGCATGGGGGCGGCGCCTGCCGCCGCGCGACATCGACGACCTCGCGGCGTTCGTGTGGGCCACGAGCGGCGAGCCCTCGCCGGGTGAGGACGACACGCTGGCCGCGCGCGGGCTCGAGCGTGCCGAGGCGCTCGGCTGCACGGGCTGCCACGGGGTGGGTGGCCGTCTGGCGCCGCGCAATCCGGGCTCGTTCAAGGGCAGCATCCCGTCGTGGGACAGCCGGGACTTCGCCGAACTCGTACGCGACCGCGGCGAGTTCGAGGCATGGGTGCGCCGGGGGCGCAGCGAGCGCTTCGAGCGCGATCCGCTCGCGCGGGCGTTCCTCGACCGTGCCGCCGTGCGGATGCCGGCGTTCGAGCGGCACCTGCGCCCGGGCGACGTGGACGCGCTCTGGGCATGGGTACGGTGGATGCGGCGCCACCGACCGGACGAGCCGGTGGAGGCGGGTGCGGGCCGGGAGTGAGCTTGCCGGACAGGGGCCCGGGCGGCTACTGTTCGCGCCTTCGCGCGCCATGGGGGCGCGCCTCGACGCGAATCCTCAGGAGTCCCATGACCGCCTTCAAGATCCGACTCAATCGCAAGCGCGCCAAGCTCGCCGCCCAGAAGAAGAAAGCCAAGGCTCGCGCGGCGAAGAAGAAGGCCCGCTGAGCTCCAGCGCGCAAAGCGAAACGCCCGCCGACAGGCGGGCGTTCGTGTTTCCGGTGGAGCGGTCGGGCCGGCGTGCGGCGGGACTCAGGCCGCGCGCGGATCCCGCTTCGCCTCGGGGTGCTGCTGCAGCCACTTCGAGGCGAGTTCCTCGGCCGCGGGGCCGGCCTTCACCTCGGCGGCGGCGGCGCTCACCACGTACACGCGCACGTTGTTCGTCGTCTGGTCGGCGGGCGTCACGAAGAATCCCGGGCGCTCGGGCGTCCACGCGTTCGTGTAGCCGCAGATCAGCTCGCCGTCCTTGAACCGCACCGCGATCTTCTTGCCGGCGGCCGTCTCGGCGGGCAGGGTCACGAAGCCCTTGGTGTCCTGGCGGGCGCGATCGCCCTCGAGGTCACGCACCATGAAGACCGCCTTGAGCTGCTTGGTCTGGATCGGCGTCATCTCGCCGCCCGAGACGTGCAGGTGGAACAACGGGCGCATGGGGCTGAAGTCCTGGGTGACGCCCTTGAGCACTCGGCCGTCGATGAAGCGCACGACCACCTTCTGGATTTCGCTCGACACGAACATGCGGGTCTCCCTTCGGGGGCGCACCGGTGGCGCGCGGGTGTTTGCCGGGGTTTTCGGCCGGCCCCGGAAGCGGCTTGAGGCGGGACTCGGCCCCGAGCGGCGGCCGGATCCCGGCCGGAGCATCCGCGGCTTGCCGACGCCGCCGCCCCTGTGCGAGCGTCACGCGCCGCTCCGGGAGGCACCCGGAGTCCCGGAACTCAGAGGAGAATCAGCCGATGCGCTCACTCGCTCTCGTCGTCCTGGCGGGCGCCCTGCTGGCGGGCTGCCAGCAGAGTTCGACCACCGCGACGTCCGCTCAGCAGACCGCCACCGCCACCACCACCACGCCCGCGCCGGCCGCCGTGCCGGGGGAGACGCGCATGCCGAACGGACTCGTGATCCAGGACATCTCGGTCGGCAACGGCGCCGTGGCCGAGGACGGCAAGTCGGTGAGCGTGCACTACACGGGCTGGCTCACGGACGGCACCAAGTTCGACAGCTCGCGCGACCGCCAGCAGCCGTTCAACTTCACGCTCGGCGCCGGCATGGTGATCCCCGGTTGGGACCAGGGCGTCAAGGGCATGCGCGTGGGTGGCAAGCGCAAGCTGACGATCCCGCCCGCGCTGGGTTACGGCGCGCAGGGCACGCCCGGCGGGCCGATCCCGCCGAACGCGACGCTCGTGTTCGACGTGGAGCTGATGGGCGTGCGCTGAGCCGCACGCGAACGCGTGGCGCGCGCCTTCCGGGGCGCGCGCCACTTTCGTGAGGAGTGCCGGGCATGTCGGTGGACTACGGTCGCGAGCTGGTCGAGCACGTGCGCTCGGTGTTCGGAGCGGACGCGCCGTGGGCGGTGGACGAACCGGCGGGGTTCCGCTGGTGGCCGGGGCGGCTCGCACAGCGCGTGTGGGCCGAGCGCGCCGCGGATGGTTCCGCGTTGCGCGCGCATGCCGAGACCCGCGTGCTGCGCGGCGTGGCCGGCACGGGCGCCACGTTCGCGGCGCTGTCGGACGCGTTCGCGCGCGATCCCGGGTTGTCCGCGCTGCGCTGGAACGGCGAGACGGGCGACGTGTCGCTGCACGCGTCGGTGACGCTGGCGGGCGAGCCCGACCGGCTGGGCTTCGGCCGCGCCGCCGCGCTGCTCGCGCACGCGGCGCTCCTGCAGCTGGGCGACGCCGAGCGCTTCGCCGCCGCGCTCGCCGAGCCGCTCGCGGGCACGAGCGCGGCCAGCGCCCCACCGGGGCTGGCCCTCCGCGGGGAAGCGGACCCGCTCGTCGAGGCGGGCGACGCGTATGCGCTGCGTGGCGCGGGCGCGTCGCCGTGGACGCGCGAGGTGTTCGCGGCGTTCGCCACCCTCGAAGCGCCGCCGTGGACGCGCGCGAACGCGGACGCCGGCGTGTTCGACGCCGAGGTGCGCTCGGGCGAGGCGACGTCGCCGGCCGAGGCGGCGGCGCACACGTCGCTGCTGCGCATGACGGGCGCGCAGCGCCATCCGCGGCTCGGCGCGGGCCTGCTCGTGTTGCTGCAGCCGCCGGAGGCGGTCGAGCGCGTGCCCGAGCGCCGGCACGCGACGGCGGCGCTGCTGAACGAGGCCGAGGCGCGCGAGTGGCTGCCGGCCGAAGCGCCGTGGTCGGCCGACGGGCTCGGCCAGTGGTGTGTGCACCCGCAGCACGGGCTCGCGCACGTGGCGTTCCTGCCGCGGCTCGCGGACCGGCCCGACCTGCTCGAGGCGGTCGCCCGCGGCGCGGCTCTGCGCGCGCGCTGGGTGCCGGAGTTCCTCGCGAAGGTCGCGGCGATGCGGCCTTCGGCCGGTGCCTGACGCGCCCGCCCGCGAGGCTCCCGCGTTCGTGATCGTGGCCGCGCCGCGCGCCCGCCGCCTGGTCTAGGTTTCCGCCGCGCCGTGCCCCGGGATGCGCGGCGGTGCTCGTTCCGGAGGAAGCCGCATGTCCGTTCGCTCGCTGTCGCTCGCCCTCGTGATGCTCATGCTCGCCGCCGTCGCCTCGGCCGCGCCGCCGGCCACCGGCCGCACGGCGGTCCCGCTCGAGCCGAAGCTGTTCAAGACGCTCGCCGCGCGCTCGATCGGTCCGGCCCAGATGGGTGGGCGCATCACCGACTTCGCCGTGGACTCGAAGCGGCCCGCCACGTATTTCGTGGCCACGGGCACCGGGGGCGCGTTCAAGACCACGAACGCGGGCGTCACGTGGACGGCGGTGTTCGAGCACGAAGCCGTGTCGTCCGTGGGCGCGGTGGCGGTGTGGCCGAAGAACGCGCAGGTGGTGTGGCTCGGCACCGGTGAGGCGAACAGCCGCAACTCGTCGTCGTGGGGCCGCGGTGTCTACCGCAGCCTCGACGGGGGCGCGACGTGGGACACGCTCGGGCTCGCGGCGACGGCGGCGATCGGGCGCATCGTCTGCGACCCGGCCGACAGCAACGTCGCCTACGTGGCGGCGCTCGGCCGCCTGTGGGGCGAGAACCCCGAGCGCGGCGTGTTCAAGACGAGCGACGGCGGCCGCACGTGGCAGCACGTGCTGAAGGTGGACGCGCGCACGGGCGCGGTGGACCTGGCGATCGACCCGGCGGATCCGCGCGTGCTGTACGCGGCGATGTACGCACGCCGGCGCACGCCGTGGTCGTACACGGGCGTGTCGGAAACCGGCGGCATCTGGAAGAGCGTCGACGCCGGCCGCACGTGGACGAAGCTCACGAACGGGTTGCCGCGCCGCACGGGCCGCATCGGCCTGTGCGTGTGGCCGAAGCGTCCCGGCGTGGTGTACGCGGTCGTGGAGAGCGACGAGGGCGGGCGGCTCTCCGAGTTCGAGGATTCGCAGCGCGCCGGCGGGCTGTTCCGCAGCGACGACGCCGGCGCCACCTGGAAGCGCATCAGCCCGTTCTCGCCGCGCTCGTTCTACTTCAGCCAGATCCGCGTGCAGCCCGACGACAGCACGCGCGTCTACCTGCTCGGCACGGACCTGTGGGTGTCCGACGACGGCGGCCTCACGTTCCGCGCGGGCGGCGCGAAGAACCTGCACCCGGACTGCCACGCGATGTGGGTGGACCCGGCCGACGGCGACCACGTGCTGCTGGGTACGGACGGCGGCATCTACGAGAGCCGAGACCGCGCGCGGAACTGGGACTACCACGACAACCTGGCGCTGGGGCAGGTCTACAACGTCGCGGTCGACTTCCGCGAGCCGTACTACCACGTCTACGGCGGCATGCAGGACAACCAGAGCTGGGGCGGCCCGTCGCGCACGCGCTTCGAGGCCGAGACGTGGGGCGAACCGTCCACCGGCGCGGGCATCGCGAACGACCACTGGTACGTGCTCGGCGGGGGCGACGGCTTCCACGTGGCGGCGGATCCCACCGACCCGGACATCGTGTACTACGAGTCGCAGGGCGGGCAGCTCGTTCGCCAGCACCTGGGCAGCGGGCGGGAGCGCTACCTGCGCCCGTCGAACAACGAAGGCGAGCCGGCGCACCGCTTCAACTGGAACACGCCGTTCCAGGTGTCGCCGCACGACCCGAGCGTGCTGTGGATGGGCGGCCAGTACGTGTTCCGGCTCACGGGGCGCGGCGACCGCTGGGAGCGCGTGAGCCCGGACCTCACCACGCGCGACCCGGCGAAGATGGCCACGGGCGGCTCGGGCGCCGAGCAGCACTGCACGATCACGACGGTCGCCGAGTCGCCGGTGCGCGCCGGCGTCGTGTGGGCGGGCACCGACGACGGCAAGGTGTGGGTCACCACGAACGGCGGCGGGGTGTGGCAGGACCTGACGCCGCACCTGCGCGGTGTCCCCGCCGGGCTGTACGTGAGCCGCATCGAACCGTCGCACCACGACGCGAACGTGGCGTACGTGGCGATCGACGGTCATCGCAGCGACGACTTCGCGCCGCGCGTGCTGGTGACGCGCGACCTCGGGCAAAGCTGGACGAGCCTCGCCGGCGACCTGCCGCGCGAACAGCCCGTCAAGGTGGTGCGCGAGGACCCGCGCAACCGCGACCTGCTGTGGGTGGGAACGGAGCAGGGGCTGTACATGTCGCTCGACGCGGGCCGCAAGTGGATGAAGTTCGGCGAGGGGCTGCCCACGGTGCCCGTGGACGACGTGCTGATCCACCCGCGCGACGGCGACCTGGTGGTGGGCACGCACGGGCGTTCGGTCTGGATCGTGGACGGCATCCAGTCGCTCCAGCAGTGGACGCCGAAGGCGCTCACGGACACCGTGACGTTCTTCGCGCCGCGCGCGACGTGGACGTGGTACTCGCGCACGCTCGGCGGTCGCTGGGGCCAGCGCGAGTTCATCGCGAAGAACCCGACCTTCGGCGCGTGGTTCGACTACTTCCTGCCGAAGGAGCTCGAGGGCGGTGTCAGCGTGGTGGTCTCGGATTCGGCCGGCCGCGAGGTGCGCACGCTCACGGGGCCGGGTTCGCCCGGACTCAACCGGGTCACGTGGGACCTGACCGCGGGCGAGCCGCGCACGCGGATCGCGCGCGAGGAGTTCGCCGGGCAACCGCAATTCGTGCGCCCCGGCGTGTACACGGTGCGCCTCACGGCCGGCAAGGCACGCTCGATCGAACGGATGCTCGAAGTGAAAACGATTCCAGCCGTGTACGCGACCGAGCCGTGACGCGTTGAGTCTTGATTCGGCGTTCCGCGGTGGTCCAGACTGGCTTCGTCGGTTGGTGTCCGGTGTCAGAGCGGAAGGCAGCACGGCAGCCGCGGACCCCCATCCCCGCGGCTGCGTGCGTTTTGTCGCCCACACGTCCGACGAGGTTCACCCCCACTCGGCCCCACCGGGTGCGGGACGTTCGACGGGGGCGATCCGCCCCAGCATGAAGGAGTCCGCAGTGCCGATCGGTACCGTGAAGTGGTTCAACGATGCGAAGGGTTTCGGTTTCATCTCGCAGGAGGGTGGCGAGGACGTGTTCGTGCACTTCTCCGCCATCCAGTCCGAGGGCTTCAAGACCCTGGCCGAGGGCGAGAAGGTCGAGTTCGAGATCGTGAAGGGCCCGAAGGGTCTGCAGGCGAGCAACGTGCACAAGTCCGCCTGAACCGATTGCCACGACATCGATGCGGCGGGCGCCGGGTGCGGCGCCCGCCGCTGTGTTTCGCCGAGTCGTCGTCGCGACGACCCGCGCGGAGCGCCGGCCCGGTGCGTTTGGAGGCACGCGTGCGGCGGGGGATACTGCCGCGCATGCACGCTCGCCGCTCCGCTTCCCATGTCCTCGAACTCGGTGCGCTGCGCCGCTACCCGCACCCGTGGAGCCCCGCGTGAAGCGCGGCCGCCCAGGACGCGGCCCCGGTCGCGGGGGCCGAGGCGCCCCCGACGAGGCGCCGAGCGCCGACTACGTGCGGCCGCTCGTCGAACGTGGCGCGCAGCCGGGCGCGTGGGACGCGCTCGACACCGACGAACTGCTGCTCGTGGTGTTCCAGCTCGCGCTGTACTACGGGGCCACGCGCGAGCCCGAGGCCGGCACGAGCCTGGCGACCGCGTACGAGCGCCTCGCGGTCGCCGCGCCCGCGGGCGAGCGCATGGAACTGCTCGAGCGCCTGGCCGAGGCGGTGCGCGCGGGTTCGACGTCGGTGGTCGCGCTCCTGCCGTTCGTTCAGCGCGAGCCCGATTCCACCGTCGTACAGGCGGCGGCCACGAGCTTCGCCTCGCTGCTGCCGCTGACCGGCGACGATCCGATGACCGGCCCGCGCACCGTGCGCGCGCTGATCGAGCACGCCGAGGACGAGCCGGTGCGCGTGGGCCTGATCGCCGGCCTGCTCGCGCTCGGCGACCGTCGCGTGCTGCCGCTGCTGCGCGGCGCGTGGCGCGCGCTCACGCCGGAGGGCCGCGAGTCGCTCACGCGCACCGGGCTGCCGTTCGCCACGGCGAGCGTGGCCGAGTTCTGGCTGGACTGGCTCGAGGATGCCGATCCGGCCGAGTCGCACCTCGTCGCCGACGCGCTGGCGCGCCTCCCGGGACAATCCGGCGGGCGCGTGCTCGACCTGGAGCGCCGCTTTCCCGAGAACGCGCCCGGCGACGCGCCGGAGATCGCGGTGATCGGGGAGTGGACGACCCGCGCGTACGCCGAACGCATGGCGCCGCGGCTGGCCGACCTCGAACGACGCGGGCTCGCTCCGGCCGCGCTCGCCGAGGTGCGATCCGCCTGGGGCGTCCCGACGACCGATCCCGACACCGGAGACTCCCGATGAAGTTCGACGACCTGCGCACGAAGCCCGGCCGCGACGTGGACCTGTCGAAGTGGAAGGCCGGTGCCACGCCGGGCGTGAAGGACGAGGAGACCGCCGCCGCGGAGACCGCGGAGCGGCTCGCGCGCATGGAGGAGCTGCAGTTCCGCCTGCACGCCGAAGGGCGCCGCTCGCTGCTGATCGTGCTGCAGGGCATGGACACCTCGGGCAAGGACGGCGTCGTGCGGCGCGTGATGACGGGCTTCGATCCGCTCGGCGTGCGCGTGAAGGCGTTCAAGGTGCCGAGCGAGGAAGAACGCGCGCACGACTTCCTGTGGCGCGTGCACCAGGCCGCGCCCGCGGCGGGCGAGGTGGTGATCTTCAACCGCTCGCACTACGAGGACGTGCTCGTGGTGCGCGTGCACGAGCTGGTGCCGAAGGCGGAGTGGTCGGCGCGGTACGCGCTGATCAACGCGTTCGAGCAGACACTGGCGGCGCGCGGCACGACGGTGCTCAAGTTCTTCCTGCACCTCTCGCGCGGCGAACAGCGCGACCGGCTGCTCGAGCGGCTGGACGACCCCACGAAGCGCTGGAAATTCAACGCCGGCGACCTGGACGAACGCGCGAAGTGGAAGGACTACCGGCGCGCCTACGAGGACGCGCTGTCGAAGTGCTCCACGAAATCCGCGCCGTGGTGGGTGATCCCCGCCGACCGCAAGTGGTACCGCGACTGGGCCATCGCGCGCGTGGTGACCGAGACGCTCGAGGCGATCGACCCGCAGCTGCCGGCGCCGGATCTCGACGTGAAGGCGCTGCGCGCGAGGCTGACCGAGGAAGGCTGACGCGGCCCTGGCCCGGCGGACGGCGGCGTCAGCTGCGGGCGGGCGTCCGGTCGCCGGCCAGCGCCAGCACGACCGCGCCGATCACGACCGCCGAGCCGAGCACCGCCGTCGGGCCCACGGTTTCGCCTCGCACGAGCACGCCGAGCGCGAGCGCCAGCACCGGCACCACCACCGACACGAAGCTGATGCGCGTGGCCGGCCAGCGCGGCACGAGCCACGCGAAGGCGACGAACGCGACCACCGAGCCGACCACGGTGAGGTAGAGCACCGACAGCCAACCGCTGCCCGTGCGCGGCAGGTGCTGCGCCTCGCCGAGCGCCGAACTCGCGGCCCACACGAACGGCGCGCCCACGGCATGCGCGATCGCGTTGATCGTGAACGGGCTGCTGCCGGGCGCGCGCTTGAGCAGCACGCCGGCGAGGCTGGCGGTCACCGCGCCGCCGCACACCGCGGCCAGGCTCGCGCCGTGGATCGCGCCCGAGAGTTGCGACGACACGAGCACCGCGACGCCCGCCACGCCCAGCGTGGCCGCCGCGAGCACGCGCGGGCGCAGTGGCTCGAGCCCGTACAGGCGCGCGAACAGCGCGGTCGTGAGCGGGATCGTGGCGTACAGTACGCCGGCCACGCCGGACGGCACGTCGCGCTCGCCCCAGTAGAGCAGCGGCAGGCTGACGCCGAAGTCCACGAAGCCGAACGCGATCGCCGCGCGCAACGCGGCGCCGCGCGGCCACGGCTGGCGCGTCGCCAGCGCGATCGCCGTGAGCAGCACGGACGCGATCGTCAGCCGGAGCGCCGCGGCCCACACCGGCGCGAGCGAGTCGTTGCCGATGCGGATGAACAGGAACGTGCTGCTCCAGATGGCGCAACAGACGCCGAAGGCGAGCCACGGCAGTGGCCCGCCTTCGCGCTCGCGCGGATCGGTCACGGAAGCACGACCACGCGCACCGACGACCGGGCGGCGCCGCGGCGCGCCGTGACGAAGTACACGCCCGGCGCGGCGCCGTGCGTGCGCAGGTCCCCCGACACCGACACGGGGCCGGCGGCGGGACCGTTCCACAGCGTGGCGACCACGGCGCCCCGCACGTCGAGCACCTGCACGGTGAGCGCGTCACCCGGCTTCGCGTCGACCGCGGCCCGGAACGCCCCTCGCGTGGGGCTGGCCGAGGCGAGCGCGATGCGCGGGCCGTTCGCCGGCGCGGGGGCCGGAGCCGAGACGAGCGCGCTCGACGACACCACGAGCCGCTCGCCCGGATCGAGCGCGCCGTTCGCGTCGCCGCACGGCACCTGCGCCGAGAGCGCGCCGCCGTCCGCGGTGCCGTACCCGGCGAACGCCACGCGCAGCGACGTGGGGGGAGGGTTGAACCACAGCGACACGTCGACCATCGCTTCGAGCACCGTGCCCGAGGCCTTCTGCAGGCCCGCCGTGGGCTGGTTGCCGGCAGCGTCGAACCAGCCGACGAAGTTGTTCGTGCTCTCGTTGGCCACGAACAGGTCCCACGCGGCGGCTGTCCCGGCCTTGGCCCACGGCGCGGACCGCATCCGCGTGCTGTCGGCGCGCGCCACGAACAGGAAGTGGTCGAGCCCGCTCGCGGCCTTCGGCGCGGCCAGGTACAGCCAGTGGCCGTCGTAGTCGGCGTAGAGGTCGCGGCCGCCGCAGCTGGCGACGGGCGTGAGGCCGGCATCCAGCGTGCCGTCGATCACGTGCGGCGGCGCCTGCGCGCCCGACACGGCCACGTGCCAGTCGGCGCCGCCGTTGTTGTCCCAGGTGCCGGCGCCGTTGTTGAACACGAAGTCCACCGCGGTGGCGGTGCTCGGAATCGTGTAGGCGTAGTCGAAGCGCTGCGTCCCGGCGTTCCACGTCATGACGGGGTCGGGTGACAGCACGTTCGTCCAGCCGCTGTGGCCGATGTGGATGTGGACGGGATTCGTCGCGTCGGGCAGCGCGCCGGGCACGGGGTCGTAGTGGATCGTCAGCGTGCCGCCAGCCACCGGGTTCGCGGGTTCCCACGCCACGGCCGGGTTCGTGGTGCCGCCCCCCGTGGTGCCGATGTAGACGTGCTGGATGGGGCTGCGGCGCACGCGGCCGTTCCGGTCGACGCCCTCCACGTAGTAGTCCACGAGCACGTCGGTGAGCCCGCTCACGTGCGCGGACCACTCGTCGGCGATCACCGTGGGCAGCACGGTCAGGTCGATGTCGCCGCGGTTGAACAGGTTGCCCTTCGGGAACAGGCGGCGCGTCATCGCCGACGTCTGCCACGCGCCGACCTCGGCGCCGCCCGCGTACGTCTCGTTCTGCGTGGACGCGATGGGGTTCTGCCCGTCGGCGTCGATGCGCCACACGAGCCGGCACGTGTCCACGCCGCTCACGTCGTGCGCGAACGTCCACACCCAGAAGTCGCTCGTCATGGTGGCGCCGGCGCCGCCGGGCCAGCCCCACAGCGCGCCGCCGCCCTTGCCGCCGGGGTTCCACGGCAGGCGCTGCGGCAGCCAGATCGTGGGGGCCACCGTGTCGGCGGCGGCGCCGATCACGGCGGTCGCGTACGACACGGCCTTGTTCGCGGCGAGCGTCGCCTTGATCTCCATGTCGAGTGCGGCGCCGTAGTACATGTAGCCGCTCTCGTGGCCGGCGAGCAGGAAGTGCCACGCGCGCTCGAGATCGGTCGTGCCCGGCGTCCCGGGCTCGGCGATGCGCGCGGCGTTCGGCGCGCCCGCCACGCCCTCGGCGGTGAGCACGACGTTCGTGGCCGCGGTGAGGATGGCCCAGTTGCGCTCGTCCTCGGCCCAGCCGTTCGGGATGTCGAACTGCCCGGCGGCGTTCACGAGCGGCCAGTTCCAGTTGATGAACTGCGGCGAGCCGAAATCGCCGTCGGCGTTCACCCAGCCGCCGTCCTCCACGTGCACCACGTCGGCCGCGCTCACCGGGTGGTCGGCGAGGAACTCGGCCACGGTCGTGGGCTCGTAGCCCTGGCTCGCGGCGGCGTGCGAGAACTGCGTCACGTTCTGCGTGAAGTAGCTGTTGCCGCCGGCCCATGCGTTGTCGCCGTCGTGCGAGAACAGCACGAGCATCGGGTTCGCCGGGTCGTTGCGCGCGGCGATCGCGTCGATCTCGCCGGTGCCGTACAGGCCGTAGCCCTCGTTCCACGACATGCCGTTCGCCGACGGCACCACGGTCATCGCGGTGACGGCGCCGGTCGCGGGGTTCACCCACTGGGCCTTGTGCGGGCGCAGGCCGTACGGCACCGGCACCTTCGTGACGACGCCGCGGCTGATGCTCTGGCTGTAGTAGTACCCCTGCGCCGGATTCTGCTGGTCGGCGCGGTTCGGCGGGTCGCAGTTGTCCTGGTTCGCGGCGTACGGGTAGTCCGCGCACGCGCGTGCCACGTGCACGTCGGGCACGATCGCCCACTGCACGCCCTCGGCCACGAGCGAAGGGATCAGCCGCTCGCTGAAGCACATCTCGGCGGGGAAGAAGCCCTGCGACAGCGTGGTGCTGCCCCACGCACCGGGCATGAGCGCCTTCTGCACCTGGAGCTCGCGACGGAACACACTCTCGTCGCACAGCGGGTTCACCGCGTGGTGCGCGCCCACGATGACCGGGTCGAACCGGCGGCGGCCGCCCGACGTGGTCCAGCCCATCGCGTCGCGGTACGGCTGCCACCAGTTGCCCGCGTAGCGCCCGCCGTTCCACCCGGCGTTCGCGAGGCTGCGCACGTTCTCGATCAGGCTGCCCGCGAACGACACCTGCGCGCCCGCGTCGGGCAGGTCGAGCACCGACTGGATCGCGGTCTTCGGATAGCCCTGGTAGTCCTGTACGCGGTCGTCGCTGTTGAAGATCGAGAACTCGTCGTTCGCGCTGTGGTTCAGCGTGATGGTCTCGTACGCGGTCTCGTACCGTCCGGGCGTCCACGTGCTGGCGTCGGGCCAGTAGATCGGCTGGTGCATGTGCCACAGGTACGACGTGTGGATCGGCGCGGCGATCGCGGAGGCGGCGGCGAGCAGCGCGAGCGGGGCGAGGAGAGTGGCCAGTCGCATCGGGGAGGAGTCCTGGGTCGCGTTCGAATCGGGAGGGCCTCGCGGGGCCGAAGTCGCGACAGAGCGTATCGGGGTCGCGCGCGGGCGTCCACGCGGGACGGTGCGTCGACGGGCCCGCCCGTCGCACGGCGTCGCCCCCGCCGCGCCCGTCACGCCGTTCTCCACGGAGTGCGCCCGGCGGTTGACCCCGCCGAAGCGCGCCACCTAGCCTGCCGCGATCACACCCCGGGCTCCACACTCTCGAGGACGACATGAAGGAAGACGACCTGCTGCGCTTCGAGTGGATCGCCGATCCGCAGATCTCCCCGGACGGTTCGAAGATCGCGTTCACGCGCGTGTCCGTGGACACCGAGGCCGACGAGTACCGCACGAACCTGTGGCTGCAGGACGTGCCCGCCGCCGGCCAGGCGCCCGCGCCGCCGCGCGCACTCACGTTCGGCGGCCGCGACGGCCAGCCGCGCTGGTCGCCGGACGGCTCGCAGCTCGCGTTCGTGCGCCGCGCGAGCGCCGAGGCCGACCCGCAGATCCACGTGCTGCCGCTCGCCGGCGGCGAGGCGCGCGCGCTGACGTCGCTGAAGAGCGGGTGCACCAGCCCCGCGTGGTCGCCCGACGGCCGGCGGATCGCGTTCCAGTCGGGCCACAACCCGGCGCTCGACACGCCCGACTACAAGAAGCCGAAGCACGAGCCGGCGCGGCTCGTCACGAAGCCGGTGTTCCGCTGGAACAACGCCGGGTTCGTCGACTGGGATCACCTGGACCACGTGTGGGTGATCGACGCCTCGGGCGGCACGCCGCGCGCGCTCACTTCGGGCAAGGCGTTCAAGGAGGAGAACGTCGCGTGGTCGCGCGACGGCCACTGGGTGCTGTTCACGTCCGACCGCCGCGCCGAGCCGTGGTTCGGGCCCGAGGACAACGAGATCTGGGCCGTGTCACCGGAGCTCGAGGCGCCCACCGAGGGCGACGCGCTGCGCGTGGTGGCGGACGTGCGCGGCCCGCTGATGCAGTTCACCGAGGGCGCCGACGGCCGGATCGCGGCCGCGGGGGGCGTGCGCCCCGAAGCCTACCGCTCGTACGACCAGATGGAGCTGCTCGTGTTCTCCGGCGCGTGGCCCATGACGCAGCCGGTGATCGCGTCGGCGAAGCTCGACCGGCCGTTCAACGAGGGCGGCATCAGCGGCGATCAGCACCCGCCACGCGGCGGCGGCGCGCAGCCGCTGGCGTTCACGGCCGACGGTCGTGGCGTGATCGGCGTACTCGACTCGCACGGCGCGGGCCGTCTCGTGATCGTGGACGTGGCCACCGGCGCGGCGCGCGAGCTGACGCCGCCGCATCGCGAGGTCACGCACGGCAGCGTGAGCGCCGACGCCGCGCGCGTGGCGCTGACGCTGGGCGGGTACGACACGCCCGGCGCGCTGCACGTGCTCGACGTGGCGACCGGCGCGCTCACGCGGCTGTTCGACCCGAACGAGGCGCTGCTCGCGGAGGCCGCGCTCGGCGAGGTGGAGGAGCTGTGGGTCGACAGCTTCGACGGCGAGCGCGTGCAGGCGTGGCTCGTGAAGCCGCGCGACTTCGATCCCGGAAAGAAGTACCCGCTCGTGCTTCAGATCCACGGCGGGCCGCACGTGGCGTACGGGGTCGGCTTCTTCCACGAGTTCCGCGTGCTCGCGGCGGCGGGCTACCTGGTGCTGTACACGAACCCGCGCGGCAGCACGTCGTACGGGCAGCAGTTCGCGAACGTGATCCAGTACCGCTACCCGGGCGACGACTACCGCGACCTGATGGCGTGCGTCGACGCCGTGGTCGCGCGCGGGTGCGTGGACGAGTCGCGGATGGGCGTCACCGGCGGCAGCGGTGGCGGGCTGCTCACGAATTGGGTGATCGCGCACACGCACCGCTTCCGGGCGGCGATCACGCAACGCTGCGTGTCGGACTGGGGCGCGATGTGGTCCACGTGTGACTTCGCGCTCTACACGCCGTCGTGGTTCCGCGCGGCGCCGTGGGAGGTGCCGGAGCAGTACGCGGCCGTGTCGCCATGGCCCCTGATGGACCGCATCGAGACGCCGCTGCTGGTGCTGCACAGCGAGGACGACTGGCGCACGCCGATCGCGCAGGGCGAGATCATGTTCCGCGGGCTCAAGTACCGGAAGAAGCCCGTGGCGATGGTGCGCTTCCCGGGCGAGAACCACGAACTGTCGCGCAGCGGCACGCCGTCGCGGCGCGTGCAGAACCAGCAGCACATCCGCCGCTGGTTCGATCACTGGCTGCAGGACAAGCCGGCGCCCGAGTACGGCGTCTGACCGGCGCGCGGGACGAACGAGAGCGGGGCGCTCCCGGTATGCCGGCGCGAGACGCTGGACTACTCCTACAGCAAGCAGCTCGAGTTACTGCAGCAGGTGCGCCGCGGCGTGGCCGAGGTCGCGAACGCCGGCGTCACCTCGACGTGTCACCGACACGATGGCGGTGGGGCCGACGCCAGTTCCCTGCGATCGACGCGGTTCCGTCTCGTCCTGCTCCCGGTTCACGAACCGGTTCGGCTAGCGCGTGTCGCCCGACCGCAGGTCGCCCTCGACGATCGCCGCCGGCTGCGCGAACGATCCCCAGCCGAAGCGCGGCCAGTTCACGATGAGTCCCGCGCCGAGCGCCTGGCTGCCCGTGCCGCCGAGCAGGCCCCTGGCGAACACCGTGTAGATGCGCCGCGGCTCCAGCCGCACGCCCGGCAGCGACAGCGCCACCGTGTTCGTCCCCGCGACGCGTACTTCGAGGTCGTAGGTTCCGGCGGCCACCGGCGTGAACGCCGTGGATCCCTTGAACGACACGTTCGGGAACAGCACGGGTCCACCGTTGGCGATCGCGATGTCGACGGCCGGCGCGTCGGGCGACAGGTGCACGAACCGCACGTGGGCCTTGCCGGCCTCGGGCGGCGTCAGGTCGTCCACGAGCACGACGGGCTCGATGTTCGCCACCCGGTTCGCCGCGAACACCGTGTAGAACGTGTTGCGGGCGAGCGTCGGGCGCGCGCTGATCACGGTGGTGGACGTGCCCGCCACGTTCACCTTGATCTGCCGCGGCCCGGACAGCGTGAAGCGATAGGGCGTGTTGCCCGGGAACGCGAGGCCGCGCGCGGCGGGAAGCACTCCGAGGCGGATGTCGACCGCGGGGGCGTCGGGGGACGCGTGGACGAACATCACGCCCGAGATCCCGAAGCCGAACGGGCCCAGCAGCGACTGCGGCGTGACCTCGCGCGACACGGCGGCGGGAGCGTCGTCGGCCGCGGGTGCGACCGGGTTGGAGGCGTCGCGCGAGCAGCCCGCGAGCAACGGTACGGTGGCCGCGAAGGCCAGTGCGGCCATGAACCAACGACGTGTCTTCGTCATGAACTGTCTCCTCTGCATCAGGGTCGTCGTGGAAAGGTCCGCGCCGGCCGCACGAAGGTGCGATCCCCGAACCACGCATCCGGACGCGAACGCGGTGTTGGGATGCGAGGGGTGCGACGCGGGCGCGATGCAGAGGGTTCCGCCCCGCGACGCGGGCCGGCCGGCGCGTGGCGACCGCCGGGGGGCGCGTGCCGGGGAGTGCGTCCACCGGGCGGACGCGGCGGCTCGACTCGCGCGGCTCGAGGCCGAACGCGACAAGACGAACGCCGGGCTCCGCACGAAGCGGAACCCGGCGCCGGGGGGATCGGGAAGCGGAATCAGCGGTACAGCGTCTTGATGCGACCCCAGGTCGAACTGGACGTGCCGACCGGGCACTGCAGGTCGATCTTGCCGTCGTGACGGAACACGTAGCCCGGGATCATCACGGCCGGGTACCACGTGGAACCGCCCGTGAACAGGCCGGGGCAGGGCGAACCGTTCGGACCGCTCAGGCGGTTCACCAGCGTACCGCCGGTCCAGTTGATGTTGCCCTCGATGTTGCCCACGTTGAACGACGTGAAGTTGTTGCTCACGGTCTGGAACGACGTGAACTGCCCGGAGAGCAGCAGCGTGCCGTCGGTGAACGTGGAGGGCACCTGGGCGTTCGGCGGGTTCGGGGCGAACACCGCGTCGGGGCTCAGGTCCTCGTACAGCTCGAACGTGCCACCCGTGTACAGGGTGGTGTAGATCTGGAACGCGGGCGGTCCGATCACCGTGGTGCCCTGCGAGATCAGCCCGTACGCCACGAACGTGTATTCGCGGCCCGGGTCGCTCGGATTCAGGTCACCGAACGGGAAGTCGAATCCGCTCACGGTGCCGACCAGCCGGAGCTGCTGCCCGGCGACCGAGTTCGTGGGCGTGGCCAGCGGTTCCCACGTGTACGCGGGATCCCAGTCGATGGCCGGGCCGGTGGCGGCGACGGCGTTCTGGACGACGCCGAACAGTGCGGCCACGGCGAGCGTCGCGATGAAGCGCTTCATGGTGTTCCTCCTTCGCGCGGTGGTCGTGCCGCTCAGCGGTACGTGGCCTTGAGGGTGCCCCAGCTCACGCCACGGGCGCGAACGGGGTCGGGAACGAAGTTCTGGCCGTCGATCTGGTGCGAGTAGCCAGCCGGAATGTTGAGCGCGTTGCCGGTGGAGCCGGCGAACGTCCAGCCGGTGCGCTGGCTGAGCGGCACGTTCGCGAGCTGCGAGCCGCCGGTGACGGTGTAGTTGGCCTCGTAGCTGCCGGTGCCGTTCGTGAGGTTGACCACGAAGCGGAAGCTCGTCAGCGTGCCGGTCACGAACAGCGTGCCGTCGGTGAACGTGCCGGGCGCGGTGGCGTTCGGCGGGTTGACGCCGTAGTCGGCGTACGTGCCCGAGGACTTGGAGTCCTCGTAGATCGAAAGCGTGCCGGGGCTGTAGTCGATGATCGCGTACGGGCCCACGAACGAACGGGACACCGGCGTCATGCCCGACACGACGTACGTGTACTGGTTCAGCGACGTGTCGGCGACGAGCGGAGCGAACAGGTTCGGCACGTAGCCCAGGCCCACGTAGCCCGCGCCGGGCTCGCCGAAGTCGCCGGGATTCGGGTTCGGGCTCTCGTAGTCGAAGCCCACGTAGTCGAAGAACAGGGAGGCCGCCCGGGCGGGAGCCGTGCTCAGTGCGAGCGCGGCGAGGATCCCGAGCAGAAGCGGAGTCGCCTTCAAGCGCATGAATCACCTCGAGTCAGGGGTGATCGGTGCGATTGGCGCGACCGGGCCGACGGACGGGAACCCCGCGCGGGGCGACGACCGGAGAGCCGGGGCGGCCAACAGCGGGGCCGATCCAGGGAGAACACGAGCGGCTCGATCCGTGAGCAACGCGACAAAATCGTATGCGGCACGGGCGCTGGTCACAACGACTTTGTGCCGCGCGAGCGCCATGCAGTTGATCCTGCGGCATGGGTTTGCACGAGGTTGTTCAGAAGTCGCGTCAGGAGTGATCGGGGTTCGATCCGGCAAAACCGGGTGAAGGTCGGCTCAACCAGTCGAGCGCCTCCCGGCAGGCGCTCTCGATGGGCTGGCCGCCGCCTTCGCTCCGGGCCGCCTCGTACGCCGCGGGGCCGAGCGCCGCCGCGAGCCGACCGAGCGTCGCCTCGCGCTGACGCCGCTCGCGCGGCAGCGGCGGTGAGCCCGCCTCGCGCCGGTACGCCTCGGCCGTGCCGAACCAGCGCGCGGACGTGCGGGCGTCTCCCACGGCCTGCGCGAGGTCGGCCGTGCCCTCGAGCGCGTAGCACGCTTCGAGCTTCGCCTCGAGCGCGAGCGCGAGTTCGAGGCTCTCGGCGTAGCACTTGGCGGCCGCGGCGCGGTCCCCGAGCCGGAACAGCGCCTCGGCGAGGCCGGCCAGCGTGAGCGCCTGCTGCTCGCGGTCGCCGATCTGCCGCAGGATCGCGAGCGCTTCGCCGAAGTGCTCGCGCGCGGAGGCGTGGTCGTCGCGGCACCACGAGAGGAAGCCGAGGTTGTGGTAGGCGAGCGCGAGCCCGCGGCGCTCGCCGAGCTCGCGGTAGAGTTCGAGGCTCTCGCGGTTCGTGCGTTCGAACGTGTCGTCGTCCTCGCGGTACGCCGCCGCCGTGGCCAGCGCGGCGAGCGCGCGCGCGACGCCCTTGCGGTCGCCGAGCGCGCGGTAGATCGCGAGGCTCTCCTCGATGCGCGGCTGCGCGACGTCGCCGTCGCCCTGGTACAGCGCGAGCCCGGCCGAACGCACCAGCGCTCGTGCGCGCTCGGCCGTCGGGGCGTCCGCGCCGGGGCGGGCGAGCGCGTCCTCCATCGCGCGCCGGCCCAGCTCGTAGTGCCCGCGCGCCGACCAGAAGCGCCACACCGAGCCCGCCAGCCGGAGCGCCAGCGTCGCCCCGTCGGGCACGTGCGCGGTCCACGCGAGCGCCTGCAGCAGGTTCTCCTGCTCGGCTTCGAGGCGCTGGAACCACTCGTGCTGCCGCGGGCCGGTCAGGTGCTTCTCGGACGTCTCCGCCAGTGCGAGGAAGTGCCGCAGGTGCCGCTCGCGCAGGGCGTCGCCGTCGCCGCTCGCGTCGAGCTGGTCGAGCGCGAACTGCCGCACGCTCTCGAGGAAGCGGTAGCGCACGTCGCCGCGCTCGTCGCGGTCCACCACGACCAGCGACTTGTCCACCAGGTGCGCGAGCAGGTCGAGCACCTCGAACTCGTCGTCCTCGGCCGGCGTGACCGCCGACACGGCATCGAACGTCCAGCCGCCGGAGAACACCGCGAGCGTGCGCAGCAGGTCGCGCTCGGTGTCGTGCAACTGGTCCCAGCTCCACTGCAGCGCCGCGTGCAGCGTCTGGTGGCGGGGGAGCGCCGTGCGCGCGCCGCCGGTGAGCAGCCGGAACCGGTCGTCGAGGCGCGCACGAATCTGCTCCACCGACAGCACGCGCACGCGCGCGGCGGCCAGCTCCAGCGCCAGCGGGATGCCGTCCAGGCGTCGGCAGATCTCGGCCACCGCGGCCGCGTTCGCGTCGTCGAGCGCGAAGCCGGCCTGCACGGCGCCCGCGCGCTCCACGAACAGCCGCACCGCTTCGCTGGCGGCGAGCGCCGAGGCCTGCGATGCGCCGCGCGGCGGCAGCCCCAGCGACGGCACGGCCTGCAGCAGCTCGCCGGCCACGCCCAGCCCTTCGCGGCTCGTGGCGATCACCGTCACCGCGGGCGCCGATTCGAGCAGCCGCTGCACGAGCGTGCTGCACGCTTCCAGCACGTGCTCGCAGTTGTCGACCAGCACCAGCGCCCTTCGCCCGGCCAGGTGTGCGACCACCGCGTCCTCGATCGTGCGCCCCGGTTCCTCGCGCAGGCCGAGCGCGGTCGCGAGCGCGTCGGGCACGCGCGACTCGTCGGTGACGCGCGCGAGGTCGGCGAACCACACGCCGTCCGGATGGTGCGCCCGCCGCTGCGCCGCCAGCTCCAGCGCGAGCCGCGTCTTGCCGCAGCCGCCCACGCCGGTGAGCGTGAGCAGCCGCGTACGCTCCAGGTTCGCTTCGGCCGTGGCCAGTTCGGCGGCGCGGCCGACGAACGTGGCAGGCGCGGCAGGTTGTTCGGCACGTCCGCGGCGCGGGCGGCGGGCGCGGCGCCGAGCGCGGCCTCGATCTGCTCGCGGGCCTCGCGCATCGACGCGGGGGCGGCGCTCGGGAGACTTCTCGGGCAGCTCGCGACCAGCGCGCGCACCGGGCCGGCGTCGCCGGCGGCAACGCGCCCAGGTCGGGCTCGGTCGTGATCGTGCGCTGCATGGTGTCCCATGCGTCGTCGCCCAGAACGCGCGCCGCCGCTCAGGCACTCGCCAGCACGCTGCCGAACGAGAACATGTCGGTGCGCGCGTCCTGCGGTTCGCCGCGCGCCTGTTCTGGGCTCATGTAGCCGGAGCGTGCCCGAGATCGCGCCCGCCTGCGTGAGCGCTTCGAGCGACGCGCGCGTGCGCGGCGAGGGCGGCAGCGTGTGCGCGGCCTCCGCGCGCTCGGCGGCGGCGCGCTCGGCCGCGGCGGCGGCGCGGCGGCGCGATCACGTCCAGCGCGAGCGTGGCGGGCCCGACGTCGGCGTCCAGCGCCGGCGAATCGCGGCGGTCGGCGGCGCGCGCGAGCCCGAAGTCGAGCACCTTCACGAGCCCGCGCGCGCCCACCATGACGTTGCCCGGCTTGAGGTCGCGGTGGATCACGCCGCGCTCGTGGGCCACCTCCAGCGCCTCGGCGATGCGGGCCGTCACGCGCAGGGCCTCGGGCGGCGGGAGCGGCCCCGACCGCAGCCGGGACGCCAGCGTCTCGCCCTCCACGCGCTCCATCACCAGCAGCGGCGTGCCGTCCTCGAGCGACTCGAGGCCGTGGATCGTGGCGATGTTCGGGTGGTTCAGGGCTGCGAGCGCGAGCGCCTCGCGGCGGAAGCGGGCGAGCTGCTCGGGATCGCCCGCCACGGTGCCGGGCAGCACCTTGAGCGCCACCTCGCGCTCGAGGCGTGGATCGCGGGCCAGCCACACTTCGCCCATGCCGCCGGCGCCGAGGCGCGTGAGCACTTGGTAGGGGCCGAGAGTCTTGCCGGTGAGGTCCATGAGCGCGTCGTGGGGGGGAACGGTTGCGGCAGGAGTCGAACGGGGCGGCAGCATACACGCGGGAGCCGGCGGGGGCCCGTTCCTGCCACCGGAGAACGCCGGCTGTCAGGCTGACAGGCCGCGGACCCGTGGAAGCACGGCCGGGTGCGCGCGATGGCCTTGTCCGCGCGCGTTTCGCGCCCGGCCGGGGAGTTGGCCCATGTGCTGCATCGCCGCGGCAGATTCGCCCGCCCAACCCTTCGTCCGACCCGAGGTGCCCCATGAGCGATTCGCATCCCGCCGGGCCCGCGCCCGCGCAGGCTCCCACGCTCGCCCTGAGCGAGTCCCAGCAGGCCGCCATCGCGCGGCTGGCCAAGGACGAGGTGGTGATTCCGCCGCCGATCTCGCTGGCGCGCGAGGCGGTGCTGCGCAACGACGCCGTGGAGCGCATGCACGCGCTGTCCGATCCCGAGGGCTTCTGGGCCGACAAGGCCGCGGCGCTCGACTGGATCGAACCCTGGCAGCAGGTGATGCGCTTCCAGGCCCCCGAGCACGAGTGGTTCCTGGGCGGCAAGCTGAACGCCTCGGTCAACTGCATCGACCGGCACGTGTACAGCGACCGCCGCAACAAGGCCGCCGTCATCTGGGTGGGCGAGGACGGCGAGGAGCACACCTACACGTACAACCGGCTGTATCGCGAGGTGAACCGCTTCGGCAACGCGCTGCGCCGGCTCGGCGTCAAGCGCGGCGATCGCGTGATCATCTACATGCCGCTGGTGCCGGAGGGCATCATCACGATGCTCGCGTGCGCGCGCATCGGCGCGATCCACTCCGTGGTGTACGCCGGCATGGGTACGGCGGCGCTGCAGTCGCGCATCGTCGACTCGGGCGCGAAGGTGATCGTGTGCAGCGACTACACGTGGCGGCGCGGCCGCAAGGTGCCGCTCAAGCCCACGATCGACGAGGCCGTGCGCGACCAGGTGGGCGTGGAGCACATCATCGTGCACCGCCGCGGATCGCGACCCGGCGACGCGCCGGTGCAGTTCGACAGCGAACGCGAGCACGACTTCTACGACATCCAGCAGGCGCGCGAGATCCACTGCGATCCCGAGCCCATGGATTCCGAGGACCCGCTGTTCATCCTGTACACGTCCGGCACCACCGGGAAGCCCAAGGGCGTCGTGCACGCGACCGGTGGCTACCTGGTGGGCGTCAACTACCTGGCGCGCGCGTTCTACCAGATCGGCGAGCGCGACATCTACTGGAGCACGTCGGACATCGGCTGGATCGTGGGCCACTCGTTCATCGTGTACGGCCCGCTGTCGATCGGCGCCACGGTGTTCTGTCGCGAAGGCGTGCCCGACTACCCGACGCCCGACGTGACGTGGGAGCTGTGCGAGCGTTTCGGCGTGAACGTGATGTTCACCGCGCCGACGGCGCTGCGCATGTGGATGAGCCACGGCGGCGAGGTGCCCGCGAAGTACGACCTGACGCGCCTGCGGCTGATCGCGTGCGCTGGTGAGCCGCTGAACCCCGAGGCGCACCTGTGGGCGCAGAAGCACCTCGTGGGGCAGTCGGGCGGATTCGTGGTGGACAACTGGTGGCAGACGGAAGTGGCGGCGCCCGTGCTGGGCACCCTGCCCACGTTCGAGGCGCGGCCGGGCAAGGTCGGCAAGCCGCTGCCGGGCGTGGTCGCCGACATCGTGGACTCGCAAGGTCACCCGCTTCCGGACGGAAGCGGCGGCCTGCTCGTTCTGCGACGGCCGCTGCCCTACATGATGCGCACCGTGTGGGGAGATCCCGAGCGCTACGAGAAGTACTGGGACCAGATCCCGGGCTGCTACACGGCGGGCGACATCGCCGTGCGCGACCGCGACGGCTACTTCGCCGTGCTCGGACGCGCCGACGACGTGCTGAACGTGGCCGGGCACCGCATCGGCACCGCCGACGTGGAAGGCTCGCTGCTGCGCCACGCGGCCGTCGCCGAGAGCGCCGTCATCGGCCTGCCCGACCCGGTGAAGGGCGAGCGGATCAAGGCGTTCGTGGTGCTCAAGCCGAGCGTGCAGAGCGGCCCCGGGCTCGTGTCGAGCCTCAAGGACCACGTCCGCCAGGACCTCGGACCGATCGCCCAGCCGTCCGAGATCGAGATCCGGGCATCGCTGCCCAAGACGCGCTCGGGCAAGATCGTGCGCCGCTACCTGAAGGCGATCGAGATGGGCGAGGACCCCGGCGACCTGTCGACGCTCGCCGACTGAGCGGGCGAGCCGCCGGGAGCACGCGCGGGCCGCAGCCGGGGAGGCCGCGGCCCGTGGCGTGTCGACCGCCGCCGCCATGCGGGGCTCGCGGCCCGGATCCCGCCGTGGCCGGCCCGGCGCGCCGATCCGGGCGACAAACCCGCCTCGAAGGGGCCCCTCACGCGAGAGTTCCCTCGCACCCGGGCGCCGGATCGGGGACACTGGGGCCAATCGATGGTGCCCGCCGATGGAGGCGCGCACCCACCTCACGGGAGGCTGCATGGCGGCACGGAAGCAGGCCGCGGTCCGCAAGACCGCGGGTACGGGATCAGGGAGGACCA
>JBGAOB010000035.1:0-24586 GCA_044222045.1 Candidatus Eiseniibacteriota bacterium
CGGCTGAACACCGCCGACCTGCTCGCCCACCTCGGCGAGGTCGAAGCCCGGCGGCTGTACGCGCCGGCCAGCTGCTCGTCGATGCACGTGTACTGCGTGAAGGTGCTGCGGCTGTCGGAGGACGCGGCCGGGAAGCGGCTGCGCGTCGCGCGCATGGCGAGGCGGTATCCCTCGATCTTCACGGCGATCGCCGACGGCCGGTTGACGCTCACCGCCGTGCTCATGCTGCGGCCGCACATCGTGCCGGCGAACGCGGCGCGACTGCTGGCCATGGCGGAGGGCAAGACCAACGCCGAACTCGCCGAGGCGATCGCGGCGATCTATCCGCGGTCCGACGTGCCGACCCGATTGGAGCCGGTAGCAGCGACCAGCGAAGCACGGCAGCCCGTGAGTGCAGACATGCCGGGAGTGGCCGCTGTGTCACCGAACGGCACTCAGGGACATTCGGCCGTGCGGCCGAATGTTGAGTGCGATGAACTTCTGGCCGCACGGCCGAATGTTGAGGGCGTTGAACATCTGGCCGCACGGCCGTCCGTTGAGGGCGCTGAACTCGTGGCCGCCACGCCCGACGCTTCGGCGGTCGCTCTGCGAATGGAATGCGCGCCCGCGTCGGCGCCTGCCCCCGCCGCACCCGAGCGAGCCCGCGTCGCGCCGCTCGCCGCCGATCGCTTCGCCCTCCAGGTCACGATCTCGCGCGCGACGCGCGACAAGATCGTCCGTGCGCAGGAGCTGCTCGGCTTCTCGATCCGGCCCGGCGACGTCGCCGAGCTTCTCGACCGGGCGCTCGACCTGCTCGTCGCGAAGCTGGACGCGCGCAAGCGCGGCCTCACGCCTCGCCCGCGCAAGGCGACGCGCCGCCCGTCGAAGCTCTCCCGCCACGTGACGAGCGAGGACCTGCGCTTCATGGAGGAGCGCGACGGCGGGCAGTGCACCTACGTCGGCGCCGACGGGAAGCGCTGCGAAGCGCGCTTCGCGCTCGAGCCGCACCACGTCGAGTCGTTCGCCAAGGGCGGGCCCACCACGCGCGACAACCTGTTCCTGCGCTGCCCCACGCACAACCAGCTCGCGGCCGAGGAGGAGTTCGGCCCCGAGCACGTGCACCGCAAGCGCGATCAGCGCCGGGCGCGCGCGGCCCGGGAACGCGCCGAGCGACAGGCGCGCGAAGCGCGGCGCGCCCGCGACGCGGCGAAGTCCGCGAACGCGCCACCGCCCGACCCGGCCGCGGCCGCGCGTGCTCGTGCGGACGCGGAAGCCGCCGCGGCACAGGCGCGTCGCGACGTCGACGCTCTGCTCGCCGGAACGGCCCGGACGCCTACGCCCGCCGCCCCGCCAGCAACCGCAGGCCGTTCAGGATGACCAGCACGGTGCTGCCCTCGTGGCCGCTCACGGCCACCGGCAGCTTCAGCTGGCCGATCGGCAGGTACTGGCCGGCGAACACCCAGATCACCAGCAGCAGCATCACGCCGACGGCGATCGTGAGGTTCTGCGCCACCACCGTGCGGGCGTTGTGCGCGAGCTTCACCGCGTACGGCAACGCGCCGATGTCGTCGGACATCAGCACGACGTCGGCGCTCTCCATGGCGGCGTCGCTGCCGATGCCGCCCATGGCGATGCCCACCGTGGCGCGCGCCAGCGCGGGCGCGTCGTTCACGCCGTCGCCGATCATGGCGACCGGGCCGTGGCTCTTCTCGAGCTCGGCGATGACGTTGACCTTGTCCTCGGGCAGCAGCTTGCCGTGCGCCTCGTCGACGTTCGCGCGCTTCGCGATCGCCTGCACCGTGTGCACGCTGTCGCCCGACAGCATCGCCAGCCGCGTCACCCCGAGCGCGCGCAGGTCGCGCACGACGTCGCCGGCGTTCGCACGCATCTGGTCGGCGGCGGCGATCACGCCCCACACGTCGCCGGCGTGCACGATCATCGCGGTCTTGGCCTCCTCGGCGAACGCGCGCACGTGCTCGAGCGCCGCCTCCGGCACCACCAGGCCCAGCGAGCCGAACAGGTCCGGCGTGCCCACTTCGATGGCGCGACCCTGCGACTGCGCGACGAGGCCCTTGCCCAGGTGGTTCGTCAGGTGCTCGGCGGGCTCGATCGTGACGTGACGTTCGTGCGCACGCCGCACGACGGCCTGCGCCAGTGGGTGCGGCGAGCGCTTCTCGGCGACCGCGGCCCAGTGCAGCACGTCGTCCTCGTTGCCGCCTGCGATCGCCACCACGTCGGTGACTTCGAAGCGGCCGTGCGTGAGCGTGCCCGTCTTGTCGAACGCCAGCACCTTCACGCGCCCGAGCGCCTCGAGGTGGCGGCCCCCCTTGAACAGGATGCCGTGCCGCGCGGCGTTCGCGATCGCGCTCAGCACGGTGGCCGGCGTGGCGATCACCAGCGCGCACGGCGACGCCACCACCAGCAGCGTCATCGCGCGGTACAGCGAGGCCTTCCACTCGTGGTGCAGCAGCAGCGGCGGCACGAACAGCATGAGCGCGGCGCCCACGATGACGGCGATCGTGTAGTTGCGCCCCACCCACTCGGCCATCTCCTCGGTGCGCGACTTCTGCTCCTGCGCCTCTTCCACCAGCGACACGATGCGCGCCAGCGTGGTGTCGCCGGCGGCGCGCGTGGTGCGCACCTCGAGCGAGCCCTGCTGGTTCAGCGTGCCGGCGTACACGCGGTGGCCGGCCGACTTCTCCACCGGCACCGACTCGCCCGTGAGGTTGCTCTGGTCCACGAGCGACTCGCCCTTCTCGACGTCGCCGTCCACGGGGATCGCCTCGCCCGGCTTCACGATCACGACCTCGCCCACCAGCACCGACTCGGCGGCCACCTCGAGCTCGCGACCGTCGCGGCGCACCAGCGCGCGGGCCGGGCGCAGGTTCAGCAGCGCCTTCAGCGCCTGCCGCGTGCGGCCCATCGTGTAGACCTCGAGCGTGTTGCTGAGCGAGAACAGGAACATCAGCACGGCCGCTTCGAACACGTAGCCGATGCCGGCCGCGCCCGCGGCGGCCAGGATCATCAGCAGGTTCACGTCGAACTTGCCTTCGCGCAGCGCGTCGAACGACGACTTGAGCGCGAACCAGCCGCCCGTGAGCGCCGAGACGGCGTATGCCACGTGCGATGCCCACTCGGGCAGGGCGGATCGCTCCAGCACCCAGCCGGCGACCAGCGTGGTCAGGCAGACCACGGTGAGCGTGACCATGGCGCGACCGCGCGAGTACTCCTCCTGCTCGGCGTGCGACGTGCGTGCGCCCCACGGTTTCGCGTGCGACAGCGGCCGGACCAGCTCCACGGCGTCGGGCGGCGCGTGCCGGCGGGCCAGCGTGATGCGGCCCGGCGAGGCGGTGGGCACGAGTTCGGCTTCGTCCTGCGCCCGCACGCGCCCCAGGCGGAGCGCGCACTCGGAGCACGCGCCGATGCCTTCGCGGCGTTCGCACAGCGTGACGCGCTGCGCGAACAGCACGCCGATCTCGTCGGCGAGCGTGTTCAGCTGCTCCGGCGAGACGAGCGTCGGCTGGTAGCGCACCGTCAGCCGGGACTCGCGGAAGTCGGCTTCGATCGCCACCACGCCGGGCTGCTCGCGGAGGCGGTCGGACAGGATCTCGAGGCACCCCTCGCCGTCGCCGATGACGGGCAGGTGCGCGGGGTCGGCGGCTTCGGGCCGGGCCGGGGCGGAACCGTGGTTGTGGCTCATGGTGCGCGCAGGTTAGCACCCGTCGCGGGCGCGGGTCGCGTCAAGGAACGTACGAAGCACGACGCACGCGACGCCGCGTGATCGCGCGTCGCGCGATCTCCCGCGGGGGTGCGCGGCGACTCGCCCCGGAGATTCAGTGCCCGCCGCGCACGTCGCCGCCGTGATGGCTGCGACCGATCAAGCTCAGCATCTTGAGGTTGATCACGGCGAAGCGAAGCACCTGCCACGGCAGGAACGTGCGCAGGAACACCGTGAACGGCGTGGGCCGCGTGGCGTAGAACGACTCCGTCAGGTGGAGACGTTCGGGCGTGGACTTCGGTGTGTCGGTCATCGCGTCACTCCGGAACGAACTGCCAGCCGGGATGCAGCCGCGCCTTGTACAGGAACAGGTGGTGCAGAAGGATCTTGATCCAGTGCCCCGCCAGGCCGATCTCGCCGAACGTCAGCGCGAGATCGCGCCCGTACTCGGGGTAGCGGTCGAAGTCGGGCACGATCGGGAACACGGTCATCGACGCCGCGGTGCCGGTGAACGGGTTCGCGCCGGCGGACGCGACGCAGGCGGCGCCCATCTCGGCCATCGACGCGGTGTGCGTGGGCCCGTCGGCGCCGCGCACCATGTCGACGATGCTGTGCGCGACGGCCTTGCCGATCATCGCGGACGGCATGCCCGTGCGCGGCGGCGTGGGCGCGATCGGGGTGCCCTTCGGGCTCTGGCGCGGCTGCGAGATCGGGTGCGGCGGCGCGAACGCGATGCCGGCCGCGAACACGTTGCGATGGGTCGGGGCCTGGTACGTGCGCGGCCAGTCGCGCGCCGACCACTGGGCGTAGGGCTTCGCCGTGTAGTCGGCATCCACGCGCATGAAGCCGTTCGGCTGGAACATCGTGGACGTGACGTCCGCGCCGGTGCGGTCGATCGCCTTCAGCCCGACGCCCGAGAACGGCGGCAGCAACATCGCGAAGTCGAACGCGTGCTCGCGCTCGTCGCCCTCGAGCGTCTCGTACTGGATCCGGCCCGGCTCCACCTGGCGCACGTGCGCGCGCGTGATCCACCGCAGGCCGCGCTCGGCGAACAGCGACTCCGTGAAGATCTTGCTGGGCGTCACGTAACCGCCTTGCCGCACGTGCATCCGCCGTGGCCCGTGCCCACGAGGAACCGCTGCTTCTCGCCTCGACGCATGCGCTCCACCGCCGCGTCGAGCGCGCCCGCCGCCTGCTTCGCGTGGTCGGGCGTGCACACCGACAGGCTGTGCCCTTCGGGGCCGAGCCCCGGCGTGGCGCCGAAGTTCAGACGCGGCCCGGTGGCGTTGATCAGGAAGTCGTAACGGATCTTCTCGCGCGTGCCCGCGTCGGCCGAACGCGTGGACTCGACGATCACGTAGGGCGATGGGTCCGCCGCGTCGCCGTCGGGGTGGATTTCGGTCGCGCGCGCCTGCCGGAACTCGATGCCCGCGCGCTCGTACACCGGCGCGAGGTCGAACGTCACCTGCCGCGGCTGCAGCAGCCCGACGCCCACCCAGATGTTCGAGGGGATCCAGTTGTACTGCGGTCGCGGCGACACCACCACGACCTCGTCGCGGCGTCCCAGCCAGTGACGCACGAATGCCGCGGCGGTGTGGCCGGCCACGCCGGCCCCCAGGACGACGACTCGACTCATGGCCCCTCCGGTCGCACGGGCCCGGGTCCGGACGGACGTCGGGAACCGGGCGCGCGGGGTTGGAGCCCGGCCGACCCGTCGAGGAGTCGTGGGGCGTCCGGCGCGGCGCGGAGGGCTACTGAAGCACCACGCGCGCGTCGCGGCCGGACCCGGTCGCGCGCACCGCCGCGACGAGCGCGGAATCCGGCACCGACGCCTCGCACACCACGTAGATGCGCGCCTGCACGGGGCGCACCTCGGCGGCGGTCACTCCCGGGACGCCGCGAACCGCCGCGGCCACCGCCGCCGCGACTTCGGGCGGCTCGGTGCCGCGCGCCTCGAGCACGACGATGCGCTGGTTCGAGCGTGCGGCGAGCGTCGCCGCACCCGGCAGCGAGCGCAGGTGCGCGGCGAGCCACGCGCCGCCGCCGAGCAGCGCGGCCGCGCCCGCGACGAGGGCGATTCGACTCCAGACGGGTTGCGACACGCCGGGCTCCTCCGAACGGGAACGTGGGCGGCGGAACATAGCCGAGCGCCGCCTCGAGTCAACGGCCGCGCGTCGGTCCGGTCGGCGAGTGCGGCCCGATCAGTGCGCCATGCCCCCGCCTGCCGACGCGCCCTTCTTCCAGTGCATGAACAGCAGCAGCGGCAGCGACAGCAGGAACACCAGGCCGAACGCCAGGAACAGCTGTTCGAACGCCAGCATCATCGCCTGCTTCGTGACCTGGCCGTTCAGCATGGCGATCGCCTTGGTTTCGGCGGTCACGCCGCTCTGGCCGCGCGACACCAGGAACCGCACCATCGCGTCGAGCCGTTCGCGCGTGACGTCGTCCCAGCGCGACACGTGCGTGGCGAGCACCGCGCGGTTCTCCGTGGTGATGCGCGACAGCTGCGTGGCCGAGATCGCGATACCCACGCTGCCGCCGAGCTGTCGCATGAGATTGAACAGCCCGGTGCCCGCCGGGATCTGTTCCATCGGCAGCCCCGTGAGCGCGAGGTTCGTGAGCGGCACGAACACCAGTCCGAGCCCGGCGCCGCGGATGATGAGCGGCCAGAAGAAGTCGCCCTGCCCGCTCAGCGTGGTGAACTGCGACCACTGCCACATCGAGAACGTGTAGATGGCGATGCCGGCGGTGATCGACCAGCGCGGGTCGAACTTGCCGGCGTGCCGCCCCATGATCGCCATCACGAACGCACTCGCGAGCGCGCCCGGCAGGATCACCATGCCGGTCTGGTTCGCGGTGAAGCTCTGCATCGCCTGCAGGTACACCGGCAGCAGGAACACCGTGCCGAACAGGCACATGCCGAGCACGAAGCCCATCGCGGTGCCGGCGGCGAGCTGCGGGTTGCGCAGGATGCGCAGATCGATCACGGGGTGCTCCGTGTGCAGTTCGTGCCACACGAACCAGATCAGTGCGATCGCGCTCGTGGCCGTCATCAGCACGATCTCGGCGGACGCGAACCAGTCCTGCCGCTCCCCGCGTTCCAGCAGGGTCTGCAGCGCGCCGATGCCCACGGCGAGCAGTCCCAGGCCGAGCCAGTCCACCGCTTCGATCTTGCGCGCGAACTTCGAGTCGCGGATGAACGCGAGCGTCATCAGCAGCGCGAACATGCCGAACGGCAGGTTGATGTAGAACACCCACGGCCACGACCACGTGTCGGTGATCCAGCCGCCGAGCGTGGGGCCGAGCGTGGGACCCACCATCACGCCCATGCCGAACATCGCCGTGGCGATGCCGTACTCCTCGCGCGGGAACGACTCGAACAGGATCGCCTGCGACGTGCTCAGCAGCGCACCGCCGCCCAGGCCCTGCACGATGCGCCACACCACCAGCTCGGTGAGCGTGTGCGAGTTGCCGCAGAAGAACGACGCGATCGTGAACAGCACGATCGAGCCGGCGAAGTAGCGCCGACGGCCGAAGAACGCCGCGAGCCACCCGGTGATCGGCAGGATGACCACGTTCGCCACGATGTAGCCGGTGGACACCCACGCGATCTGGTCGAGCGTCGCGCCGAGCGATCCCATCATGTGCGGGATCGCCACGTTCACGATGCTTGTGTCGATCAGTTCCATCACGCTCGCCAGCACCACGGTGAGCGCGATGAGGTAGCGGTTGCGGTAGACGAACGGATCGATGTCGTGCGGGACGCTTCGGGCGGCGGTCATGCGAGCCTACTTGGTGGTCACCGTCACGAGCACGCTCATGCCGGGGCGAAGCGGGCGCTCCGGGTCGCGCGGGCCGTCCACCGCGATGCGCACGGGCACGCGCTGGACCACCTTCGTGAAATTGCCCGTGGCGTTGTCGGGCGGCAGCAGCGAGAACTTCGCGCCGGTCGCGCCGCTGAGGCTCTCGACGTGGCCCGCGAACTTGTGCTTGCCGTACGCGTCGACCTCGATCTCCACCTTGTCGCCCGGGTTCACGTCGGCGATCTCGGTCTCCTTGAGGTTCGCCACCACCCAGACGTCGTGCAGCGTGACCACGCTCATCAGCGGCTGGCCCGCCTGCACGAGCTGGCCCACTTCCACGTTGCGGCGGCTGACGAGGCCCGAGTCGGGCGCCCGCACGCGCGTGAAGCCGATGTTGAGCGCCGCCTGGTCGCGCGCCGCACGCGCCGCCTCGACGCGCGCGCCAGCGCCCTGCAGCGCCGCTTCGGCCGCCTGCACCTGCTTGCGCATCGCGTCGAGCTGCGCGTTCGCCGCGAGCGACGTCGCGGTGGCCGCGTCGAGCTGCTGGCGGCTCACGATCTGGCGGGCCGCGAGCGTGCGGTAGCGCTCGACGTCGTTACGCGCCCGCGTCGCGTTCGCCTCGGCCTGCGCCACCTGCGCGCGTGCGGCGGCGAGCTGCGCCTCGGCCTGCCCGGCGCGGCCCTTCTGGCCCGCGTTCGCGAGCGCCGAGGCCAGGTCGCCCTCGGCCTGCGCCAGCTTCGCGCGGTACTCGCGGTCGTCGATCTGCACGAGCAGCGAATCGGTGCCGACGCGCGTGTTCTCCTCGGCGTTCACCGCCACCACGTAGCCGCCCACCTTGGGCGACACGGGAATCAGGTGACCTTCGATCTGGGCGTTGTCGGTGCTCACGTGCGTCAGGCCCCAGCGCCAGCGCTGGAAGCCGAACACCGCGCCCACGAGCAACAGGAGGCCGAACACGATCACCGGCACGGGCGGGCCGCGGCGTTCGCGCGCCGGCGGGGCCGGCGCCTCCGACGCGGGACGGGCCGTTCCGGTGGCGGCCACGGTCGGGTTCGAATCGGACATGGGAGCGTTTCCTTTCGTACGTGGGCCGGGGTCAGCGGAGCGTGCGCGCCACGCCGGCGGCGCGGGCGAGTGCGATGCGGGCGGACGCGACGGCGAAGCGGGCGTCGATGTCGGCGTCCCGCGCGCGCACGAG
Source organism: Candidatus Eiseniibacteriota bacterium (assembly GCA_044222045.1). Taxonomy (GTDB): domain Bacteria; phylum Eisenbacteria; class RBG-16-71-46; order RBG-16-71-46; family RBG-16-71-46; genus JBGAMH01. The sequence goes on from JBGAOB010000035.1 coordinate 8,699, forward strand.
CGAGGACTGGGCGTTGATCACTTCGATGTTGCCCGCCACGCCGTTCACGAAGCGTTCGCGGGCCTGCGAGAGCTCTTCCTCGGCCAGCTGCAGCCGCTCCCGAGCCACCGCGCGCTGCTCGAACCCGGACGCGAGGTCGATCTGTGCCGAGCGCACCTCGGCTTCGATCTGCTGGCGCAGGTCCTTCTCGCGCACCTCGGACTCGCGCACGAGCGAGCGCTGCTCCGCCAGCCGCGACTCGCGCCGCGCGCCGTCGACGATGGGCCACGTCAGCGCGAGCCCGAAGTCGCGCGTGACGAGCGCGTTGTCGAACGTGGTGCCGCTGGGACCGGCGGCCGCCGTGGCGTCGAGCCGCGGGATGCGCTCGGCCGAGATCGCCGCCTTCTCCGCCTGCGCCCTCGCGAGGCGGGCCTGCTCGCCGCGCAGCTCGTTGCGCCGCTCCAGCGCGAGCGCGATCGCCGCGTCCACCGCTTCCGGCGCTTCGCTGACGCCGCTGTCGAACGACAGCGTGTCGGCGAGCGTCAGCGACGTGGCCGGGTCGAGCCCGAGCGCGCGGGCCAGCTCGACGCCGGCGCGCTGCTGCTGGTTGCGCGCCACGAGCAGCGCGCCGCGCGACGCGGCCACCTGCGTGCGCGCGCGCGTCGCGTCGATGCCGGGCGACGTGCCCGCGTCGCGCTGTGCCTCGGCCAGGCGGGCCAGTTCCTCGGCGATCGCGAGGTCCGCCTCGCGCGCGTGCACGGCCGCGGTCGCGCGCGCCGCGCGCACCCACGCGGCCGCCGCCGCCTGCGCGGCCGTCTCGGCGCTCGTCGCCTGTTCGGCGCGGCTCGCCTGCACGCCGAGCCCCGCGGCGCGCACGCGCTGCCACGACGCCAGGTCGAGCACGGTCTGATTCGCGCGCACGCGGGCGTCGAGCACCCGCACCGGCCCGAGCTTGTCGGGCAGCGCGCCCGGCGGCAGTTCGATGCCCGTGGTGCTCGTGGCCGTGGTGTGGTCGTTCATCGACGCCGATCCCGTGAGCGACGGCAGCAGCGCCGCGCGCGCCTGCCCCATGCGCGCGGACGCCTCGCGCACGCGCAGGTCCGCGAGCGTCACCGCCGGCGCATCCGACGACGCGATGCGCACGGCGTCGGCCAGTGTGAGCCGAGCCGGTGCATCCGCCGCGAGCGCCGGAGCCGCCAGCAACAGCGCGGCCGCCCATCCCGCCCATCGCATACGCATCACGACCTCCCTCGAGCGGCCGGAGCCGCGAGCCCGTCGAACAGCATCAGCATCCACGCCTCGAGCCAGCCCTGCGTGTCCACGTGGCCCGGCTCGCACTTGAGGAACGAGTGCTTCCACAGGGCCGCGAGCACGATCGGCGACATCGCGATGCGCGCCGCGACGTTCGGATCGAGGTCCGAGCGGAACTCGCCCGACTCGACACCGCGGCGGACGATGCCGCCCACGATTTCGCGGCTGGGCTGCATCACCTCGACCTGCCACCACGAAGCCAGTTCGGGGAAGGCGTTCGCCTCCGCCATGAGCACCTTGACGAGCCCCGACAGCTGGGTCTCGAACATCCACTTCCAGCGTGCACGCAGCACGCGCTCGAGCACTTCGCGCGCGGTGCCGTCGGAGTCCACGGCCAGGCGACGCGATTCGGCGAGCAGCGGCTGGAGGTGTTCGCGCACCACCGCCTTGAACAGCTCTTCCTTGTTCTGGAAGTACAGGTACATCGTGCCCTTGGTGACACCGGCACGGCGCGCGATGTCGTCGAGGCGCGTCGCGGCGTACCCGCGCTCGACGAACTCGGTGAGCGCGGCGGCGAGGATCTCGCCCGGCCGCGCTTCCTTGCGGCGGTGCCAGCGAGGTTCCGTGCGCCCCACGGGGGTCGTAGTCATGACGCTCTCCGTTCGAAGGAGCCGGCGCGGCCCGCCCGCGTCGTCGCGGGTGAGTTCCGGCAATGACTGACTGGTGGGTTATTACTATCGGACTGCTGACCCGCAAGTCGATTAAAGTCTTCGTCAACCCCGAGGGTGCGCGGATGATTGCAGTCGAGATGCCTCAGCCCTCGCAAAGACAGCGGGTTATGGCCGACGGCCGTCCGCCGAGACTCATCCTGCCGGCCCCCAGGCGCTTGCCCTGGTTCCTCTGCAATCTTCCGCGCACAACTGCTAGATTGCGCCACCTCTCTCAATGACCGACCCCACCCCCTCCTCCGACCTCGCCGGCCACCTCCCGCGGGAACTCGTCTCGGAACTGCTCGACCGGGCCCTCGCCGGCGGCGCCGAGTTCGCCGAGGTGTTCGCCGAGCACACCGCGCTCTCGGGCTTCTCGCTCGAGGAGAACCGCCTGCGCAGCGGCACCTACTCCGTGCTGCAGGGCGTGGGAGTCCGCGCGATCCGGGGCGAGCAGACGGGCTACGCCTACGCGGACGGCTTCGCACCCGCGGACCTGCGCGAGGCCGCGCGCGTCGCGGCGCGCATCGCGCGCAGCGGTGCGCCCGGAGCCTCGGCGCCGCGCGCGTTCCGCGTGGTGGATGCGCCGCCGCCGTTCGTGCTGGAGCGCCCCGTCGCCACCGCGTTCGACGAGGCCACCAAGGTGGCGATGCTGCAGCGCGCGAACGACGCCGCGCGTTCGCACGATCCGCGCGTGCGCGAGATCAACGCGTCGTTCGCGGACTCGGCCAAGTCGATCCTCGTGGCGAACAGCGAAGGGCTGTGGGCCGAGGACCGGCAGTTCCTGTCGCGCGTCGTGGTGTCGGCGCTCGCGATCGAGGGCGACCAGCGCCAGCAGGCGATGGCCGTGGGCGGCGGCAGCGTGGACGCGGCGTACTTCCAGCAGCAGCGCACGCCCGAGGCGATCGCCGCCGAGGCAGCCGCGACGGCGGTGCTGCTGCTGTCGGCGCGCGAGCCCGAGGCCGGAACGTACCCCGTGGTGGTGTGCAACGGCTGGGGCGGCGTGATGGTGCACGAGTGCTTCGGGCACAGCATGGAAGGCGACACGATCCGCAAGGGCAGCTCGATCCGCGCCGCGCAGAAGGGCCAGCTCGTGGCGGCGAAGGGCGTGACGATCGTGGACAGCGCGCTCGTGCCGAACTCGCGCGGCTCGTTCCGCGTCGACGACGAGGGCACGCCGGCGACACGCACCGTGCTCGTGGACGACGGCGTGCTCGTGGGCTACCTGTGGGACCGCCTGAACGGCCGCCTCACGGGCCACGCGCCCACCGGCAACGGCCGGCGGGCGTCGTACCGCGACTACCCGCTGTGCCGCATGACGAACACCTACATCGAGCCGGGCCCGCTCTCGCGCGACGCACTGATCGGCTCCGTGGAGCGCGGCCTGTACTGCGAGAAGCTGGGCGGCGGCTCGGTCAACCCGGCCGACGGCAACTTCTCGTTCGTGGTGACGCAGGCGTGGCAGATCGAACACGGCCGCCTCACGCACCCGGTGCGCAACGCGACACTCACGGGCAACGGCAACGACGCCATGCTCAAGATCGACGGCGTCGCGAACGACCTGCTCATCGACGGCACGTCGGGTTCGTGCGGCAAGGACGGCCAGTGGAAACCCGTGGGCGTGGGCCAGCCCACGGTGCGCTTCCGCGAGATCACGGTGGGCGGGACCGCGGTATGAACGCGCGCCGCGGACACGGACGGAGGGGCGCATGACGCGGCGCGTGGCGGCCGGCGACGCCCTGCTCGCGCACGCGGCGCGCGCCATCGAACGCGCGCGCGCGCTCGGCGCCGCGCAGGCGGAGGCGTGCCTCGAAAGCGTGAGCGCGTTCACCGTGCGCACGCACGGCGGCGCGGTGGAATCGCTCAAGCAGAGCGGCACGCTCGGGCTGGGCGTGAGCGCGCTCGTGGACGGGCGTATCGGCTTCGCCTCGGGCACCGACCTGTCGCCCGAGGGGATCGAAGACCTGGCGCGCCGCGCCGTGGCGCTGGCACGGTTCGCCACGCCCGACGAAGCGAACGGCTTCCCGACGCCGGCGGAAGCGGACGACGCACCGACCGACGACCTGCGCATCGCCGACGAGGCGGCCGCGGAGTTGCCGGCGGACCGCAAGATCGAGATGGCGCTCGAACTGGAGCGCGCCGCGCTCGGCCACGACCCGCGCGTCGGCCGCACGGACGGGTGCGTCGTGAGCAGCAGCGAGGGCGTGTTCGCGGTGGCCAACTCGCACGGCGTGGCACGCGCGTGGCGCGGCACCAGCGTGAGCGCGTGGGTCGTGGCGCTGGCCGACGACGGGCCGCGCCAGCAATCCGGCGTGTGGGGCCTGGCGCGCCGCGCGCTCGCCGAACTGCCGCCCATGGAATCGATCGGGCGCCGCGCCGCGGCGCGCGCGGTGGAGCGCATCGGCGCACGCACGGTGCCGTCGGCGCGCGTGCCGGTGGTGATGGACCCGGAGGTGGCGGGCGCGTGGATCGCGTCGATGCACGACGCGTTCTGCGGCGACGCGGTGATCAAGCGCTCGTCGTGGCTCGCGGGCCGGCTCGGCGAACGCATCGCCCCCGAGCACGTCACGCTGGTGGACGACGGCCGGCTCGCCGGCGCCGTCGGCACGTCGCCGTGGGACGGCGAGGGCGTGCCCACGCGCCGCACGGTGCTGGTCGATCGCGGCACGTGCGCGGCATTCGCGTACGACGCGTACCACGCCCGCCGGCAGGGCGTCGCGTCCACGGGCAACGCGGCGCGCGGCTTCTCGTCGCGGCCCGGCGTCGGCTACCACAACCTGTTCGTGGAGCCGGGCACCGAGAGCGTCGAGGCACTGATCGGCCGCGTGAAGAACGGGCTCTACTTCGACCACCACGGATCGTTCGGGTTCAACGCGGTGACCGGCGACTACTCCTACCAGGCGTCCGGCCACTGGATCGAGGACGGCGTGAAGGCGTTCCCCGTGGACGGCATCACCGTGGCCGGCAACTCGCTGGCGATGCTCGCCTCGATCGAGGCCGTGGCCCGCGAGCTGGAGTTCCGCCACTCGGTGGCGAGCCCGGCACTGCTGCTGTCGGAGATGACCGTCGGCGGCAGCTGATCGCGCGGAAGCCGACGGATCGCGCGCCGCGCGGCGTCCTTCACGCGCTTCTCACACCTCCGTCGCGCCGGCGAAACGCCGCGCATGGCACCGTGTGCGCGGTGACGGCGGAGACGGCGGCCCTCGCTCGGGAGCCCCGGGTCACCCGAAAGGCGGAGTGCCTCGGCGCTCTGCCCTTCGTCGTTCGGGGGCGGGGCGGGCTCAGGTGTGCCGGTAGGTGCTCACCAGCGCCACGCCGCGGCGCGGCGTCGGCGGCAGCGGGTCGGCGTGGCCCAGCCGCAGCACCAGCAGCGGCTCCTCGCCCGTGGCGCCGAACGCGCGCAGCAGCGCGGCACGGTGCCGCTCCGATTCCACGGGCGCCGTCAGCGGCTGGTGCGCGATGCCGAGCGCGGTGGCCGACAGCGCGATGCGCTCCAGCGCCTGCCCGGCGGTGACCATGGCGGTCTCGCCGCGACGCACGGTGGTGAGCAGCGACCGCGCCGGACGAGCGCACGTCGTCGGCCGCCTGCTTGGCGAGACTCTCCGCGCCCAGGCGCAGGAAGCGGCTGTTCGGACCGAAATAGTGCGACGCGAACCAGCGCGCGGGACCACCCACGCCCAGCCGGTCCACGCTCACGCCGTCGCCGTGGACGCGTGCTTCCTTGTCGGACATGCGCAGCCACTCCCAGCGCTCGAGCTGCGCGCGGCGGTCGCGCCAGCGCGACAACGTCGCGTCCGCGACCAGCGTGGCCACGCGGCGGCGCGCATCGTTCTCCTCGATCCAGTGCACGCGCACGTCGTCGAGCACCTGCGCCAGCAGCCGCGAGCGGTTCTGCAGCGTGATGCCGCGCCCGTCGTAGCGCCGCGGGTTCGTGCGCCGGTCCGCGAGCGCGGAGAACAGCAGGCGATCGCGCGCGGCCGCGGCGGGCGCCCACGACACGCGCGCCGCCACGAACGACGCGCGACGCGTGGCGTGCGGGCCCTCGCCCCAGGGCGCGTACTGCACGAGCGGTTCGAGCCCCCACGAGCGCGCGGCCACGAGCATGTTCTCGAGCGCCGCGCCCAGCGACAGCAGCGCGAACCGCTGGTCGGGGTCGCACGTGGGCAGCGTGCGCTGCGGATCGAGCACCAGCCGCAGCGAGTCGCCGTCCACCTCGAAGCGCCACGGCTGCGAGTTCCAGAAGCTGGGGGCGAGCAGCGCCGCGCCGATCAGCGCGCGCGCCGTCTCGCAATTCCTGCGGTGCGCGCTCGGGCAGCTTCCACGCGGGCGGCGCGGGTGCGGCGAGCGCGCGCGCACCGCCAGGCCGGCGCGCCAGGGGAACTCGCGCGCGGCGCCGCCGAGCAGCACGAGGAAGCGCCGCCGGTTCAGGACGAGGGTGGTGAACTCCGCGCGGCTCGCCGCGTCGGAGCAGGGGTGGACCGCATGACCGAACAGCCTCTGCCGGGGGAAGCCCGGAGTCAACGCCCATCGGCCCGGCGCCGGGCCTCCGGCCCCGGCGGTCCGGGGCGCGGGCCCGGATCGGGCCGGGGCCGGGCCGCCCAGGCGCGCCGCCGGGTCGCCACCGCGCGGGCAAGCGCTTGGGATTGCTTCGCTTGAGCGCTGGTCTACGGTGCCCGCCATGGCACCGGATCGGTTCGTGTGCGAGAGCGCCCTGGACGAGATCGCCCGGCGGCTGCGCTTCCTGGGCTACGACGTGGCCACCCTGCGCGGCGCCCGGCTCGAGGACCTGTTCGAGGAGGCCCGGCGCGACGGGCGCATCGTGCTCACCACGAGCCCGCGCCGGCCGCGCGGCGGCGGCGACGTACGCACGGTGGTGGTGCGCACCGACGATGCCGCGGCCGCCGTGCGCGCCGTAGCCACGGGCTTCACCGCGGCCAGCGCGCCGTTCATGCGCTGCCCGCGCTGCAACTCGGCCCTGATGCGGCGCACCTCGTTCGAGGCCCAGGGCGAGGTGCCGGGCCGCGTGCTGCGCCGCCAGCCGTGGTTCACCTACTGCCCGGGATGCGGCAAGTGGTACTGGGACGGCACGCACGTGGGCCGGATCCGCGCGTGGCTGGAGGGCGCCCTCGGCCGGCCGCTCCCCGCCGGGCCGCCGTCGCCCGCGCCCGACCCACCTGCGTCGGGATCCGGCGGAGCGAGCTGAGCCCGGCGTGCGGACGGCCCGGGCCCGGCGCGACGGGGGCGAAAAAACCCGGAAATTGCCTTTGCCCTCCCGCGCCCCTTCCCGGAGAATGGGCGCGGGCGCGCGTGTGCGTGCGGGTTGAGCCCGGAGAGTACGTGGGGAGAGGCTCGATCACTCGCCACGCCGCCCACCTTCGACGACGAGCCGGTTCGGCAGGGCGACCTTCCCTCCGAGCCGGCTTTCGTCTTTCCTCCCGTTCAGTCGTGCGCGCACTCGTTGCGCTGGACGTGACTGTGCGGAGCGCCCGCTCGTCCGACGGCTCTCAGTCCGCCGCGTGGTGCCCTCTCCCGCCGCGCGATGCGGCGCGACGCTCGACCGATGTAGACTCCGCTGCCCTTCCAGCCCGGACCCTGCGTGGCCCGCGGCCGGCGAGCGCGATCCGCCGAACGTGCGCGGCGCCGCGGAACCGGGATTCGCTCCGGCGTGTATGCCGACACGCCTGCGGGGCGGCCCCGGCCCGCGCCCGGCATCCGGCGGAATCCGCGCGATCCCGGCTCGCGATGCGCGAGCGGCCCGGTCCGGCGTTCCCACCGTCCTCGAGGCGCTCCACCGGCATGGACCTGTCCGTCGTCGTCGTCACCTACCACTCGCGCGACCACGTTCTCGACTGCGTGCGTTCCCTGGACGCGGCGCGCGGGGCTCGCACCATGGAGTGCGTCGTGGTGGACAACGACTCGCGCGACGGCATCGAGGAGTGGCTCGCCGCCGAGGCGCCGCACGTGCGCGTGCTGCACAGCGGCGAGAACGCCGGCTACGCGCGCGCGGTCAACCGCGGCCTGCGCGAGACGACGGGCCGGTTCGCGCTGGTGCTGAACCCCGACTGCGTCGTGCACCCGGGCGCGTTCGACGCGCTCGACGCGTGGATGGCCGCGCACCCGCGCTGCGGCATCGCGGCGCCGCAGCTGCTCAACAGCGACGGCAGCATCGAGTGGAGCGCGCGGTCGTTTCCCACGCACCTGACGTTCCTGTTCAACCGCTACTCGCTGCTCACGCGCCTGTTCCCGGCGAACCCGTGGTCGCGCGGCTACCTGCTGTCCGACTGGGACCACACGAGCGCACGGTCCGTGGACTGGGTCTCGGGCGCGGCGATGTGGGTACGCCGCGAGGCGATCCAGCAGGTCGGCGGCATGGACGAGGCGTACTTCATGTTCAACGAGGACGTCGACTGGTGCCGGCAGATGAAGGCCGCAGGCTGGTCGGTGGACTACGTGCCCGAGGCGCGCGTCACGCACCACATCGGCGCCAGCAAGGGCCGCACGTCGGACCGCGTCATCCTCGAGCGGCACCGCGGCATGATCCACTACTTCCGCAAGCACCACCCCGCGCCGGCGCCGCTCGACTGGCTGGCGGCCACGTTCATCATGCTGCGCGCGCGGCTGATGCTGGCCGCGAACGCGATGAAGTCCCGCGACTGATGCCTTACTCGCTCGTCCTCACGCTCGCCTCGGCCGCGGTGGCGCTCGCGCTCACGCCGCTCGCCCGCGTGCTCGCCGTGCGGCTGGGCGCCATGGACATGCCGGGCCCGCGCCGCATCCACCACGAGCCCGTGCCGCGCATGGGCGGCCTGGCGATGGCGGCGGCGGTGCTCGGCGTGGCGTGGGCGGCGCGCGCGCTGCCGGGCCCGGCGGCCACGCTCGAGCCGCGGCCGTTGCTCGGACTGACGCTCGCGTCGCTGCCGATCCTGGCGCTCGGCATGGCCGACGACCGCTGGAGCGTGAGCCCGTGGGTCAAGCTCACGCTGCAGACGTGCGCGGCGCTCACGCTGTCGCTGTTCGGCTTCGGCGTTCCCGTGCTCACGAATCCGTTCGGGGCCGCGATCCAGACCGGCTGGATGAACGTGCCGCTGACGGTGCTGTGGGTGCTCGCGGTGACGAACGCCATCAACCTGATCGACGGGCTCGACGGGCTCGCCGCGGGCGTGGTGGCCATCGCATGCGGTGCGCTGTGGGTGGCCGCGCGCTGGCACCAGGACTTCTACGTGATGTTCGTGGCGGCGATCGTGCTGGGGGCGTGCGCCGGGTTCCTGCGCTGGAACTTCCCGCCCGCGAGCGTGTTCATGGGCGACACCGGCAGCCAGTTCCTGGGCCTGGTGATGGCGGCCGTGTCGCTGCTCGAGAACCGCAAGGGCACGGCGGCGGTCACGCTGCTGCTGCCGCTCGTGGCGCTGGCGCTGCCGATCGCGGACAGCACGCTGGCCTTCGCGCGCCGGTTCGTGCGCGGACAGCACGTGTTCCGCGGCGACACGGAGCACATCCACCACCGCGTGCTGGCGCTGGGGCTGTCGGTGCGCTCGGCCACGCTCACGATGTGGGCGCTGGCGCTGTTCTGCAGCGTGATCGCGATGCTGCTCACGCTGCTGCCGCGCACGTACGCCGCGCTGCTCACCACCGTGCTCGGCGCCGTGCTGTTCGTGACGTTCGAAGGCCTTCGCTTCGTGCACCGGGAGCGCACGCGCCGCGAATCCGTCGCCGCGAAGCGCCGCCGCTGACGCGGGGCGGCCGCGCGAACGCGCGTTCCCTGCGCGTTGCACGCGGCGCCACCGCGGCCGGCCGCGGGAGCACCGCTCCGCTCACGATCCCGCCGCCGGCTCCGACTCGCGCGAAGCGCCGGCCACGGAGCACGTGCGCCCATGCCCCGTGGCCCGACGCCCCCCGTCACTCGTCCACTTCGCCCACCCAGCGCGAGTCGGGCCCTTCGCCGACCGCGCGCAGGTTCTCGAGGAACGGCTGCTGCACGGCGGCGATCTGCTGGTTCACCGCTTCGGTGGAACCACGCAGCACGCGCGCGCGCATCACCGCGAGGTAGGGCCGGCCCTCCACGCGCACGCGGGCGACCAGCGCTTCGCCGTCGGCCAGCGTCTCGCGCGCGCAGAGCTTCGCGGTGCGCGTCACGTCGGTCTCGCGCAGCGACACGCGCACGCCGCCCGGCGCGGGGTCGGCGTGCACGCCCCAGCCGTCGCCGCGCGGGGAGCGGAACGCCACGCGGATCGGCCGGCTGCTCACGATGAAGCGGCCGCTCACCACCCGCCGGCCGCCGGGACGCCCCAGCGCCTCGCCCACCGCGCGCCGCGCCTCGTCGAGCCGACCCCGGGTCGGGGAAGCCGCGCACGCGGCGCCCGCCGCCCGCCCCCACGAGCGGCCGGTCGCGCGCGTCGTCCTCGTGCAGCGTGACGAACACCACCATCGCGCCGTCGTCGATCACGTCGCGCCCGCCGCTGAAGCCGCACGGAAACGCGGTCGCGCACGTGATGCCCGTGCTGCTGCACAGCAGGCCGCCGGAGCCGGAACGACCGCACTCGAGCCGCGTCCCGCACACGAAGCACGGGCCGGCCACGGCGGCCGTCGCCATCACCGCGGCCGTGAGCCCGGCCGCCATCATCCCAGTCACTGCTCGCATCGCTCGACCTCCGCGGGGACATCGCCGGGGTGCGGAGGGCGCCACCGCAGCAACCGTGCCGGAGGCGACGAGGCGGTGGGATCGACGCAGGCGCAAGGCGGAGCATGCTCGGGGCGCGCGAGCGCGTCGCGGAGCACCGGGCGCGCGTCGGGCCGTCGCACACGCGCGCCGCGACCGCCGACGCGTCGGGGCGCGGGCGCTACGAGGCCGCGTGCGCCTGGCGCGCCATCAGCAGCACCAGGAACCAGCCCAGCAGCACGAGCTCCTCCGTGTCCGGCCGCGAACGGGCGTCGTCCGCGATCTCCACGCGGCAGCCCGTGCGGAAGAGCCCCGGCAGGCGGTGGAACGACACCACCGCGTGGCCGTCCGAGTCCCGGAACTCCCAGCGGCGCCCCCAGAAGTCGACGCGCCGCCACGCGAGCGGCCCGCCGTCGTGCGGCAGGCGGCCGGAGCCGAACCAGCCCGGCTCGAACCTCGCGCGTTCCGCCCACTCCCCTTCGGCCACGCGCCGCTCCACGCAGACGCGGCCGCGCAGGAAGCCGCGATGGCGGAGCCGCCACGTGCCCGACGCCGTCTCGGCCGTGCAGGTGAAGCCCCAGGCGGGCGGGTTCTCGAGCGTGGCCACCAGCTCGTCGCCGGCGAGCAGTTCCCAGCGGCGGTGGAACACGCGCGGGCGCCGCCACACCAGGCCGGCGGCGGACGCGAGCAGCGGCTTCACGCCCGACCGCCCGCAAACACCGCGGCTCCCACGACGCGTGCGGAGCGGTCCCGGCGAAGGCCCGGGGCGTCCTCACGCGCGGCGGGAGCCGCGGTTCCCAGCTTCGGAACGACCGTCAGTAGGCGAGCGCCCAGTTCAGCTTCACGCTCCACTGCGTCTCGCTCTCGTTCTCGGGGCCGAACACGGCGTTGCTCACGCCGCCGCGGCCGTCGACCAGGCTCATGCGCGCGTCGACGCCCACCAGGTGGCGATCGTCGATCGGCAGGTTCCAGCCCGTGTTCAGGTACCAGCCGCTCTGCGGCGCGCCGCCGTAGTCGGGGCCCGTGCGGTAGTACTTGTGGAAGTAGTAGCCCGCGCCGATGCCGACGTACGGACGCAGCGCCGTGTGCCAGTTGAGGTGGCGCACGAAGCCCACCGTCATCGGGACGGCGATTTCCTTCGCCGCGTTCTCGACCCCGACGACCTCGTGGTGGACGCTCGCGACGAAGCCGTACTTCGGCGTCAGGTTGCGCTGGTACGCGAGCCCGTAGCCCACGAACCCGTCGCCGGCGGTCTCGGTGGACAGCTTGGCGTACCCCGCGCGCAGCGACAGCCAGTTCATCCGGCTGGCCCAGGGGCCGTTCTGCTTGCGGTCTTCTTCGGCGCTCAGCCGCGGCTTCACGGCCTTCGGGGCCCTGGCCTTCTTCGGGGCCTTCGCGGCGGCCTTCGTGGTGTCCGCCCTGGCGGGCGTCTGCGCCTTCGCGGGCGCGGCCAGCGCCAGGACCACGACCATCACGGCGAGCAAGGCCGTGAGCGGCCGCAGGATGACGTCTCGCTTGAGCACTCCAGCGCTCCTTTCGAGCAGTTGTGACCCGGTCGGGGCCCCCGAACGCGGTCGGGGCGCGCGGCGATCATCGGCTCGACCCGAGCCCACCACGGCGCGCGACAGGGGCGGAAAGCTAGCAGAGCGCCAAACGAGCGGACAAGCGCTTATCCCGCTTGCGGGTGCACCCGCCGGAGGACGCGCCGGCGGCGGGCCCGGACTCGCGAACGGCCTACCGACCCCCTGATGGAGGCGGGACGAATCTCCGTCATGGCAGATGAATCGTTGACCCCGACGGGGCCGGCGATGAAGCTACGGTCGGCAGTCCATGCGGTCGCTTCTCGCCGTCGGCGAGACCCCACGAGCGAACCGGCTCCGTTGTGTCCCCAACGGTCGGAGGCTCCATGCGCGTTCCCCTGCTTCGCCCTCGATGCGCGCTTCGCACCCTCGCACTGATCGCCAGCCTGCTCGCGATCTCCGCGCGCCCATCCGTTTCCGCGTCCGGGCGCACGCTGCCCGCCACGCCACCTTCCGGTCCCGCCGCACTCGCGGCGCCCGGCTACTGCAGCTCCACGGGCGGCAGCACGGCCTACGAGAGCATCACGAACGTCTCCCTCACGCGGCTCCCGGGCAACGCGCTGCGCGTGCAGGTGGACGTGTACATCGCCAACCCGCAGGGCTGCACCGCGGGCAACCCGTGCCCCTCGTACGATCCGAGCCCCGAGAACGTGAACGTGTGGATCGACTGGAACGGGGATCACGTCTGGGACGCTTCCGAAAAGGTGATGGACCAGGCCGGCAGCGGCTATCTCAACATCAATTACCAGGGAACGATGACGTTCCTCACCACGGTCGTGATCCCGCCCACCGCGGTCGGCGAGACGTGGCTGCGCGCGAGCCTCGGCTGGGGCTCCGATCCCGACACGCCCTGCATCAGCTCGTGGACGTGGGGCAACGTGTTCGACCGCGTGGTGCGGTTCGAGAAGCTCGCCGTGACGTCCATCTCGGCCACCGGCGCCGAAACGCGCATGCAGGACGTGAGCGATCCGGTGTGGCAGACGTCGTTCGCGTCGTCGCCCGAGTGCGGCGTCAACGCGCCGAGCCGGCAGGAGCCGCTCGCGGGCGGCTTCTCAGGCGCCGGCCCCACGCTGCACGTGCAGCTCGAGGCGTGCCCGGCGAACCCGGCGTACACGCCGCGCGTGGACTGGAAGTGGACGATTCCCGCCACGCCGGGCGCTTCGCAGCAGACGCGCAGCGGCACGTTCAACGGCCTCGCGGGCGACATCCCGCTCACGCTGCCGCGCGCGGTGGGCAAGACGCGCGTCGACCTCGAGTTCTCGATCTACGACAACTTCGGCGATCTCGTCACCGCGGACCGCGTGAAGCAGACCGCGTCGGTCGACGTGTACGTGGGCGTGGGCGCGGCGCTCGGCCTGCCGCCCAAGAAGGCGTGGCTCGACAAGGTCACCACGTGGGCGAGCGGCGCCACCACCACGCAGCAGGCGGCGCAGAAACTCGTCGCCGGCATCTACGGCAACGGCGGCTGGCTGTACCGCGATCCCGGCCTGCCGTGGCAGCCGCTCATCGACGGCACCGGCACGAACGGCAACTGCTTCACGATGTCGAACCTGTGGAAGGCGTCGATGGACATGCTCGGCGCCGGCGGCTCCAACGTCGCCCAGACCCGCGGCTCGACGAACCGCGGCTTCCTCACGAAGACCTCGCACCGCCAGTCGTTCGATCCGGGCCAGGCCGGCAACGCCCATCCGCAGGGCGGCGCCATCGACCGCTGGATGTTCGGCATGCACCAGGTGGGTTCGTTGTCGGGCACCTACTACGATCCGACGTTCAACAACGTCTTCAGCCCGCTCACGTCGTTCATCCAGTGGAACATGCTGGGCGTGGACGCCGCGACCGGCGTGTACCTCTTCGAAGGCAACGTGGTCGGCCTTCCGCTCGCCTCGAGCGCCCCGTGGGGCGAGTTCGTGTACCGGCAGATGCCGCCGCTCGCGTCCGCCACCACCGGCACGCAGGCCGTGACCGCCGCGTGGGACGGCGCCCCGTCGTTCACCCCGGTGGACGCCGGCGCCGACGGGCACGCCGAAGCGCTGCGCGTGTCGGCGCACGTCACCGTCACCGGCGACGCCGTGAGCCAGGGCCTCTACACGTTCTGGGGCGAGATCGCACAGGGCGGCACGTTCGTCACGCGCCGCGCCAGCGTGGGCAGCATGCTGCCGTCACGCGGCAACCTGGGCCCCGCGGGCGTGGGCACCTACCCCGTGTCGCTGGACTTCAGCGGCGAGGACATCCGCGGCGCCGCCACCGCCGGGCCGCTCACCGCACGGCTGTGGCTCGCGGACGCGGACGGCAACCCGCTCGGCACGCTGGTCGGTGACTCGCCCTCGTACGTGCCGACGCAGTTCGGCGAATCGCCCGCGTACGTGGACGCCATGACCGACTTCGGCCGCGACCTCGACGCCGACGGGCTGTTCGACGAGGTCGTGGTGCGCGCGCACGTGTCGTCGGGCCTGGCCATGCCGGCGTACGTGATGGCGTCGTTCCACATGCCCGGCAGCGACGAGGCGATCGCGCAGGCCTTCGTGCCCGCCACGCTCGTCGCGGGCGCGAACGACGTCGACGTGGCGCTGGACGCGAGCCTCATCGGCCTGACCGGCTCGGAAGGCCCGTTCGACGTGCACGTGACGCTGTACGACGACGCGGGCACGCCGCTGTCCACGCGCGTGGGCACGAGCGCGACCTACCCCGGCTCGCTGCTGGAGCCGCTGCCGCTGTCGTTCACGGGTTCGCCGACCGATCAGGGTGTCGACACCGACGCGAACGGGCTCTACGAGTCGCTCGCGATCGACGTGCCGGTGAACGTGGCCGCGGCGGGTGACTACACCGCCACCGGCGTGCTGCAGCTGGACGCGCAGCACGTGGTGTCGGCGGCCGAGGTGCTGACGTTCGGCGCCGGCCCCGGCACGCTGCGCCTGCGCTTCCCCGGCCCGGCGATCCAGTCGTCGGGCGTGAACGGGGCGTACACGCTGACGAGCCTCATCGTCACCGACGCCGACGGCACGCCCACGGCGTTGCGAACGGCGCCGTACGTGACGCACGCGTACGCGGCGGCCAGCTTCGAGCCGCCGCCGCAGCCGATCGTATCGCTGACCGGGCCGCTCGCCGCCGTGCCGGTGGACGCCGACGCCGACGGGCTCACCGACACGCTGATGCTGGACGTGCCGGTGACCGTGTCGCGCCAGGGCAACGTCGTCGCCAGTGCGCTGCTGTTCACGAACGACGGCCGTTTCGTGGAGCAGGCGAGCGCATTCCGCCCGGCGCTGCCCGGCGTGCCCATCGTGATCCACGTGCCGTTCAGCGGCCGCAAGCTGTACGCGCGCGGCGAGAGCGGCCCGTTCTTCTTCCAGAACCTGTACGTGTACCAGACCGGCGATCCCACGAACGGCATCGAGCGCGTGAAGGCGCTCGTCACGCCGCACTGGCCGCTCGAGTCGTTCGAGCGTCCGCCGCTCGTGAACGTGACCGTGCGTCGCGGCACGGGCACGCCGATCCCGTACGCGTCGGTGTACCTGAGCCCGTTCTCCGACGCCGGCTCCACCGACCTCGCCGGGCAGATCCGCCTGGCCGTGTCGGGCGCGGGCGGCGCCTCGGTGGGCGTGAACCTGCAGGCCGTGCCCGGCCTGGACGACGCGGCGTGGTCGGTGTTCGTGAACGGCGGCCTCGTGGGCAGCGGTCGCACCACGAGCGTGGCTCCGGCGGCCGGCGAGATCGTGAA
>JBGAOB010000036.1:0-25040 GCA_044222045.1 Candidatus Eiseniibacteriota bacterium
GGCTCGAGCTCGGCGCTGAGCGCGGTGCTCCACTCGCGGGCGGCCGCGGCGCGCTTGCGCGACAGCGCGCGACCCACGGTGACGCACGCCTCGCGCGCGGCCCCCACGCGTGCCTCGGCGCGCTCGAGCGATCCTTCGGCGTCCTCCCCCGTGGCCAGCTCGGCGCGCAGCTCGTCGCGCCAGGCGAGCAACTCGTCGATGCCGCGGCGGTACTTGCGCGTGAGCCGGGCGATCAGGTCACGGCGTGCCTCGATCTCCTCCAGCGCGGCGGGGTCGGCCTCGAGCCGGTCGAGGTAGGCCGACAGCGCGCGCGAGGCCTCCGACGCCGCGATCGCCGCCTCGGCGAGCGGCGCCAGCGTGGCCGACAGCGTGTCGTCGAGCTGCGCCGCCTGTTCGAGTGCGTGCTTCGCCGCGCCGAGGGACTCGACCGCGGCACCCTCGCCTTCGGACAGACGCTCGAGCGCCTGCTGCGCCAGCGCGCGCAAGCGGTCGGCGTGCGCGAGGCGGGACGCCTCGGTCTTCAGCGACTCGTCCTCCCCGCTCGCGAGCTTCGCGTCGTCCAGTTCGCGCGCCGCCCCCAGCAGGTAGTCGCGCCGCTCGGCGTAGTTCGCGAGCGAGTCCACGAGGCGCTCGCGTTCGCCCTCGGCCTCGCGCAACGCCGCCAGCACGTCGCCGAAGCGTGCGCGCTCGGGCTCGAGCGCCGCCAGCCGGTCGAGCGTCAGCAGCGGCGCTCCCTCGCGCAGCAGGCTCTGGTGCTCGTGCTGGCCGTGCAGGTCGGCGAGCAGCTCGCCGAGCTTCTTGAGCGACGCGAGCGTGACGGGCGACTGGTTCACCGCCGCGCGACCGCGGCCCTCGGCCGACACCTCGCGGCGCAGCACCAGCGTCTCGCCGTCGAAGTCGAGCCCCCACTCCTCGAGCAGCGCGCCCACGCGCTGCGCGGTCTCGTCGCGCACGCGGAACTCGCCCTCGACCACGGCGGACTTCGCGCCCTCGCGCACCACGTCGGCGTCGGCGCGTCCGCCCAGGAGAAGCGTCAGCGAGCCCACGAGCAGCGACTTGCCCGCGCCGGTTTCGCCCGTGACCACGTTGAGTCCGGGGCCGAAGGCGACTTCGAGGCGTTCGACGAGCGCGAGATCGCGGATGACGAGGCGTTCGAGCATGGCGCGTCCGTGCGGGGAGTGTGGGTTCGGGTGGCGCGCAGAGTACCCGCTCGCTCCCGCGCGGCGCCAGCGTTCCGGCGCGGACGCGATCGCGCTGGCCGAGCCGGAAATCGACGGTCTCCGCCGGAGCACGGCCGGCGGCCGGCTCACAGGCTCCGCTTGAGGCTCCCCTGCCAGCCGAGCTTCGCCTGCAGCGCGCGCAGGAACGGGCGCGCGGGGTTCTCGGCCACGCGCACCGTGCGGCGCGACAGCTGCAGCTCGACCTCGTCGCCCTTCGCGAGCTCGACCGGCGACTGCCCGTCGAGCACCAGCAGCGCGGGGCCCGGCCCCAGCACGCGCACGCCCACGCGCGAGTCGGGCGCCAGCACGAGCGAGCGGCTGCCCACCGTGTGCGGTGCCGACGGCGTCACGACCAGCGCCTCGACGTCGGGCGCCACGAGCGGGCCGCCCGCGCTCAGCGAGTACGCGGTCGAACCCGACGAGCTGGCGGCGATCAGGCCGTCGGCCACCAGGTGGCCGAGATCGTGGCCGAGCGCGGTCACCTGGAGGTGCACCGCGCCGTAGCTGATGGCGCTGCGCACCACGGCATCGTTCATGGCGAAGCCGACCGGGCGCATGCGGCCACCGCGCACCAGGCGCACGCGCGCCTCCACGCCCGAGCGCCGCGCGACCGGCCAGCGCGCGTGGAACACCGCGTCGAGCGCGGCATCCAGTTCGCGCGCCTCGGCGCTGGTCAGGAAGCCGAGCCCGCCCAGGTTCACGGGCAGCAGCACGCCGCGGCGGCCGGCGAGCGCGCGGCCGGCCGTGAGCACGGTGCCGTCGCCGCCGAGCGAGATCATCAGCTGGCACCAGCGGCCGAGCTTGTCCGCCGGCTCGCCGTGCACGCCGATGGACACCGCGAGTTCCTGCTCCACGCGCACGTCGCAGCCGCGGCGGCCCAGCACGCGAACGAGCCGCTCCGTCTCTCGCCGCACCTGCGCGCGGCCGGTGTGGCCGACGATGGCGATGCGCCGGGGCGCGGGACTCACGAGAACTGGCGCTGCGCGGTGCGCACGAACGCGCGCGTGCGGCGGGCGATCCCGTCGGCGTCGAGGCCGATGCCGGCCAGCAGCTCGTCGCGCTTGCCGTGAAGCACGAACGCATCGGGCACGCCGAGCCGCATGTGCGCGGTCGTGGACAGGCCCAGCCGGTCGAGCATCTCGCTCACCGCGCTGCCGAAGCCGCCGGCGATCACGTTCTCCTCCACCGTGACGAGGCGGCCGACCGAGCGTGCGAGCCCGCCGAACATCGTCTCGTCGAGCGGCGAGGCGAACCGCGCGTTCACGACCGTGGCGGAGATGCCGTCCTTCGCGAGCTGCTCCGCGGCGGCCAGTGCGGGCGCCACCATGGTGCCGAGCGCCAGGATCGCCACGTCGCCGCCGGCGCGGAGCTGCTCGGCCCTGCCGATCTCCAGCATCTGCGGCTCGCGTTCGGGCAGCGCGTCCTCGGGGATCGGCGAGCGCGGGTAGCGCACCGCGATCGGGCGGTGCCCCGGCCAGTGCGCGGCCGTCCACAGCATGTCGCGCAGCTCTTCCCCGTTCTTCGGCTGCATCACCACCGTGCCCGGGATCATGCGCAGGTAGCCCACGTCGAACACGCCGTGCTGCGGCGCGCCGTCGTCGCCCACGAGCCCGGCGCGGTCCAGGCACAGGACGAGCTTCAGGTCCTGGAGCGCCGCGTCGTGGATGATCTGGTCGAAGCCGCGCTGCAGGAACGTGGAGTAGATCGCCGTCAGCGGCACGAGCCCTTCGCACGCGAGCCCGGCCGAGAACGTGACCGCGTGCTCCTCGGCCATGCCGACGTCGAAGAACCGCTCGGGGAACTGCTTCGCGAACTTCGTGAGGCCGGTGTTGTCCGTCATCGCCGCGGTGATGGCGACCGAGTGCGGCACGCGCTGGCCGATCAGCACGGCGGTTTCGCCGAACACGTGCGAGTAGGTCTTCTTCGCGCCCTTGCTGGCCACGCCCGAGTCCGGGTCGAACACGCCGACACCGTGGAACGTGGTGGCGTCGCCCTCGGCCGGACCGTAGCCGCGGCCCTTGCGCGTGACCACGTGCAGCAGCACGGGCTCCTCGAAGCGCTTGAGGTCGGACAGCGTCTCGTGCAGCACGTCGAGGTCGTGGCCGTCGATCGGGCCGAAGTACTTCAGGCCCATCTCCTCGAACAGCACGCCCGGCACCACCAGGTTCTGCAGGCCTTCCTTCACCCGGCGCGCGCCTTCCTGCGCGCGGAACGCCTTCGGCATCTTGCCGAGCAGCTCCCACACGTCCTTCTCGAACGCGCGGTAGATGCGGCTGGTCGTGAGCTTGGTGAGGTAGCGGTGGATCGCGCCGATGTTCGGCGAGATGCTCATCTCGTTGTCGTTCAGGATCACGATCAGCGGCCGGCGCAGTTCGCCCGCGTTGTTGAGCCCCTCGTACGCCATGCCGCCGGTCAGCGCGCCGTCGCCGATCACCGCGATCACGTGGTGGTGCTCGCCCCGCAGGTCGCGCGCCGCGGCGAAGCCGAGCGCCGCCGAGATCGACGTGCTGCCGTGGCTCGTGCCGAAGTGGTCGTGCTCGCTCTCGCACCGGCGCGGGTAACCCGCGATGCCGTCCAGCTGCCTCAGCGACCCGAACTGCTCGTAGCGGCCGGTCAGCAGCTTGTGCGGGTACGACTGGTGGCCCACGTCCCAGACGATCTTGTCCCGCGGGGAATCGAACACCCGGTGCAGGGCCAGCGTCAGTTCGACCACGCCCAGGTTGGGCGCGAGGTGGCCTGCGTTGCGGGCGACCGTCTGGATGATGACGTGCCGCATCTCGGACGCCAGCTGCGGGAGTTGCTCCCGCGAGAGAGCACGGACGTCTTCGGGAGAGCGGATGGATTCGAGCAGGGTCACGGGATCCGGAGCGGGTGAATCAGGTTCCATAGCAGTGCGCTGGCGACTCCGATGGATGCGCCGATGAAGACCTCGAAGGGGGTGTGTCCCAGCAGCTCCATGAGCCGGTGGGTGTCGCCTTCGCTGTCGCGGAACTGCTTCTCGATCAGGCGGTTGAGGACGGCCGCCTGACGCCCGGCGGCCCGCCGAAGACCGGCGGCATCATACATGACGATCAGGCTGAAGTAGAGCGTCACGCCGAACAGCGTGGACCGGAAGCCGGTGCTCAGGCCCACCCCCATGCTCAGCGCCGACACGGCAGCCGAGTGCGCGCTGGGCATGCCTCCCGTCTCGATGAACCGGCGCAGGTTCCAGTGGCCGGTCTGGAAGAAGGCCGAGACGCCCTTCCACCCCTGGACGAGGAAACCGACGATCATCGCGAGCCAGAACGGTTCCGTGGCGGCCTCCTTGGCGAGCGCGCTCAGCGCGAGGGACGAGACGGCGCGGGATGGTGCGCGACGGGTTTGACGCTGTCAATCCGCTGCGCGGGTGACATTTCCGTTGACGCTTGGCATTCCGCTTTCTACCTTTTGACGGTCACTGAACATCCTGCGTGGGCGGTGAACCCTCCAGAGCGCTGCCTCGGGAGCCCCTTGCCGCGTACGCCTCCCTACCCCAACCCAGGAGTGTTCTGATGAGGAACCGCATTCCGTCCATCCACCGGTGCGCAGGGTTGGCGCTGGTGCTCGCCCTGGTGCTCGCGGCTCCGGCCGCGCACGCCAAGCGGGCGCCCCAGCGCGACGCCGACGCCACCGCGCTCGTCGATCGAGGAGCGCCGGAAGCGCGGATGGAAGCGCTTCGTGGCGGTCGCGTCGAAGACGGCGTCCAGCGCCAGTACGGCCTCGACTCCGGACTGCTTCGTCGCTACTGGCTCCGCGATCTGAACGCGCAGCCCACGTCGACGGCCTCGCCGCGCGACATCGCCTCCACCTGGATCAAGGCGCACGCCTCCGAGCTCGGCCTGTCGGCCGCCGCCGTCGACCAGAACCTCGAACTGGCCTACGGCAAGGAGTCCCCTTCGGGCACGCACTTCCGTTGGAACCAGGTGCTCAACGGCGTGCCGGTGTACCGCTCCGAGATCGTGGTCAAGGTCAACAAGCGTGGCCAGGTCTCGTCGGTGATGAACAACCTCAAGCCGGAGATCACGGTGGCCACGTCGCCGTCGATCACGGACAAGCAGGCGCTCGAGAAGGCCGTCGCCACGGTGCGGCCCGGCCGCGCGATCGGCGCCTTCAAGGCCCAGCTTTCGATCGTCATGCAGGATCGCACGCCGCGCCTGGCGTACATCGCCTCGCTTCCGGTGGAGAAGCCGGCGGGCGACTGGCGCGTGTTCGTGGACGCGAAGACCGGTGACGTGATCGGTGTGGCCGACGAAATGCGCTACGCCGAGGGCACGGGCCGCGTGTTCGATCCGGATCCGCGCTCCAAGATGGGCGACAGCACGTACCTCGACAACGCCGATGCCGACACCGCCGTGCCGTTCCCGGCGTCGTACGACATCGTGCCCCTGCACGGCATCACGCTCAGCGCCGGCACGTACAGCCTCTCGGGTCCGTACGTGCAGCTGATCGACGACGAGGCGCCGACGCAGGCTCCCGTCACCGCCACGCAGCCGGACAGCTTCCGGTTCCAGCGCAGCGCGCAGGGCTTCGAAGACGTGATGTGCTACTACCAGCTGGACTTCAGCCAGCGCTACATCCAGGGGCTCGGCTTCACGAACGTGAACAACCGCATCCAGCCGGTCGACTCGCACGGCCTCTCGGGCGCGGACAACTCCCACTACGTCCCCTCGACGGGTCACCTCGCCTTCGGCGAGGGCGGCATCGACGACGACGAGGACGCGGACGTGATCTGGCACGAGTACGGTCACTCCATCCAGGACAACATCGTTCCGGGCTGGGGCGGCGGGCAGGAAGGCCAGATGGGCGAAGGCTTCGGCGACTACTGGGGCGGTTCGTACTCGCTCTTCAAGTTCCCGGGCTTCCAGCCGATGCACTTCTTCACGTGGGACGGCAACGGCGAGACGTGGACCGGTCGTCCGCTGATCGACGTGACGCTGCACTACCCCGAGAACTGCTGCGGCGAGGTGCACGACTCCGGCACGCTGTGGTGCTCGGGCCTCATCGACACGTGGAACTCGGTCGGCCGCACGGTCATGGATCGCCTGGTCCTCGACCACCACTTCGCGCTCGGCACGAGCGCCACGATGGCGGACGCGGCGAACCAGATCATCCAGTCGGACATCGACCTGTACGGTGGCGCGCACGTCGGCACGATCGTGGCGAAGTTCGGGTTCTGGGGCTTCGTGAACCCGGCCGACTTCATCCCCACGATCACGCACACGCCGCTCGTGGACGTCGAGAACGTCGCCGGCCCGTACGCGGTCGTCGCCACGGTGACGTCGGTACAGCCGCTCGCCGGCACCCCGATGCTGTTCTGGGGCCACGGCGCGTCGATCACCGACTCCGTCGCGATGGCGCCGACGGCGAACCCGAACGAGTACTCGGCGAACATCCCGGGTCCGGGCGTCGCCTCGAACATCGTGTACTTCATCCGCGCGCGTGACACGAACGGCGGCACGGCCTACAAGCCGACCACCGCTCCGGCCACGCCGTACGTGTTCCACGTCGGCGCCGACGTCACGCCGCCGACGATCGTGCACACGCCGATCACCATCGCTCCGGTGATCAGCTGGCCGCTCGCCGTCGCGGCGACCGTGACGGACA
Organism: Candidatus Eiseniibacteriota bacterium; assembly: GCA_044222045.1. Classification (GTDB taxonomy): domain Bacteria; phylum Eisenbacteria; class RBG-16-71-46; order RBG-16-71-46; family RBG-16-71-46; genus JBGAMH01. Next base: position 6,843 of record JBGAOB010000036.1, read on the forward strand.
ACCTGGGCGTGAACACGACCTCGGTGACGCTCACGTGGACGCTGAACGCGGTCGCGCAGGCCCCGATCACGCTGGCTCGCGTCGGCGTGACGAACAACTACACGGGCAACTTCGCCGCCGTCGCGGTGGTGCCGGGTGACGTGGTGACCTACCACATCTCCGCGCAGGACGTCGCCACGGTGCCGAACACGGGTCGCAGCCCGGCCGTCGGTGAGCACACGTTCACGCTCAGCTCGGCGCTCGGCACCGTGCTGGTGCTGGACGACGACGAAGTGGCGAAGCGCACCGAGAGCAAGGTGGTGGTGGACGAGAAGGACCCGACCAAGGTCACGACGATCGAAGGCAAGGCGGACGTGACGATCCAGTCCGCGAACGTGATCGCCGGCTGGCTGAACAGCATGGGCTACGTGGCGTCGGTCGAAGCGGCCGGCACCTCGAACCCGGCGACCTGGACGGGCTACAGCTTCATCGTCAACGCCAGCGGCCGGAACCTGGGCCCGGTGGCCAACGCGACGTATCGCGCGGCCCTCGAGTCGTACGTGGCCGGTGGCGGCAAGATCCTGGTGGAAGGCGGCGAAGTCGGCTACGACGCGCTCTCCTCGCCCACCTACCCGACGTTCGCGACGAACGTGCTGCACGGCGTGACGTGGCAGTCGGACAACGCCGGTGATCTGACGATCTCGTCCGGTCAGGCGTCGCACCCGCTCGCGAACATCCCGAACGTGCTGCCGGCGACGATTCCGGTCACGTTCGTGACGGGCGAGTACGGCCGGAACGATTCGTACCTGCCGGTGGCTCCCGCCTACGCGGTGTTCGGCCACTCGGGTTACCCGACCGGCGTGGGCGTGAGCGTGTTCGACAACAACGCCGCGCCGCAGAGCGGGCAGATCGTCTGCTTCGCGTTCGACATCAAGGCGGTCACGGATTCGACGCAGGCGAAGCAGCTGCTCGAGAACGCCGCACACTTCCTGGTCGCTCCGGAGCCGCCGCCCACGAGCAACATCTCGGGTCGCGTGGCGGTCGGTCCGGCCTGGGGTGGCGCGGGCATCACGGTGACGTTGCAGCCGGGTGGCGTGACCACCACGACGAACGCCGCCGGCGAGTTCTCGTTCCCGCCGCAGTACGCGCAGACCTACTCGCTGAGCGCCACGCTGGCGGGCTACAGCGGCACGCCGCGCATGGTGGCCGCCGCCGACAACAGCTCGTACTCGGTGGTGCTGACCCTGTTCAGCTCGTCGTCCACGTTCAACGCGTGCAACAACCCGGCGCTGGCGATTCCGGACAACACGCCGACCGGCGTGACGAACGACATGGCGGTGGCTTCGGCGTTCACGGTGACGAACGTCCAGGTGAGCGTGGACATCACGCACACGTGGCGCGGCGACCTGATCGTCGACCTGCGGCACGGTGCGACGAGCGTCCGTCTGCACAACCGCACGGGCGGCAGCGCGGACAACCTGGTGGGCACGTATCCGACCACGCTGACGCCGGCGGGTTCGCTCGCGGCGTTCAACGGCCTGCCTTCGGCCGGCACGTGGACGATGTTCGTGTCCGACAACGCGGGCCAGGACGTCGGCACGCTGAACCAGTGGTGCCTGACGCTCCAGGGCATCGCCGACACCACGCAGACGGTGGGCGTCGGTCCGTCGAACGGTCCGCAGGCGTTCGAGTTCGCGCCGGTGTGGCCGAACCCGTCGCACGGCGGCAACATGACCATGAGCTTCGCGCTCCCGTCGGCCTCGCACGGCCGGCTGGCCCTCTACGACGTGACCGGTCGACTGGTCCGCGTCGTGGCGGATCGCGATTTCGAGGCGGGTCGTTACGTGATGGCGTTCGACGGTCGGGATTCGCACGGGGCGACGCTCCGTCCGGGTCTGTACCTCGCCCGCTTCACGGGTGACGGCCGCACGGTCTCGCGCCGGTTCGTGGTCACGCAGTAGCGCGCAGCACGCAGCACGAAGGGGCGCCCGCGCGAGCCTGCGCTTCTTCTACGGTCCGCCGCGCCGGCGGCCAGGGTCAGCGGTCGCGTTTCGCGGTGGCGTCGATCAGCTGCCGCAGCAGCGCCGGCCGCGGGCACGTGCGCTCGATCGCGCTCTCGACCGCGAGCATGATCCGGTCGGCCTCCGCGCGGGCCCGGCGCTCGCCGACGGCGCGCGGATACGTGGCCTTGCCGCGCTCGGCGTCGGTGCCCGCACGCTTGCCGAGCGAGCGCAGCGACGAGCCGGCGTTCAGCAGGTCGTCGGTGATCTGGAACGCGAACCCCAGCATCACCCCCGCCTCGTCCAACCGCTCCACGGTGCGGGGAGGCGCCCCGCCCGCGAGCGCGCCGAGCGCCAGGCTCGCGCCCATCAGCGCGCCGGTCTTGCGCACGTGGATGTCCCGCACGCCCGCGGCGCCCACGCGCCGCCGTTCGGCCGCGATGTCCAGCGCCTGCCCGCCGCACAACTCCTCGGCGCCCGCGGCGCGGCCCAGCCGGCGCACGGCCTGCAGCACGCGTGGCGCGGGCACACCCGTCTCCGCGAGGCGCGTCAGCTCCTCGAACGCGAACGCCAGCAGCGCGTCGCCGGCGAGCACGCCGAGCGCCTCGCCGAACTTCGGTGCGTGGTAGCCCCGGCGGTAGTCGTCGTCGTCCGCGCGGCCGGCGGTCGTCGTTCGACGAACGCGTGCACGCACTCCGCGGCGGCGGCGGCGGGCGGCGCGCGGCGCCACTCGCCTCCCACGGCCTCGCACGCGCACAGCACGAGCAGCGGCCGCCGCCGCTTGCCCGGCGACAGCGCGGCGTAGCGCACGGCCTGGCCGAGCTTGCCCGGCCCGCCCGCGCGCTCGCGCATCGCCTTGGCGAGATGGCGTTCGAACGCGGTGCGGCGCGCGGCCAGCGCGCGTGTCGTGGCCAGCACGGCCGGTCGCGGCCCCCGTGCCGGCGCCATCAGAACGGCAACTCGCCCTCGGGACCGTCGTCGTTCCCGAGCTTCAGCTCGACGGCTTCCGTGGTCGGTTCGGCGTCGTCGCCGGACTCGACCAGCCGCTCGATGCGCTTCTCGGCGGCGTCGAGCGTCTGCGTGAGGCGGCGCGACAGCTTCACGCCTTCCTCGTAGCGGGCGATCGAATCCTCCAGCGACAACTCGCCGCTCTCGAGCTCGTCCACGACGGTCTCGAGGCGCTTCATCGACTCTTCGAAATCGAGCGGTGGCTCAGCGCCGGTCGGCGCCGCCGCGGTCTTCCTGGGGGGCATCGCGTTCTCCGGGTCGGATGGTGTCGATCGTCGCGCCGGCTTCCCCGCGCGCGAACTCCAGTGTGACCTTCTGTCCGGGCTCAGCGCCTCGGCCGAGCGCACGAACACGCCGTCGGCGCCGCGCACGAGCGCGTAGCCGTGTTCCATGACGCGCGCGGGAGCTCAGGGCTGCAGGCGATCCTCCAGCGCGGCCACCCGGCGGCGCTGATTCTGCACGTGATCGACGACCGCGTCCTCCAGCCGGTCGGCGAGCCGGGTCAGGCCGTCGCGGCGGTCGCGCAGCTGGCGCGGGAACTCGCGCAGGCCGTACGCCGACCGCGCCGTCCAGCCGCTGGCGCAGGCGTGCCATGCGCGCGCGCAGCGCCGCGTCCATGCGCGCCGTTTCCGTCCACGCGCTGCTGCCAGTCGCCGAACACCTCGCGCACGCTGCGGAACCTGTACCGCCCGAGCAGCCGTTCGAGGTGCCGCCGGTGCTCGGCGATCGTCTCGCGCACGGCGCGATCGGCGCGACTGCCCACTGCTCGATCGGTGCGCATCCGGTCGCGGTCGCGCACGGCCAGCTCGGCGGCGTTCGACGGCGTGGCCGCGCGCACGTCGGCGGCCAGGTCGGCGAGCGTCCAGTCGACCTCGTGACCCACGGCGCTGATCACCGGCGTGCGGAGGCGGCGATCGCGCGCAGACGGGCTCCTCGTTGAACGATGAGCACGTCGGCGCCGCCCCAGCCGAAGCTGGCCTCGATCGCGGCGCGGATCTCGGCCGCCGCGCCCTCGCCCTGCACGCGCACGGGCGCGAGCACGATGCGCACCGACGGCCAGCGCGAACGCAGCACCTTCACCACGTCGCGCACGGCCGCACCCACGGGCGACGTGACCACCCCCACCGTGCGCGGAAAGCGCGGCAGCGGGCGCTTGCGCGCGGCGTCGAACAGGCCCTCGGCCTGCAGCCGGCGCTTGAGTTCCTCGAGCTGCAGCAGGAGCGCGCCGAGGCCGCCCGGCCGCAGCGTCTTGACCACGAGCTGGTAGTTGCCGCGCGGCTCGTAGACGGTGATCTCGCCGAACGCCTCCACCTCGGTGCCGTCGGCCGGGTTGAAGCCCAGCCGCATCGCGCTGCCGCGCCACATGACGCAGGCGAGCAGCGCCTCGCGGCCTTCCTTGAGGTTGAAGTACAGGTGCCCGCTCTCGGCGCGCTTGAAGTTGGAGATCTCGCCCTTCACCCACACCGAGCCGAACGACTCGGAGAGCGTCTCCTTGATGGCACGCGTCAGCTCGAGGACGGTGAGGACGCGATCCTCGGGAGCGGGCATCGTGGCCACGTCAGCGCTGCTCCTTCCCGCTCTGGCGCTCGGCCGCGATCACGGTGTTCAGCACGACCATCGCCACGGTCATGGGCCCGACGCCGCCGGGCACGGGCGTGAACGCCGACGCCACGGCCTTGACGCTGTCGGGCTCGCAGTCGCCGGTGAGGCGGTTCTTCGTGGAGCCGGGCGGCGGCGGCAGCCGGTGGATGCCGACGTCCACGACCACGGCGCCCGGCTTCACCCAGTCGCCGTTCACCATGTGCCGCTGGCCCGCCGCAGCCACGAGCAGGTCGGCCTGGCGCGCCAGTTCGATCAGCCCCGGCCCGCTCGCGCTGTGGCCGATCGTCACGGTCATGTCGCAGCCCTTGGAGGACAGCAGCGTGGCCATCGGCCGGCCGACGATGTGGCTGCGGCCGATCACCACCGCGTGCCGCCCGCGCATCGGGATCTCGTAGTGCTGGAGCAGCCGCACGATGCCGTACGGCGTGGCCGGCACGAAGCCCGGCAGCCCCACGGCCAGCCGGCCGGCGCTCTCGGGATGGAAGCCGTCGACGTCCTTGGCCGGTGGGATCGCTTCGAGCACGGCCTGGCCGTCCGCGGGCGCCGCCAGCGGCAGCTGCACGAGGATCCCGTGCACCGACGGATCGGCGCCCAGCTCGTGCACGCGGCGCACGACCTCGGCGGTCGTGGACCCGGCCGGGAACTGCACGCGGTCCACCGCGATGCCCGCGTCCGCGCAGGCCTCGCCCTTCTTCTTGAGGTAGACCTGCGAGGCCGGGTCGTCGCCCACCGAGACGAGCGCGAGCTTCGGCTGCACGCCCGCCTGGATCAGCGCGTGCGCGCGCAGCTGCGCCTCGACGCGCGCCGCTTCGGCCGGCTCGGCGCCCGTGAGCAGGCGACACCCGCTCGCGGCCGCGCCGCCGCGCACGTGCGGGATCTGCAGGCGCTGGATGCGCGTGGCGCGTCCCGTCGCCTCGTCCACCTGCACGAGCACCGCGTTCAGCCGCAGGTCGCCGTCCGCCGGCTGCAGCCGCTCGGGCAGCAGCGTGAGGAAGCGGCGCAGCGCGCCGTCGCGCTCCATGCCGATCACCGATTCGAAGCCGCCGGTCATGCCCGCGTCGCACACGAACGCCGTGCCTCGCGGCAGCACGCGATCGTCCGCGGTCTGCACGTGCGTGTGCGTGCCCACCACGAGGCTCGCGCGGCCGTCGAGGTGCCAGCCGAGCGCCACCTTCTCGGCGGTCGTCTCGGCGTGGATGTCCACGAGCACCACCTTGGCCTGCGGGGCGAGCGCGGCGATCGCGCGGTCGGCGCCCTCGAACGGCGAGTCGCATTCCTTCATGAACACGCGGCCGAGCAGGTTCACGACGCCCACGGGCACGCCGTTGGACGCCTTGAACACGCGCCAGCCTTCGCCAGGCGTGCCGGCGGGCAGGTTCGCCGGGCGCACGAGGCGCGGCTCCTCGGCGATGTAGTCCATCGAGTCGCGCTTGTCCCACAGGTGGTTGCCGCCCGTCAGCACGTCGCAACCCGCCGAGAACAGGTCGCGCGCGGTCTCGCGCGTCACGCCGAATCCGGCGGCGGAGTTCTCGCAATTGCAGACGACCAGGTGCAGGTCGTGACGGCGGCGAAGGCCCGGCAGCAGCGCCTTGACGACCTCGCGCCCGGGCGAGCCGATCACGTCGGCGATGAAGAGGATGTTGGTCATGGGGAGTCCGTGTGGGAGTTCAGAGGCCCGGGCGGGGACGGAAGCCCTGGAGGCCGGCATGGAACAGCACTTCGAGGGCGGAGTCGGAGGCGACGCACCAGGCGCCGAGATCGAGTGCCGCCACGGACTCGTCGATCCGCTCGCTCATCAGGTGCGGGATGTGCTCCCACCAGACGCGCGGCAACACGTCGCGACGCCTTGCGGCACGGCCCAGGAAGCCGCGCCAGTCGCCCAGCACTCCCCCGGCGCCGCACTGCAGGTTGAGGATCATGCGGTCGGGGCCGCGGAACTGACCGGGATCCCCGGGAGCCATGCTCGGAGCGAAGTCGGCGAAGCAGAGACGCAACTCGTGGTGCGTGCCGGCATACCGCTTCAGCGTGTCCTCGTCCCCGCCGCTCAGGCACAGCACGAGCGTGTTCCGCATCTGGCCGATCGTCGGCCACCGTTCCGGATCGGCGGCCACCTGGCGCAGGTGCTCGCCCACGTCCCACAGCAGGGCGTGGGGCGAGAAGAGCACCGCGTGGTGGAACGACACCGCGATCGCCCGGTCGAGTTCGACGGCGAACTCCGGATCGGCGGCGGCGTCCTTGAGCTCGAGGTTCACGAGCATGGGCTCGTGGCCGCCCGCCGCACGACGGTCCCAGGACCAGCGGTCGAGCTCCTCGAGGAACGCCGGCAGCTGGAACGGCTCGCCGGAGCGGTACTCGCCATCGTGCCCCACGCTCCAGGCCCAGCCGCGCGGGGAGGCGTGCAGGTCGAGTTCCACGCCGCGCACGCCGGCGCGGTAGAGCTGCTCCACGACCTCGCCGAAGCCACCGGCCCGCTCCGCGCGTCCCGCATACGCGTAGGTGTTGTGCGCCTGGACGAACTGGCACTCCGGCAGCCGGAGGGCGGAGACGTCCACCGGCGCGAGCGCGGGGCCGCGTCGTGCGCGCGCCCGTGCGGCGCGGCGCCGCACGGGCCTCGCCACGGTGGACCGGCCGCGCGGCTGCCGCGCGACGCTCTTCTTCTTCGCCTTTCGCGTGCGTTTCGCGGGCATGGCGACTCCCTCGGTTCGGCTACTTCGCGTAGTCCACTGCGCGCGTCTCGCGGATCACCGTCACGCGGATCTGCCCGGGGTACTGCAGTTCCTTCTCGATGCGTCGCGCGATCTCGCTGGCCAGCCCGTGCGCGCGCGCGTCGTCCACCTTCTGGTGCTCCACCATGATGCGCACCTCGCGGCCGGCCTGGATCGCATAGCTCTTCTCCACGCCGGGGAACGCGTTCGCGATCTTCTCGAGCGACTCGAGCCGCTTGATGTAGATCTCCAGGCTCTCGCGCCGCGCTCCGGGACGCGCGCCCGAGATGGCGTCGGCCGCCGAGATCAGCACCGGCCACAGGCTGCCGCCCGCGTAGTCGTCGTGGTGATAGCCGATCGCGTCGAGCACCGGCTGCGGCTCGCCGTAGCGCGTGGCCAACTCCATGCCGAGCGCCGGGTGCGTGCCCTCCTGCTCGTGGTCGATCGCCTTGCCGATGTCGTGCATCAGGCCGCCGCGCTTGGCCATCTTCTGGTCCATGCCGATCTCGGCGGCCATGATGCCGGCCAGGTGTGCGACCTCGATCGAGTGCCGCAGGATGTTCTGCCCGTAGCTCGTGCGGTAGTGAAGCCGGCCGAGCGTCTTCTGCAGCTCGGGGTGCATCCCGAGCACGCCGACCTCCATGCACGCCTGCTCGCCCAGCTCCTGGATCTTGTTCTCGATCTCCTCGCGCACCTTGGTGACGACTTCCTCGATGCGTGCGGGGTGGATACGACCGTCGGCCACGAGCCGTTCCAGCGAGATGCGCGCGATCTCGCGACGCACCGGGTCGAAGCCGGACAGGATCACCGCCTCGGGCGTGTCGTCGATGATCACGTCGACGCCCGTGATGATCTCGAACGAACGGATGTTGCGGCCCTCGCGACCGATGATGCGGCCCTTCATGTCGTCGCTCGGCAGATGCACCACCGACACGCTGGTTTCCGACACGTGGTCGCCGGCGAACCGCTGGATCGCGAGCGACAGCACCTTGCGCGCGTCGCGTTCGGCGTTGCGCTGCGCCGACTCGCGGATCTCCGCGGCCCGGCGCGCGGCCTCGGCGCGGGCGTCCTGCTCGATCGACGCCACCAGCTGCTCGCGCGCCTGCTCGGGCGTCAGGTTGGCGATGCGGGCGAGCTTCGCGGTCTGCGACGCGATCAGCGCGTCGAGCTCGCCGGAGCGCGCGCCTACCGTCTGCTCGCGGGCGGCGATGTCGCCCTCGAGCTTCTTCAAGTCGCGCTCCTTCTTGTCGATCAGCTCCACGCGCCGGTTGAACGCGGCTTCCTTCTGCTGGAACGCACGCTCGGTCTCGAGCTGCGCGTTGCGCGCCTGGAGCATCTCGCGCTCGACCTCCTGCTTCAGGCGGAGCGTCTCCTCGCGGCCCTGCAGCACCGCGTCGCGCCGGACGGTGTCGGCTTCCTTGCGGGCGTCCTCGAGCACCTCGCGGGCGCGCGCTTCGGCGCTCCGCAGGCGCGCCTTGCCCAGGCGGCTGCGGACGAACCAGCCCAGCAGAAACGCCGCGACGGCATCGAGCACGATGCCGCCGACGAGCCATGCCTGATTCATCGTACCCCCCTTGATGCCGGCGGCCGCCAGCATCGAGGCAGGGAGAAAGACCCCGCGAGTGCCGTGTGGTCGACGTTCTTGTGAACCTGCAGTGCAGGTGGGCGAACCTGGACCGGGTCAACCTTCCCCGCCGTCCGTGAGGACGTGAGGCGTGGCGTCGCCGCTCATCGGCTCTCCCGAGAACGCTTCATTGGTTCAAGAACGGGTAACCATCACGGGCACCGCAGGGGATGTCGTCGCGGATGGCGCCGCGGGAACAGCGGGGTTCAGGAGGACTCGTCCTCGAGGATCTGGTCCAGCATGGCGTTCAGGCGAGCCGCCCGATCGCTCATCTGGCTTCCCTGCCGCTCTCGCGATGCGCGCTCCTTGAACAACTCATCGGCGATGTTCAGCGATGCGAGGATCGCCACCTTGGACAGCGAGGCCACCGGGAGCTTCTCGGTGATCTCGCGCATCTTCCGGTCCACGTACGCGGCCACGCCCAGGATGTACTCCTGGTCGGCTTCGCCGCGGATCGTGTAGTGGTGACCGAAGATCTGGACCTGAACGATGTTCTTCGATTCGTTCCGGCCGCCGAGGTCGGTGGTTTCCATCGATTTCGCCTGGGTCGCCGCTTTCCCTGCGAGTGTTGGTCAGTGCGTCCGCCCGGTGTCCGACCCACCGGCGAGCGCCGGTGCCCGGATCCGCGGCGGGGTTACGACTCGATGCGCTCCAGCTTCTTGAGGAGCGCCTCGATCCGGGTGGCCACTTCGCGCCGCTCCCCGTGCCACTCGCGCTGCTCCTTCTTGAGCGCGGCGAGTTCCTGCACGATCGCAGCGGGATCCTGGCCCTGCAGCTTCTGCTCGGTCTCGGCCAGCCGGCGCGTCAGGTCGGCTTTCTCCTGCTCCAGCGTGGCGCTCTTCTCGCGCAGCTGCTGCACGAGCGTCGCGGCCCGCTCGACGCGTTCGGCCAGCTTGTCCAGATCGGCGGTGGTCACGACGGCGGTGTCCATCATGCTTTTTCCCTCAGCTGACCGCCGCACTCCCTCGCGACGGCCGCCACCATGCGTTCCTGTAGAGACTCGACCTCGGACTCCGCCAGCGTTCGCTCCGCGCTCTGGAACTGCAGCGCGTAGGCCAGGCTCTTCATGCCCGCCGGCGTTCCGGGGCCCTCGTAGACGTCGAACAGTTCGACCGACCGCAGCAGTTCGCCGGACGCGCCGGTGAGGCTGCCGACGATCTGGGCGTGCGTCACGGCTCGCGGGACGAAGAACGCGAGGTCGCGGCGCACCGCCGGGAAGCGGCCCGGCAGGCTGGCCCGCCGCCCCGGCCCCACTCCGCCGAGCGGCTCGAGGAGCGCCACGAACGCGTGGACGGGCACCTCGATGTCCCACGAGCGGAGGAAGGATGGAGCCAACTGACCGGCCCAGCCAATGCGTGAAGTCCCGACCGCAACTTCCGCACTGGCACCGGGTTTCCAACCGGGCGCAGCATAGGAGCGCCATGTAGGGCCGTCAACGCGCATTTCGTCGAGCCACGCCTCCCAGAGCCCCTTGGCGTCCAGGAAGTCGGCTGCCGCCTGGGTGGTGTCGTGCGCATGCGCCCAGCGCTGGCCGGCGACCACCGCGGCGACCATGAGCGTCTCTGCGGGCAGCTCGCCCCGGGCGGGGTCCTGGCCCTTCTTCCACTGGATGCCCGCTCCGACCTCGAACAGGCGCACGGCCGACGCGCCCTGCCGCAGGTTGTGCGCGACCGCGCGGAGCAGCCCGGGCAGCAGGTTCGGGCGCATCACCTCGCTCTCGCGGCTCATCGGGTTCGCGAGCCGCACCAGTCGCGGCTCCTCGCCCATCAGCGCGACCGCGTCCAGCGCCTCGCGCTCGCCGACCATGCTGCTGCACCACGCCTCGTGCAGGCCGCGCGCGAGCATGGCTTCGCGGGCGCGCCGCACCGTGCGCTCGCGCGGCGTGCGCGTGGCGAATGCGCCGCCCGTCTCGAGCGGCGCGTCGGGAATGAGGTCGTACCCGTGACTGCGGGCGACCTCCTCCACGAGATCGTCCTCGAGGGACACGTCCAGTCGCCAGCTCGGCACCGTCACGCGCAGCACGTCGCCCTGCGCCTTGACGCCGAACTCGAGGGCTTCGAGCAGCTGCGTGCAGCGCGAGGCCGTGAACGGCAGGCCGATCAGTCGATCGCAGCGGGACGGCCGCAGGCTCAGCGTGGGCGGCTCGGGCTTGTCGCGCAGCCACGTGCCCGCGCCCAGCTGCGCACCGGGGCAGAGTTCCTGGAGCAGCGCCAGGAATCGCGCCGCCGCGGCATCCGCGATGCCGGGGTCCACGCCGCGCTCGTAGCGCTTGCTCGCCTCGGTGGCGTGATCCAGCGAGCGTGCCGAGCGGCGGATGCGCTGCGGTCGGAACCACGCGCACTCCAGCAGCAGGTTCTTCGTGCCGTCGGTGACTTCGGTTTCGGCGCCGCCCATCACGCCCGCGAGCGCCACGGGGCGCTTCGCGTCGCAGATCAGCAGCACTTCCGGATTCAGCTCGCGCTCCTTGCCGTCGAGCGTGACGAGCTTCTCTCCCGCCTTCGCGCGCCGCACCACGATCGCCGGGCCGGCCAGCGTGTCGAGGTCGAACGCGTGCACGGGCTGGCCGAACTCGAACAGGACCAGGTTCGTGAGATCGACCACGTTGTTGATGGAACGCTGACCCATCGCCTCGAGCTGGCGCACGAGCCACGTGGGCGACGGCCCGATCGTGACGCCCGTCACCACCTGCCCCAGGTAGCTCGGGCAGCCGTCGCGGTCCTCGAGCGCCAGGTCGAAGCCCCCCGCCACGGCGGGCTTCGCCGCGAGGCGCTTGTGCGCCGTGGGCGTCCAGCGGCCGCCGAGCGCGGCCTTCACCTCGCGCGCGAGTCCGACCACGCCCATGCCGTCGGGGCGGTTGAACGGCACCTCCACCTCGAGCACGGCGTCGGGTTCCGGCAGGTAGCTGTCGAGCGCGCGCCCGGGCACCAGGTCGGCGCCCGCGAGCGTCTCGCGCAGGTCCAGGATGCCGCCGTGGTCCTCGGACATCATCAGCTCGCGCGCCGAGCACAGCATGCCGTGGCTCTCTTCGCCGCGGATCTTGGCCGCCTTGATCACGAGCCCGTTCGGCATCGTGGTGCCGAGCGTCGCCAGCGCCACGACCATGCCGGCCGCCACGTTCGGCGCGCCGCACACGATGCGCAGCTCGCCGGAGCCGCCGTCCACGCGGCAGAGCTTCAGCTTGTCGGCGTTCGGGTGCTTCTCGGTTTCGAGCACGCGCGCCACGACGATGCCGGGGTAGCGCCGGCCGTGTTCCTCGACGCCTTCCACGTAGAAGCCGCGCGTGGTCAGCGCCTCGGCCACCTGCGCGGGCGTCGCGTCGAACTCCACCCACTGGCGGAGCCACGAGATCGGGAGCTTCACTCGGAGTCGTCCTTCCTAGAACTGGCCCAGGAACCGCACGTCGTTCTCGAGGAACAGGCGGATCTCGGGGATGCCGTAGCGGCCCATGGCGATGCGTTCGAGGCCCATGCCGAACGCGAAGCCGGTCCACTCCTCGGGGTCGAGGCCGACCGCGCGGAACACGTTCGGGTGCACCATGCCGGCGCCGAGCACCTCCACCCACTTCGTGCCCTTGCACACCGGGCAGCGACGCTCGCCGCCCTCGGCGGCGATGCGGCCCGTGCCGGAGCACGTGACGCACTGCACGTCCATCTGCACGCCGGGCTCGACGAACGGGAAGTAGATCGGAATGATGCGCGTGGGCAGGTCGGCGCGGTAGATGGCGCGCGCGAACGTGTTCAACGTGGCCTTGAGGTCGGCCATCGACACGTTGCGCCCCACGAACAGGCCGTCCATCTGGTGGAACTGGTCCATGTGGCTCGCGTCCACGGCCTCCGCGCGGTACACGCGGCCCGGGAACACCAGCCGCATCGGCGGCTTCAGCTCCTCCATGGCCCGCACCCAGCCCGGCGAGGTGTGCGTGCGCAGCACGATCTCGGGATTCACGAAGTACGTGTCGTGCGCGTCGCGCGCGGGATGGTCGGGCGCGAAGTTGAGCTTGCCGAAGTTGTACGAGTCGAGTTCCACCTCGGGGCTCGTGTACACGCTGAAGCCGAGCCCGTGGAACAGGTCGAGCAGGTCGTCGCGCACCTGCGCCAGCACGTGCGGGCGCCCGCTCCACGGCCTGCGGCCGGGCAGCGTCACGTCCAGCGCGTCGGCGGCTTCCTTCGCGGTCGCGAGCGCGTCGCGGCGCGCGTCGTGCACCTCGGTCAGCCAGCGCTTCACGAGGTTCAGGCCCTTGCCGCGCACCTTGCGTTCGTCCACCGACAGCTTCGGCATGTCGGCGAGCGCCCGCGTGACCACGCCGCGCTCGCGTCCGAGCAGCGCGGTGTGCCGCTCGCGCAGCACGGAATCGTCCTCGGCGGCCGCCAGCACCTCCGCCCCACGCGCATAAAGCGCCGCGAGCGCGGCGTCCAGAGCCTGGAGCTCGGACAGCCGCGCCGCGTGGTCGGGCGTCACTGCGGTGGGATCGGCCGCGCTCCAGCCGTCCGCGACGCCGGAGAGCAGATCGCCACTCATCGGAGTCACGCCGTGGCGGCCTTCGCCACCTCCGCCAGCTTCGTGAACGCCGGCGCGTCGTGAACGGCGAGATCGGCGAGGAGCTTGCGGTTGACCTCGATGTTGGCCTTCTTGAGGCCGGCGACGAGCGTGCTGTAGCTGAGGCCGTTCAGGCGAGCGGCCGCGTTGATGCGCGTGATCCACAGGGCGCGGAACTCGCGCTTCTTGGTGCGGCGGTGCTCGTAGGCGAACTGGCCGGCGCGCTGCACGGTCTGCAGGGCGCTCTTGTACAGCTTCCGGCGGCCGGAGAAGTTGCCCTTCGCGGCCTTCATCACCTTCTTGCGGCGCGCGCGGCCCGGAACGACGGTCTTTGAACGAGGCATCTTGCTATTCCTCCAGCCCGGCGCGCTCGGGGGCGCCCGGGGGTCGGTCGGTGGGGATCAGCGAACGATCAGCGCTTGCCCAGCATGCGCTGCACGCGCGCCTGGTCCTCGTCGGCGACCATCACCGAACGGCCCAGATTGCGCTTCGTGACACGGTTCTTGTTGAACATGCCGTGGCGCAGGCCGCTCTTGCGGCGCTTCGCCTTGCCGGTGCCGGAGAGCTTGAAGCGCTTGGCCGCGGCTCGATTGGTCTTCTGCTTGGGCATCCGTCACTCCTTCGTGGGACCGGGCGACGGCGCCGTGGCCGCACCCTCCGCCTTCTTGTCTCCCGGCTTGGCCGCCTTCCTTGAACTGACCGCTGGTGATCGTGCGTCCTTCCGAGCGCGGCGGCTGTTCGACGTTCGCGATCTCGGCCAGGTCCTGCACGATCTGATTGATCGCCCCGCCAGCGGGTCTGATGGGCCATCTCGCGACCGCGAAAGGTGATCGTGAACTTCACCTTGTCGCGTTCGTCGAGGAACTCGCGCGCATGTCGCAGCTTGAAGTTGTAGTCGTGGTCGTCGATCTTCGGACGCATCTTGACTTCCTTCAGCTGCTGCTGCTGCTGGTTCTTCCGCGCCTTGCGATCACGACAGTTCTGTTCGTGCCGAACTTGCCGTAGTCCATGATCTTGCAGACGGGCGGACGTGAAGTCGGAGCGACCTCGACCAGATCGAGCCCCTTCGCCTGCGCCATGGCCAGCGCCTCGCGAGTGGTGATGATGCCGATCTGTTCTCCGTCGTCCCCGATCACGCGAACCTGAGGGATGCGGATCCGCTCGTTCACGCGCGGTTCGATCTGCTTGCCGGGAATCGTAATGGCGAAGTCCTCCCATGGGTCGGTGGTCGACGTCGATCCGCGCCGACGCCGGCTGCAAAACAAAGACGCCGGGCGGGGATCTCCGACAGAAGATCCCCCCCCCGCGTGATGACACCGCCCGAACGAGACGTTCGAGCGCCCTGCGGCCACAGGTGTCACGGCTGGAACCCTTGGCGAGACACGCGGTCCGCTTGGGGTGAGAAGCGCGGGGCTTCTGCTTTCGGAACGGGCGGCAATGTAGCCGATGCCGTGGACGCGGCGCAAGCGGCTGGGGCCAGCGGGCTTCCCGGCGGGCGGGCCGGGCAAGGTCCGGACCCGGTGCTCGGAGCCACCTCCGGACCGGCCCCGGGACGCCCGCCGGTCCGGAGGCCCCCCGGGGCCGGGGCGGAAACCCCGGAATCGGCCGCACCTCCCGGCGGCCGGGCGCACTCCAATGCTCGGGCGGAGGCGCCGCACCCGACCGGGGCGGGCGTTGACACGACCGGGCCCCCTCCCTAGCTTGCAGTCGCTCTCCGGCCATGGGGGCTGGACCCAACGATCAGGAGGATCACATGAAGCTCGTGCGTTTCGCGGCCGTCGCCATCGGCCTGCTCGCGGCCACCTCGGCCTTCGCCCTCGAGAAGGGGGACGGCCTGTACGGCATCCAGATCACGAACGGCACCGCGGACCTCTACTCGGGCGCCGGCGCCGGCTACATCAGCGCGTACGACCACTCCGAAGTCGGCGTGGGCCTGCAGTACTGGCGCCTGATGTCCTCGGACTACGCCTTCACCATGTCGGGCGGCATCGGCTTCTTCAGCGAGACCGACAAGCCGGGCACGGCGGCGCCGAGCGGCTCGAACGACTTCAAGTACACGCAGAGCTCGTGGAACCTGCGCGTGGGCGGCGACCGCGTGGTCAAGGTCGGCGATCGCGCCGTCGTGTACTTCGGCCCGGGCCTTTCGTACTGGACGGGCAAGGCCAAGTTCGACGACGGCACCACGACGGGCACGTTCGAGACCCAGAACGTGGCACGCTTCGGCCTGTCGGGCCGCGTCGGCGGGCTGATGATGTTCAACGACCAGGCCGGGTTCAACTGCCAGATCGGTCGGTACGTCGGCATGGCGTCCGTGAAGGACGAGGGCGCCGAGGCGTCGTGGTGGCCGAGCGGCTTCGAGGCTTCGGGTGGCCTCGTGCTCAAGTTCTGATCGGAGACGCGTGAAAGCTCCTCTCGCATCCCACGCGGGCGTCCGGGCCTCGGTCCGGGCGCCCGCCGTGCGTTCCGGCCGCCTCGTGCTGGCCGTGACGCTGCTGTCGCTGGTCGTCTCTCCCGCGTTCGCTGCGGCGGGCGCGATTCCGCAGGGCGCCCCCGTGGCGGCGGACAGCCCGCCCGATCCCACGATGCCGCCGAAGACTCCGCCGGGCGTGCCGGCCGATGTCGACACGATGACCTCGCGCAGCGCGCTCGGCCGGGAGTTCGCCCGCGGCGGCGGCCGGCGGGCGCCCGAGGGCGGCTCCGGCCGCGACACGTCGCACGTGCTGCCGTGGGGCCTGCAACTGTGGGGCGAGGGCGGCGTGGGTGGCATGGTCGCCCCCGCCGACGTGCGCCGTGCGTTCCAGGCGGGCTTCGGCGGTTCGCTGCTGTTTCGCGGCGAGCACGGCGGACGCTGGGACACGCACGCGCGGATCGAGTTGCAGGCGCTGCCGCGCAGCACGCAGATCCAGGTGATCGACGGCTACGGCAACGCGCAGAACATCTCGCTCGGCGGCAACGGGCTCCGCTACTCGGCCACCGTCGGCGGCGGCGTGCGTGTCTGGCACCGGCTGTGGGCCGAGGCCGGCGTCGGGATCGCGCGGCTGAACGTGAAGTCGGGCAACCCGCTGTTCAACGATCTCGACGAGCCCGCCGCGATCACCGCCGTGCGCAACACCACCGGCATCGCCGCCGACGCCCAGGCGTCCTGGCGCTTTCCCATCACCGACACGCAGAACATGAGCGTGAGCGTGGGCTGGCAGGGCAACCGCGGCGGCGGCAGCGGTCGCTGGCTGCACTACGTCCCGTTCCGGATCGGCTGGCAGTTCCTCTAGCCCGGTCGCGCGCTCGCACCGTCACGACGAAGCCCCGCCGGGGCGCACCCGGCGGGGCTTCGCGCTCTCCGGGCCGCTCAGCGCACCTTGTCGCGGATCTCCTGCGTGATCCGCTCCACGAACTGCTCGCGCGGCATGGTGCCGAGGTCGCCCTGGCCCTTGCGGCGCGGCGCGCACGTGCCGGCGGCGGCGTCGCGCGGGCCGACCACCACCATGTACGGCACCTTCTGCAGCTCGGCGTCGCGGATCTTGGCGCCCAGCTTCTCGTCACGCCCGTCGGTCTCCACGCGGATGCCCGCCGCCTTGAACATCTCGGCGGTCTGTTCGGCGTACTCCTGCGCCTTGGGATGCACGGGGATCACCATCACCTGCGTCGGCGCCACCCACACCGGGAACTCGCCGCCCGTGTGCTCGATGAAGATGCCCACGAAGCGCTCGAGCGAGCCGTAGAGCGCGCGGTGCAGCATGATGACCTCGTGCTCCTGCCCGTCGGACGCCGTGTACATGACGCCGAAGCGCTTCGGCAGGTTGAGGTCGACCTGCACGGTGCCGCACTGCCACTCGCGACCGATCGCGTCCCGCAGCTTGATGTCGATCTTGGGCGCGTAGAAGGCGCCGCCGCCCTCGTCGATCTCGTACGGGATGCCGCGGGCCTCGAGCGCGCCGCGCAGCGCGTTGGTCGCGAACTCCCACTCGGCGTCCGAGCCCAGCGACTTGTCGAGCGGGCGCGTGGCCAGGTAGCACTTGTAGTCATAGCCGAACGTCGTGACGATCCGGTGGTGCAGGTCGAGCACGCCCTGCACTTCGTCCTGCAGCTGGTCCGGACGGCAGAAGATGTGCGAGTCGTCCTGGGTGAAGCCGCGCACGCGCTCCATGCCGTGCAGCACGCCGCTCCGCTCGTAGCGGTACACGGTGCCCAGCTCGGCGAACCGCAGCGGCAGCTCGCGGTACGAGTGCTTGCGGTTCTTGTAGATCATGATGTGGTTCGGGCAGTTCATCGGCTTGGCGCGGTACGCCTGCTCGTCGATCTGCATCGGCGAGTACATGATGTCCGCGTAGTTCTCGAGGTGCCCGGAGATCGTGTAGAGCTTCTCGCTCGAGATGTGCGGCGTGTAGACGAGCGAGTAGCCCGCCTTGAGGTGCTCTTCCTTCCAGAAGCCCTCGAGCACGTGGCGCACCATGCCGAGCCGCGGGTGCCAGTGCACCAGGCCCGGCCCGACTTCCTCGTGGATCGAGTACAGGTCGAGCTCGCGGCCCAGGCGGCGATGGTCGCGCTTGAGCGCCTCCTCGATGCGCTGCAGGTGCTGGTCGAGGTCGGCCTGCGAGGCGAACGCGGTGCCGTAGATGCGCTGGAGCATCTCGTTGCGCTCCGAGCCCAGCCAGTAGGCGCCGGCGACGTGCGTGAGCTTGAACGCGGTCACCTTGCCGGTGCTGGGCACGTGCGGGCCGCGGCACAGGTCGAGGAAGCCGCCGTT
>JBGAOB010000411.1:0-1798 GCA_044222045.1 Candidatus Eiseniibacteriota bacterium
CCGCCGCAGATGGAGGCGTCGCTGGCGACCGACGTGCGCCTCGGCCGCCGCCTCGAGCTGGCGTGGCTGAGCGGCGCCGTGGCCGAGCTGGGCGATGCGTGCGGCGTGGCGACGCCGCTCAACGCCGCGGTGCGCGACGTGCTGGCGCTGCACGTGGACGGCGCGCCGCCGAGGGCGTAGCCGGTCCGGGATCGCGAAGCCGCCGAGCGGGCCGGCGCGGCCGAGCCGGAGATTTCGTTCTCGGTCCGCGCATGGCGCTGGGGTACAGTGCCGCGCTCATGAGTCTCGCTCCCGGATTCCAGCTCGGCCCGTACACCGTCGTCGCGCCGCTCGGCGCTGGCGCGATGGGTGAGGTGTACCGCGCCACCGACACGCGGCTCGGCCGCGAGGTGGCGATCAAGCTGCTGCACGCGCAGTTCAACGCCGACGCCGAGCGCCTGCGCCGGTTCGACATCGAGGCGCGCACCGCCGGGTCGATCCAGCACCCCAACCTCGTCGCGCTCTTCGACGTCGGGCAGCACGACGGCATGCCGTACGTGGTCACCGAACTCCTCCAGGGGGCCACGCTGCGCGTGCGCCTGGACGAGGGCGCGCTGCCGCTGCGCAAGGTGGTGGACTACGGCACGCAGATCGCGCGCGGCCTCGCGGCGGCGCACGCGCGCGGCGTCATCCACCGCGACCTGAAGCCCGAGAACCTGTTCGTGACCGCCGACGGCACGGTCAAGGTGCTGGACTTCGGGCTCGCCAAGTTCGTGCTCGGCGAGGGCTCGACCGACTCGCTGTCGGGAACGATGACCGAGTCCGGGCGCATCCTGGGCACGGTCGGCTACATGTCGCCCGAGCAGGCGCGCGGCCAGTCGGCGGGCCCGGGTTCGGACCTGTTCGCGCTGGGCTGCGTGCTGTACGAAATGCTGACCGGGGTGCGCGCGTTCCACCGCGACTCGCCGGTCGAGACGCTGTCCGCGATCCTGCGCGAGGATCCGCCGGCTTTCACGGCGCGCGTGCGCGCCGAAGCGCCCGCGCTCGCCGCGCTCGTGCTGCGCTGCCTCGAGAAGGAGACGGGCGAGCGTTTCGAGTCGGCCCGCGACGTCGCGCACGCGCTCGCCATCCTGGGCGCGCCCGCCGACGAGGCGCCGCGGGCGGCCGGCGGCGCGCCGGCGGCCGCCGTGGTGAGCAGCCCCCAGTTCCGCCGGCTCACGTTCCGGCGCGGCACCATCCATCGCGCGCGCTTCTCGCCCGACGGCCACTCGATCGTCTACGGCGCCGCGTGGGAAGGACAGCCCGTCGAACTCTTCTGGATGCACCTGGGCGGCACCGAAGGGCGCTCGCTCGGCCCTCCCGGCACCGACCTGCTCGCGGTCGCGCAGAACGGCGAGATGGCGATCAGCCTCAAGCGCCGCTCACGGACGACGTTCTCTTACGCCGGCACGCTCGCTCGCATGCCCATGGGCGGCGGCTCCCCGCGCCAGATCCTCCAGCACGTGGACGAGGCCGACTGGAACCCCACGGCCACCGCGCTGGCGATCGTGCGTGAAGCGGGCGACTCGCTGCAGATCGAGTACCCGATCGGCAAGGTGGTCTTCCGCACGTCCGGCTGGATCTCGCACATGCGCGTGTCCCGTGACGGCAAGCTCGTGGCGTTCATTCATCACGAGCTCACCGGGAACGACGCCGGCAGCGTGACGGTCGTGGACATGGAGGGCAACGCCCGGGTGCTTTCGGGCGGCTGGGGCACGGTGCGCGGACTCGCGTGGTCCGCCGATGGCCGCGAGGTGATGTTCTGCGCACACGAAGAGGG
>JBGAOB010000411.1:1806-2733 GCA_044222045.1 Candidatus Eiseniibacteriota bacterium
TTGCCCGACGGCCGTGCGCTGCTGACGCACTCGACCGAACGCATGGCGATCGTCGTGCAGACGGCGGAGACGCCGCTCGAGCGCGATCTGTCGTGGCTCGACTGGTCGCTGCTGCGCGACATCTCTCCCGATGGGCAGTGGGTGCTCATCGGCGAAAGTGGCGAAGGCGGCGGCCCGTACGGCAGCGTCTGCCTGCGGATGACGGACGGCTCGCCACCCGTGGTGCTCGGCGACGGCGACCCGATGCAGTTCTCCCCCGACGGGCAGTGGGTGCTCTCGGTGATGCGGGACGTCACCGGCGGCCGCTGGCTGTTGCTGCCGACCGGCGTCGGTGAGCCGCGCGAGCTCGATGTGAAGGGCCTGATCTCGGCTCGTGCACGTTTCACCCCGGACGGCGCGGCGGTACTCCTCTCGGGGCGGTTCGGGGACGAACCGGGGCAGATCCAGCGATTCGATCTCGCGACCGGGGCGATGACGCCGATCCCCGGCACGAGCGGAATCGCGGGCCCGTTCGAGGTCTCACCCGACGGACAATGGCTCGCGCTGCGCGTCGGCAGCGGGCCCCTGTCGCTCCTACCGATCGGCGGCGGCGAACTGCGCCCCATTCCCGGGATGCGTCCCGAGGATGAGCTTCAGCCTTGGACGATGGAGACGAAGGCCGTGCTCGTCGCCGCCATCGGCACTCCGCCCACACGCATCGACCGCATCGATCTCGAAACGGGCGAGCGCACGCCGTTCCGCGAGATCATGCCGCCCGACACCTCCGGCGTGTTCGGCATGCGCGGGTTCCGGTTCCTGCCCGACGGCAAGACGTTCGGGTACACGTTCGGAGTGCAGCTCGACGAGCTGTACCTCGTCGAAAACCTCACGTAGCGCGCTCGCGATCCGCCCAGCTGCCGGGCGTCGCGCCGTGGTGCTCGCGGAACA
>JBGAOB010000037.1:0-23785 GCA_044222045.1 Candidatus Eiseniibacteriota bacterium
GCTCGCGGTCGCGCTGCTCGGCGCGCTGTTCACCGCGCTCGCGTTCGCGCTCACGCGGCCGTCGCCGCGCGAGCTGCGGCGCGCGCCGGCGTGGGCGTGCGGCGCGCCGCCGTCGCCGCACCCGCGCACCACCGCGGCGGGCTTCTCGCGGCCGATGGGCGTGGTGTTCGGCTCGGTGGCCGAGGCCACGCGGGCGTTCGAGGCGCCCGATCCCGGCAACGCCGGCGGCGGCGCGGGCGCGGTGGCGCCGCTCGTCAACGCGGTGCTGTGGACGTCGATCCGCGTGCGCGACGTGCAGTCGGGCAGCCTCCACCTCTACCTCGGCACGCTGCTCGCCACGCTCGTGGCGCTGCTGCTGTGGGCGCGCTGATGCGGACCGACGCCCTGCTGGTGGTGGCGCAGACGCTGCTCATGGTGCTGGTGGCGCCGCTGTGGACGGGCTTCGTGGCGGTGCTGCGCGCACGGCTGCAGATGCGCCGCGGCGCGCCGATCGTGCAGCGCTGGCGCGACATCGCGCGGCTGCTCGGCAAGGAGACCGTGCTCGCCGACGAGGCCACGCCGTTCGCACGCTTCGCGCCGTACGCCGTGCTGGCCACGGCGGTCACCATCAGCACGTGGGTGCCGGTGCTGTCCACGCGCGGCGCGCTGGGTTTCGCGGGCGACCTCGTCACCACGGTGGCGCTGCTCGCCGCCATGCGCGTGATCCTGGCGCTGCTCGCGCTGGAATGCGGCACCGCGTTCGGCGCGTTCGCGGCCAGCCGCCACCTCATGCTGTCGGCGCTCGCCGAGCCGGCGCTGGTGCTGTCGGTGTTCGCGCTCGCGCTGGGCGCGGGCAGCACCGACCTGGCGCGCATCGCGGCGTCGGTCGCGAGTGTGCACGAGGCGTGGCTGACGCCTTCGCACCTGCTGGCGTTCGCGTCGGTGGCGCTGGTGGTGATCTCGGAGACGGGCCGCGTGCCGGTGGACAACCCGGTCACGCACCTGGAACTCACGATGATCCACGAGGGCCTGGTGCTGGACGTGTCGGGCCGCCACCAGGCGCTGCTCGAATGGGCCGCCGCGATCCGCCAGCTCGTGCTGCTCACGCTGGCGGCGAACCTGTTCCTGCCGTGGGGGCTCGTGTCCGAGCCGACGGCAGCCGGCCTCGCGATCGCGCTCGCGGCGTGGCTCGCCAAGCTCGCGGTGTTCGGCGTCGGCATCGCGCTCGCCGAGTCGGTGCTGGCGCGCATGCGGCTGTTCCGCGTGCCGGAGTTCCTCGGCACCGCGTTCCTGCTGGCGCTGATCGCACTCGCTTCGGGGACGCTCACGCGATGAACCCGCTCCCGTTCGCCGACTGGCTGCCGCGCAGCAACACGGTGAACCTGCTCGCCGGCGCGTTCCTGCTGGCCACGCTGCTCGCCGCGGGCCAGCGCCGCACGGCGGCGTGCATCGCGGCGTATCGCTGGAACTCGATCGCGCTGGGCCTGATCGCCGTGGCGGTGGCCATCGACACGCGCACGTGGCACGTCGGGCTCGTGGCGCTGCTCGTGCTGGTGGCCAAGGCCGGCGTGATCCCGGCGCTGCTCGCGCGCACGGCCGCCGGCGCGCGCGGCGGCGCGGCGCGGCCCGATCCCGAGCCGCTCGTGCCCGTGCCCACCGGCATGCTCGTGTGCGGCGCGCTCGTGGTGATCGGCTTCAGCCAGACGCGCGAGCTGTTCGGCACCACGTCGAGCGTGCTCGCCTCGTGCCTGCCGGTGTCGGTGGCGTCGCTGCTGGTGAGCCTGTACGTGATGGTGTCGCGCCGGCACGCGGTGATGCAGGTGGTGGGGCTCGTGCTGGTGGAGAACTCGATCTTCCTGGCCGCCGTGTCGCTGACGTACGGGATGCCGCTGGTGGTGGAGATGGGCGGCCTGCTGGACCTGCTGGTGGGCGTGGCGATGCTCGGCCTGTTCGTGGGCCGCATCGAAGAGACGCACGGCGACACCGACGTGACGCGCCTGCGGAGCCTGAAGGGATGACCGCGCCCCTGCTGGTGCTGCCCGCGCTCGCGTGCGTGCTCGGCTCGGCCGCGTGCTTCGTGCTGGGCGGCTCGCGCTGGACGCCACGCGTGTCGCTGACCACGGCGGCGCTCGCGTGGCTCGCCTCGCTCGCGCTGGCCGCGCGCGTGCTGGCCTCGGGGCCGCAGGCGGCGCTCGGCACGTGGCTGCGCGCCGACGCGCTGTCGGCGCTGCTGGCCGTGCTGATCTCCACCGTGGCCACCGCGGTGGTGTGGTACGGGCGCCACTACATCCGGCACGTGATGGAGAAAGAGCACACGGCCGCGAACTGGGCCGCGGGCCGCTACGACGCGCTCGAGCTGCTGCTGATCGCCTCGATGCTGCTGGCCGCGGTCGCGAACAACCTGGGGCTGCTGTGGATCGCGGTGGAGTTCGCCATGCTGCTGTCGGCGCTGCTGGTGGGCTACTTCCGCCGGCCCGGCGCCGTGGAAGCCGGCTGGAAGTACCTGATCCTGGGCTCGGTGGCGGTGGCGCTCGCGCTGTTCGCCACGGTGCTGCTGTACGCGTCGGCGCGCGCGGTGTTCGGCGAGGGCTCGCGCGGGCTCGCGTGGTCGGAACTGCGCGGCGCCGCGCACCAGCTGGACCCGCGCTTCGTGCGGCTGGCGTTCCTGTTCGCGCTGGCCGGCTACGGCGCCAAGGCGGGGCTCGCGCCGATGCACGCGTGGATCCCCGAGGCGTACGGGCAGGCGCCCGCGCCCGCGAGCGCGCTGCTGAGCACCGCGCTGCTCGCCACCGCGCTCGGCGCGCTGCTGCGCGTGCACGCGCTGACCGCCGCGTGCGTGGGCCCGGCGTGGAGCGAGGGGCTGCTCGCGCTGTTCGGCGCCGTGTCGCTGGCGGTGGCCGTGCCGTTCATCGTGGTGCAGGGCGAGTACAAGCGGCTGCTCGCGTGGTCGAGCCTCGAACACACCGGGCTCGTGACGCTGGCGATCGGGTTGGGCACTCCGCTCGCCGCGTTCGCCGGCCTGCTGCACCTGCTGGTGCAATCGTTCGCCAAGGCGCTCGCGTTCCTGGTGGGCGGCACGCTCATCCGCAGCACCGGCTCGCACCGCATGGATCACTGGAGCGGCGTGCTCGTGGCGTCGCCGCGGCTGGGCGTGCTGCTGGCCGGCGCCGGCATCGGGCTGATGGGTCTGCCGCCCGCCGGCACGTTCGTGACCGAGTGGCTCGCCATCACCGGCGGCCTGCGCGGCCCGCGGCCGGGCTTCGCCGTGGCGGGGCTCGTCGCGTTGATCGCGGCGTTCGCGGGGCTCGCGTTCCACTGGACGCACATGCTTCTGGGCAAGCCGCGTCGGCCCATCGTGGACCCGCTGCCCGGCGACTCGCTGCGCCCGCTCGCGCTGCTGCTGGCGCTGGTGCTGCTGTTCGGCGCGTGGATCCCCGGGCCGGTGCGCGCGCTCGCCGAGCGCGCGGCCGAGGTGCTGAGGCCATGAGCACGGCGCCCGGCGAACTGTTCCCGCTCGACGCCGCGCTGCGCGGCATCCGCGAGCGCTTCTCCGACGCGGTGCTCGACGCGGATCGGTCGAGCCTGCGCGAGCACGTGGTGGTGCTGCCGGCCGAGCGGCTGGCCGACGTGTCGGCGTCGATCGCCGGCGA
The DNA here is from genome assembly GCA_044222045.1 of Candidatus Eiseniibacteriota bacterium. Classification (GTDB taxonomy): domain Bacteria; phylum Eisenbacteria; class RBG-16-71-46; order RBG-16-71-46; family RBG-16-71-46; genus JBGAMH01. Next base: position 3,630 of record JBGAOB010000037.1, read on the forward strand.
GTGGGGCGGCCAGCTGATCCAGCTGTTCGGCGTGGACGAGAGCGACCCGCACGGACGCATCCGCCTGCACGTGATGTTCTCCATGGCGCCGCAGGACGCCGTGCTCACGCTGGTGGCCGCGGTGCCCACCGACGTGCCCGCGTACACCAGCCTGACGCCGCGCGTGCCCGCCGCGGCGTGGCTGGAGCGCGAGCTGCACGACATGCTCGGCGTGACCGCCGTGGGGCATCCCGACCCGCGGCCGCTCGTGCTGCACGAGGGCTGGCCGCGCGGCGCGCACCCGCTGCGCCGCGACTTCGTGCCGCCGCCCGACGCCGCGTGGCCGCCGCGCCTGTCGCCGTCGCCCGTGCACCGCGAGGGCGCGCACGAGATTCCGGTGGGCCCGATCCACGCCGGCATCATCGAGCCCGGCCACTTCCGGTTCGCCACCGGCGGCGAGAACGTGCTGGCGCTGGACGCCAAGCTCGGCTGGCAGTGGCGCGCGCTCGAGAAGCTGGGCGAAGGCCAGGGCCTCGGCCGCGCGCTGGAGATCGCCGAGCGCACGTGCGGCACGTGCGCGTTCTCGCACGCGCTGGCGTTCTGCCAGGCCGCCGAGGAGGCCACCGGCACCACCGCGCCGTCGCGCGCGCGCGCCATCCGCACGATCGCCGCCGAGCTCGAACGGCTGGTCAACCACGTGAACGACCTCGCCATCGTGTTCAACGACGTTGCGTGGGTGGTGGGCTTCGCGCGGCTGCTGCGGCTGAAGGAAGAGCTGCAGCGCGCGTGCGGCGCCGTGTTCGGGCACCGGTTCCTGCGCGGCGTGTGCACGCCCGGCGGCGTGTTGCGCGACCTGGACGACGCGCAGCAGCTGTGGCTGCGCAAGGTGCTCGGCGACGTGCGCGCCGAGGTGGAGGACGTGCTGCGCATTGCGCGCGCGAACGCCTCCGTGGTGGACCGCTTCACCGCGTGCGGCACGCTGCCCGGCGAGACGGCTCGCGCGCTCGGCGCCACCGGCGTGGCCGCCCGTGCGAGCGGCGTGTCGCGCGACGCACGGCGCGACCACCCGTACGCGTTCTACCGCGAGCTCGACTTCCAGGTGGTCACGCGCACCGAGGGCGACGTGATGGCGCGCGTGGCCGTGCGCGGCGACGAGGTGACCGAGTCGCTGAACCTGATCGACCAGCTCGTGCTGCGGCTGCCCGGCGACGCGCTGGTGCAGCACGTGGGCGAGCCGCCCGCTTCGCGCTGGGGGCTCGGGCTGGTGGAGTCCGCGCGCGGCCTGCTGACGCACTGGATCCGTTTCGGCGACGCCGGCGAGATCGTCGACTGGCGCATGCGTTCGGCGTCGCACGCGAACTGGCCCGCCGTGACCGTGGCCGCGTGCGACGGCATCGTGCCCGACTTCCCCATGATCAACCGCAGCTTCAACCTCTGCTACGCCTGCTGCGACAAGTGAGGACGCCACCGTGTGGGAGATCCTGAGGAAGCCGCTGCAGACCGGGGTGCTGTCGGGCAAGCCCGACGTGCCGCCGGCGGGGCTGCCCGCGGTGCCCACCGAGGCGCCCGGCGACATCGAGGTGATGGGCGAAGCGCTGCGCACCGAGGTGCAGCGGCTGTTCCACGGCTCGCTGCGCCTGCGTCACGTGCCGTGTGGCTCGTGCAACGCGTGCGAGAGCGAACTGCTCGCGCTGCTGGGCCCGTTCGCCGACGTGCAGCGGTTCGGCATCGACCTGGTGGCCTCGCCGCGCCACGCCGACGGCCTGCTGGTGACCGGCCCGGTGAGCCGGCACCTGGAAGAGGCGCTGCGCATCACCGACGAGGCCACGCCGCGCCCGCGGCTGATCGTGGCCGTGGGCGACTGCGCGTGTGACGGCGGCTTCTGCGCCGGCTCGTTCGCCACGCGCCGCGGCGTGGGTGACGTGCTGAGCGTGGACGTGAAGATCCCCGGCTGCCCGCCCCGGCCCGACGACATCGTGCGCGCACTGCTGATGGCGATGGGCCGCGAGCGCGTGAAGGCGGCGCTGGAAGAGCCCGCGCCCGGAGCGACCGCTTCGAGCTGAGGTCGCGGCGGCGGGCGGTGAGCGCTCCCCTACCGCACCACCACCACGCGCGCCGTCCGCGCCTCGCCCGCGCGCGTGAGGCGCGCCAGCAGCACGCCCGGAGCGAGCGCCACGTCGGGCGCCGGCGTCCACGTCAGGCGGCCCGCACCCTGCGCGCCGACGTCATCCAACGCCACGCGACGCCCCGACACGTCGAACAACTCCAGACGCGCGGGTGCCGCGTCGGGCAGCGTGAACGCCAGCCGCAGCGCGTGCGCGCGTGCCGGCTGCGGCTCGGCGCCGTGCAGCGCGAACGCGAGCGCGGGCGCGGGGCCGGCGTCGAGCACCACCGGCAGGTTCACCTGCGCGCCGTAGAGGTCGGCCTCCGACGCGATGCCGGCGCGGAAGTCGCGCCAGATCACCATCGCGCGATCGCCGAGCACGGGCACCACCACCGGATCGATCTCGTTCCATCCCGGCGCGGTGGCCACGGGCTCGCCGTTCAGCCCGGGCGTGCTGCGGCCGTCGGCGAACACGCGCATCGCGCGGATGTCGGACTGGCCCGCCTCGGTGGTGCGCCACGCCAGCATCACGCTGCCGTCGGCGAGCGCGGCGAGCGACGGCGAGTTCTGATCGCCGGCGGAGGCGAAGCGCGTGCCCCCTTCGGGCCAGCCGGGCGCCGGCGAACCGTCGGGCCGCAGCCGCATCAGCCCCACGTCGTCGGTCGTGCCGCGATGATCGGTCCACGCGATCACGAAGTCGCCGCCCGGCGCCACCACGAGACGCGGGCGAAACTGCAGCCCCGTCGCGGCGCACACGACACGCCCGGTGTCGGGCCAGCCCGGCATCGGCAGCCCGTTCAGGTCGAGGCGCGTGGCGTAGATGTCCCCCTGGTCTCGGCGCGTGTCGTACCACGCCACCACCACGCCGCCCGCGCCGTCGGGCAGCGCCTCCACCATGTCGGCGTCCCCGCGCTGCGTGCCCACGAGCCGGCCGAAGCCAGCGGGCTCCGGGTAGGGCGTCGCGAACGCCGTGAAGTGCCGCACGAACAGGTCGACGCCGGTGAACGCGCTGTTGGGGTCACGCGCGTTGCGAAACACGTACACGCCGCCCGCGCCGTCGGACGCGAGCGCGGTCGTGCGCGTGTAGGGCAGGCCACCCGACACGTCGAGCAGCGACTGCCACTCCGCCGGCAGCGAACCATCGGCCGTCACCTGCGTCATTTGCGCGCGACTGAAAGTCCCGGCGGGCCAGGTCACGAACAGGCCGCCGTTCGCTGCCGGGGCCATGGTCGTGAACGACCCGTCGGCGGGCGGCGTCTGGTTGGTGGTCAGCTGCACGCCGCCGGCGCCCCACAGCGGATCGCCGTCGGCGCTCAGTCGTTGCGCGCGCAGTTGCAGCCCCACGATGGCCCACGTCACGTAGGCGCCGCCATCGGGCGCGGCCAGCAGCTTCGGCCACGCCTCGGCCAGCACGGTGCTGGCCAGTTGCAACGCCGACGTCGGCCAGCCCTGCACCACCTGCCCGTCGGCCTTGAGCCGGATCGCGTACACGTCGGCGTCGGTGGTGTTGCGCCCGTCCTTCCACGCCACGTACACGCCGTCGGCGCCGTCGGGAACGGCCGACACGTTGAGCTGGTCGCCGCCCGCGGTGCACACGGGAAAGGCCTGCGCGTGCACGGCGGCCGGCGCCAGCGCGAGCGCGGCGGCCAGCAGAGCGGTGAACGGGCGACGAGTCATGCGCAGCCTCCCCGGTGGGCTCGCGGTGCGATGCCGGCGCCGCGCACACGACGCCCCCGCGGGAGTAGACGCCGCGGGGGCGGTGAATGCGAGGGCGGATTGCGGGGCCGGGCGACGGCGCGACGCGGCTCGATTGCCCCGGGTGAACGTCGGCGCGGAACGATCGGGTGCGATCAGGGCGCGGCCGACACGCGGGCGCCGCGCCTCGCGCGAACTACCGCTTCCCCGCCGCCAGGTCGCGCAGGCGCTGTTCGCGGCGCTCCTCGCCGCGGCCCTTGACGTAGCCCCACTGGTACACCAGCAGGATCGCGAGCACGTGCACCACCCACCAGCCCAGCTTGAGGAAGCCGATTCCCTCGGGAAGAGGCATGTGTCACTCCACTCGGTCGCGGGCGCCCAGGCCGCGCAGGAAGTCGCGATCCGCCTCGAGCACCTCGTCCAGCCGGATGTCCTCCGGCTTCTGCCAGCGCACCGCGTGCACTTCGTCACTCGGCGCGAACTCGAACGTGTCCAGCGTACAGCGCACGAACGTGATCTCCACGCTCGTGCCGTGCGGGTAGTCGTGCGTGTGCACGCCCAGCGTCTCGTGCGCGATCGAGGCCACGCCCAGCTCCTCGCGGATCTCGCGCACCAGCGCCACCTCGGGCGTCTCGCCGCGCTCCAGCTTGCCGCCGGGGAACTCCCACTGCAGTCCCAGCGGGCCGCCCGGCGGGCGCTGCGTCATCAGCAGGTCGGGCCCGTCGAACACCACCGCGGCCGCCACGCGCAGCCGCCGCCGCGGCGCCTCAGCCACGCGCCACCCGGTGCGCCAGTTCGCGCTCGAAGCGCAGCAGGTAGCGCCGGTCGCCGGCGTCGCGCGCGGCGATCGCCTCGCGCGCGCACTCCCACAGCACGTGCGACTCGGCCGAGCTGAGCTGCGCCTTCCGCAGCGCGCGCGGCACGTGCAGGTAGCCGGGCGCGCTGTCGATCACCAGCGGCGAGCGCGCGAGCGCGAACAGGTCGCACGCGCGTTCGCCGCGCGGCACCAGTTGCCGCGCCTGCAGCAGGTGCGTGAACTCGTGCGCGATCGTGAACGTGCCGAGCTTGCGCGGGCGCACCCAGATGCCGGGCCGCTCGGGGTCGAGCGAGCCCCAGCCGAGCACGCCGCGCTTCTGCGCCAGCCCCACGCGGATGGTGACGCCGTCCAACTCGGGGAAGAACCGGCGCACGAACTCCACGGCTTCGAGGATGCGCGGCGCATGCGGGGAGTTCGCCGCCAGGCGTGAGAACTGCCAGCGCGGGCGCTCGGGGCCGAGGTCGAACGCGAGCTGTTCCAGCAGCACCGGCGCGCGGCGCCGGCGGGGGCGCTTGCGGGTGTCGTTCGCCCTTCGCCGCGTCGCTCGACCGTCCGTGGTCGCGAGCAGCCTCTCGATGAACAGCGCAGCCCTGCGCAACATGGCGGCGGAGTCTCGGCCATGCGCACCGCGCGGGTCAATGGGGGAAGCGACATTGAGAGCAGGGCCCTGCACGCGTGGTCAGGAGGCGCGGACCGGAGCTTCGCCGCGTCGCGCGTCCCGTCCCGCCGTCAGGGCCGGCGGCGCACGAAGGTCAGCATGCGGTCTTCATCGGGGTCGGCGAGGTAGAGGTCGAGCCCGTCGGATCGCTGCTTGCCGCTGCCTTCGATGCCCAGCCAGTCCACGCGGGCCTCGAGCGCTGCGTCGCCAGACGAGTCGGGCCAGTACCGGAGGCCCTGCAGCACCACGGCGGCATGCCCCTGCCGCTCACCCACGCGCCAATGGCCGCGCCATGTGCCGGACGTGTATGGAGGGTCGAGTCGCGCGTGGTATTCGAACTGACCGTCCGGCTCCAGTCGCAGCGTCCCCTCGCCTTCCGCCTGGGCGTCGGGCCCGGCGTTCCGGAACTCCACGCGCCACGTGCCCACGAGCTCCGAGGCCGCCACCGCGCGCTTCGGATACTCGTGCACGACCGGGATCGAGCACCCGAGGAGCAGGCCTGCGAGCAGCACGCTCAGGCCCCGTGCGCGGGCGCGGGCCCTCGAGGTCATCGAGACGGTTCCCCGCTCTGCGCCCCGCGCTCGCTCCCGCCGCGCTCCCAGATCGTCTCCCTGCATCCGAGCTTCAGCCGCCGCAATGCCGGTGAGGCGGGAACCATGAAGTCGAGGCGTCGCCCACCGCCTCCGTCGCGTGAGACGCAGACGCAGAGCGACGCACCATCCGCCGCGTACGTAAGGCGCACGTCCCGTATCGCGCGCATGCTGTCGGCAAGCGTCGCCGTGACGTGGAGTCGCTCACCGGCCTCCCCTGACTCGCTCACGACGCGCAGTGCGCGCCAGTCCTCGACCGTCGTGGTGTGCCCCGCGCGCGAACGCGCGCGCACCAGCGGGATCGCGATGCCGACCGCCACACTCAGCACGATCAGCAGCCGCGTCACCCCACGCCATCGGGCCCGCGTGCCCGGGCGCATGCTCGCCGCGCCGTCGCGCTCCTCGCGGGCGAGGCCGGCGAGGGAGTCCGTCACCTTCGCGACGTAGTCCGCCGGCTCCGGCGACTTGCGCTCATGCCACGCATCCCCTTCGACCCCGCGAAGCACGACGCCGACGCCGTCCGCGTGCACCTCGATGGTCCGGTCGGCGACGTGAAAGTGCAGCGCGCTCAGGCGGCCGCTCGAGTCCCGATGCTCGAACCGACCTTCGGTCGAGAAGCCCTCGCGCGCGAGGGCCTCCACGGCCGTGCGGTCGAGCCGGCTCAGGAAATCGTGGGCATCCTGTGCCCGGGCGTTTTCGTCGAGTGACTCGCGGCGCATCGAAGGGCCTCGTCGGATCGCGGGGGACGCCGTTGTCATCGGCGCGTCGTCGCCGAACTTGCAGTCCGTGCCACGAAGCGCGCCCGCCCCTGCCCGCGGACTGCCCCAGCGCCCCGCGGCGGGCACCCCGCTTTACCTCGCCGGCCCGGTCCGCCATTCTCCCCCGCCTGCCATGGAAATCCGCCCGCACATCTCCGCCGTCGTTCCCGCCTACAACGAGATCGAGAGCCTGCCCCCGCTGTGGGACGAGCTGTCGCACGCGCTGGAGGCGACCGGGCGGCCGTGGGAGCTGCTGCTGGTGGACGACGGCAGCCGCGACGGCAGCGACCGCTGGATCCTCGACCTGGCGGCGCGCGACCCGCGCGTGCGACCGGTGCTGCTCGAGAAGAACGCGGGCCAGAGCGCGGCGCTCGCGGCGGGGCTGTCGCGCGTGCGCGGCGAAGTGGTGGTCACGATGGACGCCGATCTGCAGAACGACCCGGCCGACCTGCCGCGCGTGCTGGCGGCGCTCGAGCAGGCCGACGTGGTCTCGGGCGTGCGTGCGGTGCGCAACGACTCGTTCGTGCGTCGCGTGTCGAGCCGCATCGCCAACGCCACGCGCCGCCGCGTGCTCGGCGATCCGATCACGGACATCGGCTGCTCGTTCAAGGCGTACCGCGCCGACGTGCTGGTGGGGCTGCCGATGTTCGTGGGCGTGCACCGCTTCCTGCCGGCGCTGTGCGTGTTCCGCGGCGCGCGCCTCGTCGAGGTGAAGCTCGCGCACCGCGCGCGCGCACACGGCGTGAGCAAGTACGGCGTGGGCAACCGCCTGTGGCGCGGCATCGCCGACCTGGTGGGCGTGCAGTGGCTGAAGAGCCGGCTGATCCGCTACCGCATCCGCGACGACCACCGCTGATCGGCGCTCGCATCGCGCCGTGATCGCGCGGCGGCGACGAGCGCGACACGACGCATCGCGGGCCGCCTCTGCACGCCACGCCGCCGCCCCCGGCTTCGCGCAGCGTCACCGCGCGCACCACCGCGCCGGCCACGCGCGCCAACCGCGGCGCGCTCCGCCGGCTGCTTTCCGGCCGCCGCCGGCGCGAAACGCGCCACCGCGCCGCGCCGCGACGGCCTGCCGCGCCCCCGGCGTCAACGCGACGCGGTTCGTGCCCCGGGAAGGCAACCCGTTCGTGCAAATGCGTTTCCGGGCGAGCATTTGGGGCATTTGCCCGGGCCGGCCGACGTTGGCACCGGGCGTGCTGTGTCATCCCGCGTCGCACTGGCGCGGCAGAAGCCGAACCGGTGCGATGCAGCAGACAACTGAATCGAGCACCCCGCGCGTCACACCTCGGGGCGAGTTCCGAACACCTCGGATACCGGAAATCGCCGTGAAGCGCCGCTCGCGTCGCACCGCCCCACGGTGCGACCAGCTCGACCGCCACAGGGCAAGGGATGCCCCTACATCCCGAGCCCGCTCCCACGGCGGCTCGAAGCGGTCTTCCCGCACCCTTTCCCATCCCAGGCTGTTCTCGCCGACACCGGCCGCTCGCTCCACGGCGCGCCCGGTCCGTGTCGGCATCCCCCCGAAGCCTCACGCCCCCCCTCGGCGAAGAGCTTCTCGTCGGCACGGACCCGGAACGCCGCGATGTGCGGGCGTCTCGAAGGCAGCTCCGTCCGTGCGTGGGTCGTCCGGACCCCTCGCCGGCCTCCCGCCGCGGCGGAGCGAACCTCGCCTCCTCCGGTGAGCCGCGTCGTGGGACCCCTCGCCCGCACGCGGCGCCGGAGAGGCGGAACCCCGCGACCTCCCTCCTGTCGCGCGCGTGTCAGGTCTCGTTCCTCCCCCTCGAATCGATCACTTTCGGCTCGCGATGCGTCGCGCCGCCGGGGTAGGCTCCAGCGCGTTCCCCATCCACCGCCGTCCGTCGCTCAAGGAGGAGCCACGACGATGCGTCACCTCGCGCTGCTATCCGCGGCCGCCCTCGCGCTGTTCGTACCCGTCTCGGCCTTCGCGCAGGCCCCGAACCTGTCCACGTCCATCACCGGCGTCGACGTGATGTCGGCCACCGTGATGCAGGAAGGGCAGAGCTCGTTCTCGGGCCTGGCGCTGCGTGCACGCCTCAAGAGTCCCGAGCTGCTCGACAACGTCAGCATCATGCCCACCGTGGAGTACTGGCGGAACTCCAGCTCGGTGAGCACGTTCGGCATCAAGTCGATCCGGCGCGACGCCACGCTGGGCGTGGACGGGCGCTGGAACTTCCCCGCGTGGAACCACCTCAAGCCCTACGCGGGCGCGGGCTTCGCGGCCCACTTCCTCACCAACAAGGTGGACGCGCCGTCGCTGGGCCTGGTCAACGCGAGCGACTCGGTGGTCAAGGGCGGGCTCGCCGTGCTGGGCGGCATGGACTGGGAGATGAACGGGCACCTGGGCAACATGCTCGAACTCAAGTACCACCACGTGGGCGGTTACCGTCAGCTGAAGATCAACTGGGGACTCACCTGGACGATGTAACGCGGGCTCGGCGCGAAGCGCGACGCGCGCGAGGCGCCGGGTGCGGGCGGTGAGTCGATGGCACATCAGGCCACGCGCCTGAAACGGACACCCGGACCGCGAGGTCCGGTGTGGGGCTCGTACGGGGACTGGTGCTGGGCACCGGTCCCCGCCCTTTTGGCGCCGGCCGGTTCGCGCAGCCGCATCATCGACGGGACCGCACGGCGCGAAAGCGCAACGAGCGCGTGCCTGTTGAGGAGCGATCGCGCGAGCGACTTCACTACGATTTGAATTGACGCGTGCGCGTGACGGCAGCGCGCGTGATCCGCGATGCGCTACGCCACGTCGCACGTGCGTGCACTGCGTGCGCGGGCACGGCGCGAAGCGCGCGTGGCGCGATTTCGCACGGCTTGCCGCGCGATCGCGCGTCTGCGGCCGCGTGCGGCGGTCCAATACACGCGTGGTACAAAGTACGCGGTCCCCGCGACCCACCGCCCCCGAAGCGGAGTCGCAGATGCAGCACGCGTCCGGGAAGTACGCGTTCGGGTCGTTCAGCAATGACGCGCTCACGAGCCACGCTCGCCAGGTGCTGGGCCGCGACGCGGCCGCCTCGGCGGAGCTGCTCGCGGTGCTCGGCGAGATGAGCGCCCGGCGGCTGCACGCGCCGCTCGGGTATCGCTCGCTCTGGGAGTTCTGCGTCCGCGGCCTCGGCATGCCCGAGGACATGGCGGCGGCGCGCGTGAAGGTCGCGCGGGCGGCGCGACGCTTCCCGCTGATCCTCGAGATGATCGAGGACCGCCGGCTGTCGCTCACCGGCGCGGCGTTGCTCGTTCGCCGTCTCACGCCCGGCAATGCACGCGGGCTGCTCGACGAAGCGGCCGACAAGAGCAAAGACCAGATCCGCGCGATCCTCGCGCGTCGCTTCCCGGAGCCCGACGTGCCGACAGAGCTGCGGGCCATCGGCGCGGGTTTGGTGCCCTCGCCTTCCCTGCCGGACGGCGCACCGACGGCAATCGCGCGCCCGATCGACGCAACCCGGCCGAGTCCGGAACTCTGGAAACTGGATTCATCCGGCTGCACGGCAACGGCTTCCGCCGATTTGCCCGTTCCGGAACGGGTAAACGCGCCGAACGCGTTGCCCGCCAGCGCGTTCGGCCGGAATGCAGAAACCGGGGTGGCCCCCTCCCGCATCGCACCGCTCGCACCTGAGCGATTCGCGCTGCAGGTCACGCTCGACCAGGAAGCGCACGACCTGCTGCGGTACGCACAGTCGCTTCTCGGCCCGGGCGTCGCGCCGGGCGACCTCGCCGAAGTGCTGAAGCGCGCACTGGCCGCCTACACCGAGAAGCTGGAGCGCCAGAAGCTGGGCGTGGGCACGCGCGCCTCGCGTGGCTCCGACGATCCGCGCTACGTCCCGGTGGCCGTGCGTCGCGAAGTCTGGGAGCGCGACGGCGGACAGTGCACGTTCGAGAGCACCGACGGCCATCGCTGCGAAGCTCGCGACGGGCTGCACTTCGATCACGTCCAGCCCGTCGGCAAGGGCGGCGAGGGATCAAGCGTCGCGAACGTGCGCCTGCTCTGTGCCACGCACAATCGCCTCGAAGCCGACCGCGTGTTCGGCGCGGGCTTCATGCAGGGCAAAGTCGATGCGGCGCGAGCATGCGCCGACGAGCGCCGAGCCCAAGGTGTGCCGCGCCCCGACGCCCGGAATCGCGCGAACGAAGCCGCGAGTGAGGCGCGCATCGCCAGCGCCGCCCGCGATGCGCGTGCCCGGGGGCGATCCCCGGCCGACGTACTCCAGTCCCATGAGGCCGCGCGGGCGGCGTGCGCCGAGTTGGATCGGCTCCTGGCCCGGGCCGGCTGACCGGCTTCCGTGGCCGCCGCGTTCCCCCGGACCGACGCCCGTCCGCGTGATCCGCCTCGAGCGATGGCCTACACTTCCCGGGCCAGTACTCGCTGCACCATCGCCGCCCCACGGAGACTTCCCATGCGATCCGCACCCCTGCGCGCTCCGCTGCTGGCCAGCGCCGCGCTGCTGCTCGCGACCCTCACCGCGACGCCCGCTCCGGCCGCCATCACGATCGGCCCCGGCCCCGCCCGCGGCACCGACCGCGCCGGCGTCACCTGGTACGAGGACTTCCAGGACTGGACCCACGGCGACCTGAAGGCGCTCGACCGCGCCGGGCTCGACGACTCGATCTACCGCTTCAACGACGGCTTCGACGACTCGCGCGACATCGTGGCGTTCTACGAGCGCGTGGAGAACGACAACGTCTACTTCCGCGTGGACCTGTACGACCTCGCACTGGGGGCCGAGAACGGCAACCTCGACGTGTACGTGGCGGTGGACTGCGCCGCCGGCGGGCAGCCGTGGTTCCCCGACTTCACGAACTGCCAGACCGACCGGCCGTGGGAAGTGTGCGTGTGCGTGTACAACTCGGGCACCGTCGCCGGCACGAACTTCCGGCTCTACGACCAGAACTTCAACCAGCCGTGGAACGGTTCGTACCTGGGCGCGTACTTCAACTCGCAGCTCGACGCGGTGGAGTTCGGCATCCGCCGCCAGGTGCTGATCGACGCCGGCTGGAACGGCACGAGCCCGCTCGCGTGCCAGGTGTTCACCACCAAGGACGGCGCGGGCACCAGTTGCGGCTCCTCGGGCAGCAAGCTCACCGACGCGATCCAGGATTCCGACCGCGGCTGCGCCGACGGCGTGCTGAACGGCGCGGCCATCGGCACCGACTCGCCGGGCGTCGTCTACTACGCGTCGGTCGCGCACGGGAACCAGTCGGTCAACCAGGCCGACGACATCGGCGCGCACATCTACGACCCGCAGGCGAACACGGGCATCAGCGGCGGCTGCGGCTTCGCGCGCACGCTCGACACGCACGAGATCTTCCGCGTGCCGCTGAACATCCATCCCAGCGGCACGCTCACCACCGCCGCGCTGTGGGCGAAGCGCCCCGGCGGCGCGGCCGACCCGCAGGACGGGCCCTCCTTCCTCGCGCGCGTGCGGCAGTTCGTGAACGACCCGCAGCGCGGCTCGCTGATCGGCGGCGTGTTCGCCGAGCACATCCTGCCGTACTACGAAGGCCCGGTGAACGCGCGCTCGCTGGCCGTGACCGACAGCCTGAACCAGGTCGTGTACGGCGTCAGTGCCGCTGCCGCGAAGGTGATGCACGTGCCCGAGCGCGTGATCCGTTCGCAGAGCACGAACCTGTCACCGCTCGACGGCCACACGTTCGAGGACATCGCCGCGAGCCCCTACCAGGCCACTTACCTGGACGAGGTCACGCACCTGCACTGGTGGTTCTATTCCGGCGAGTCGTGCTCGCCCGACCAGGGCTACCGGCACAAGGTGCACAAGATCAACGGCGTCTACTGCTTCGCGATCAACGACCGCGAGGACCAGGGCAAGTTCGGCAACCACGACGGTGGCGCGGTGATGGACACGCGCTACAGCCTGCTGCAGAAGGCCCTGTTCGGCGGCTCGAGCGAGATCGTGCTGGTGTTCGACGACTGGGAGGCGCTCGCCGGCAAGTCGTTCGATGCCACCAGCGGCAACAGCCTGCCGAACAACAATCCGAACCAGTACCACAACACCATCCGCTGGCTCGCGAACCACCCGTGGATCCAGATCTCGAACCTGCGCGACCTGCTCACGCTGGCGGTGGCGAACCCCGCGGCGTTCGTGATCGACCACGGGTACCGCTATGACCTCGGCGTGCAGACGTACGAGTGGCTCAAGCACGCGAGCGAGGACTCGTACAACTACTGGTACTACAACAGCAACGCCGGCTTCGGCGGCAACGAGCAGAACTTCTACGACCTGGTGCCCGTGATCTCCGGCCCGCAGGGCGACTACCACGCGCGCGGCGCAACGCCCGCCAACGACGGGCCGCCGCTTCCCAGCGGCAAGAAGCACGGTGACCTGAACTCGCCGGGCACGCTCATGTACGACACGTGGGCGCTGCTGCAGGCCGCGCCGCGCAACCGCCTGCGCGAGCTGGGCGAATGGTCGTACCTGTCGATGATCTACGAGACCGCGTGGCACGAGGAGGACGCGCTCGACTACAGCGACTCCAATTGCTACGGCGCGTGGTACCACCCCGACGCGTCGTGGGACGGCGTCAACACGTGGGCGCTGCGGCTGCAGAACCACGTACGCAACTCCGGCGTCTACGCGTACGCGGCGCAGTGGGCCGACTCCGTGCGCCGCGGCCTGTGGCCCGGTGGCTACCCGGTGACGCGCGAGGCCGACCTCGACCAGGACGGCCAGGCCGAGTACGTGATCGCCAGTGCCTCGGCCTACGCCGTGTTCGAGAAGTGGGGCGGTCGCGGCGTGCTCGCCTGCGTGTGGAACCCCGCGCGCCAGGACGCCGAGGTCGTGATCGGCGCGCCCATCGTGAACCCGTCGTCGCCCGGCGAGGAGGAACTCACCGGCCAGCCGGCCAATCGCTGCTCGGCTTTCAAGGACATGAACGGCGGCACGTACGCCGACGCGGCGTACACCGCCACGCCGTACGTGGACGGCTACCAGGGCAGCACGCGGGCCGGATGGACGTTCACGAGCCCCGACGGCAAGGTGAGCAAGACCTTCTCGCTCCCCGAGGGCAACGCGGATCTCGCCGCCACCTACTCCGAATCCGTGAGCGGCCCGCTCTACTTCCGCATCGGCCTGTCGCCGAACCCGCTCGATCTCATCCACTCCGGCCAGGCGCACCTCGCGAGCACGCCGCTCGGCGATCGCTATCGGCTGCGCAACACGCTCGGCGGCGGCGCGCAGATCGAGTGGCCCGCCGGCATCGCGTTCAACCCCGCGCCCAGCTGGGCCGGCGCCGACCGCCGCAACCTCGCGCAGACCGAGGAAGTGGAGCTTTCGGGTGACGGGCTGTTCACGGTCGTGGTGAAGCTGCGCCCCGACACCGCGTTCACCACGCCCACCGGGGATGCGCCCGCGTCCGGGTCGCGCGCGATCGCACTCCGACTGGGCTCCAGCGTGCGGACGGGCCACGCGGCCACGTTGTCGTTCGCGCTGCCGGCCGCCGCCGACGTACGCCTGGACGTGCTGGACGCGTCGGGCCGTCGCGTGCGCGGCGAGTCGCTGGGCGTGCGTGCCGCGGGCGAGCACGCGTGGACGCTGTCCGCGGCCGACGGCGAAGGCCGGGCGCTCGCGCCCGGGCTCTACTTCGCCTGGCCGCTGGCCCGTCCAGCACGAGGCGCGCTGGGTGGTGCTCGAATAGCCGCCGCCCGCGCCGTCGAATCCGAAGGAGCCGCCCCTCCGCAGGGCGGCTCCTTCGCGTGCCGGCACCGTCATTTCGCCGCGATCCGCCCGGCGGCCCGACCCGCCCGCTTGCAGTCGGCCGACGAACGTGAGAAATCGCACGCAGCCGTCCCCACGACGTGCCGATACCGTTTCGTCCCACGTTCCTCCGCGTCCGCGCCCGTTCGGTTCCCCATCGGTCTCTCCCGCGCCCGGACGCCGGCTTCCCCACCATGGAGACTTCCGGCCATGCAGAAGTTGCTCCGCACGGCGCTCGCCGCCGCCGTCGTGTCGCTCTGGGCTTTCCCGTCCGACGCCGCCACACCCGCCTGGACGTTCAAGGGGGGAGAAATCCAGTTCCAGCGCATCACGCCGCTGGGCACGTTGATGGTGAGCCACGCCAACGGGCTGACCGTGCTCGATCCGGCCACCGGCAAGCCGCTGTGGGAACGCGCGGAGCTGAAGAAGTTCAAGGAGTGCAACTACGACGAGATCGAGAACACGCCGTACGGCCTGCTCGACGGCAAGCAGTTCGAGGTGATCGACCTGCAGACCGGCAAGACGCAGTGGGACTCGTCGAAGCTGCCGTTCAAGAACAGCAGTGGCCAGTTCCAGGTGGCGCACAAGCGGATGCTCGTGGTGTTCGGCATGGTGCGTCCGGGCGCCAAGCCCACGGTGGTGGCGCTCGACACCGAAACCGGTGAGATCAAGTGGCAGCAGGACAAGCTGTTCGACAAGCCGCTGCGACTGCTCGAAGTGAAGGGCAGCGGCAAGGTGTTCAAGCGCTTCTCCGTGGCCGGCAACCAGCCGCCGGCGTTCCCGGACGAGAACAGCATGGTGCTGTGGCTCACCGAGGACGGACCGATCTGCGTCGACCTGAACTCCGGCGAGCGCAAGTGGGTGTGCACGGGGCTCAAGGGTAAGACGCCCGCCGCGCTGCGCGACGGGTTCTGCGGCATGTGGGCGCGGGAAGGCGTGATCTACGTGCCTTACGAGAAGAGCATCCAGGCGATCGATGCGAAGACCGGCGCGCTGCTGTGGGCCAAGGAGAAGGACTTCCGCGGCCGGCCCGTGCAGATGGCCATGGCCCCGGCCGGCCTCGTCGTGCGCGGCGCCCCGTTCCTGAAGGAAGACGGCAAGCCCGCCGGCAAGCCGTTCATCGACTGCCTGAACCCGAAGACGGGCGAGTCGGTGTGGCCGAAGCCGTTCAAGGACCTCGAGGACGCCACGTCGTTCGACATGAAGGGCGACCACCTCTACATCTGCGCCGACGGCGAGATGCACCAGGTGAGCCTCGGCAACGGCTCCGACCAGATCCTGGCGAAGTTCAAGTTCAAGGAGCACGAGGTGCCGAGCGACCTCGAACTGCTCGACGACGGCGGGTTCCTGCTGTCGTCGAACCAGACGATCCTGAGGCTGGACTCGGCCGGCAAGGAGCAGGTGCGCGCGTACTACGAAGCGCCCAGCTTGAGCGGCTGGGTGAAACTCGGCGTGGGCCTGCTCACCGCGGCGGTGAACGCGGCTGCCGCCGGCTCGGCGTACGATCGCGCGCAGCGCACCGGCATGGACCAGACGTACTACCTGGCTTCCAACCCCACGCTCGGCAAGCGCTTCCGCGCCACGCAGATGTCGCGCGCCTTCCAGTACATCCTCACGAGCGTCGAGGAGGGCGGAAAGAAGAAAGCGGGCATCGTGCGCGTGGACCGCATGACCGGCAAGGTCACGTCGAGCGTGCAACTGAACGAGAAGGAGCCGCAGTACGAGGTGGACGAGGTCGAGTCGCTGCTCTATTTCCTGGAAGGCGACGACACGATCGAGGCGTACAAGATGTAGCTGCGCCTTCCGCACGACGAAGGGCCCGGGCCGATGCGGCGCCGGGCCCTTCGTGTACCCGGGCGCCGGCCCGCGTGGTATCCCTCGGCCGTCACGTCCGCGGCACCCCACCGACGAAAGGCGTCCTCCATGCTCTTCCTGGTCATCGAGCACTACCGCAACGGCGATCCCGTTCCCGTGTACCGACGGTTCCGCGACCACGGACGACTCGCGTCCGACGACCTGAAGTACGTGAACAGCTGGGTCTCGCCCGACCTGAAGCACTGCTGGCAGATCATGGAGTGCTCCGATCGCGCGAGCCTCGACGCGTGGATCGCGCGGTGGAGCGACCTCGTCGAGTTCGAGGTGATCCCGGTGATCACCTCGCCCGAGGCGGCCGCGGCGGTGGCGCCGAGGCTGTAGCGGGGGCCCTCTCCGTCGGCGCCCGATCGCCTCGATCGGCGCGCGAACCCGGAAACGCCCTCCGGGGTAGGACCGGAACCGGACCCCCTCGACGACCACCCACGGAGCACCCCGCATGGACTCCTCGCAGGCCCGTTCACTGCGCGCCGCGCTGCTTCGCACCGCCGGCTTCCTCGCACCGACACTCGTCGTCGTCCCGGCCGTCCTGCTGGGGGGCGAAAGCGGCGATGGGTGGTTCGACGCGATCGCGTCAGGGCTCTTCTTCGGGCTGCTCTTCCTGGTCGGGGCACTGGCGTACGGGCTCGTCGAGCCGCAGCTCACGCGCGGCCCCCGCGGCACTGGACTCGCCGCGTTCGTGATCGGCCTCGCGTCCGGCGCGCTCTTCTGGGTGGCGCTCTGGGCCATGTGGGCGCTGCCGGTCACGCACGGGATGCGAGATCAGGCGAGGGTCGTGAACTTCCCGGCCGCGATGCTCGCCGGGGCGTGCTCGGGGTTCGTGACGGGTGCCCGATCGCGGCCGGAGCCCGTGACGAGCTGATCCCGATGCCGGAAAGCGCTTCGGGCGGTGGCCGCGCGGCCACCGCCCGTCCCGCTCGCCGCGCCGCGACGCGTTACGCCGCTCGCTGCTCGCCTTCGGCGCCCGGCGCTTCCGACGCCTCGGGGGCCGCGGCGCTTTCCGCCTGCGGCACGGGCAGCGCGATCACGAACGTGGTGCCCTGGCCCTCGGCGCTCTCCACGCGGATCGTGCCGCCGTGGTCGCGCACGATGCCGAACGTCACCGACAGCCCGAGCCCCGTGCCCTTGCCCGTGGGCTTCGTCGTGAAGAACGGCTCGAATACGCGCGGCACGATGTGCGCCGGGATGCCGGGACCGTCGTCGCGCACGCGCAACTCCACGTGCTCGCCCGCGCGCACGGCGGACACGTCCACCACGCCGCCCTTGCCCGACTCCTCGATCGCCTGCTCGGCGTTCAGCATCAGGTTCATCAGCACCTGCTGCAGCTGATTCGCGCTGCCCAGGATCTGCGGCAGGCCCTCCTCGGCCGACGTGCGCAGCTCCACGCGGTGCAGGCTCATCTGGTGGCGCAGGATCGCGGCGGTGTCCACGATCACGGTGGCCACGTCCATCGGTTCGGGCTCGAGCTTCTCCTGCCGCGCGAACTTCAGCAGGTTGTCGATGATCGCGCGGCAGCGCTTGGTTTCCTTCTCGATGATCGCGAGCGTCTGGTGCATGGGCTCGTCGGGTTTCACGCCGCGCGCGGCCAGCTGCACGATGCCCTGGATGCCGGCGAGCGGGTTCTTCACCTCGTGCGCGATGCCGGCGCCGAGCTGGCCGAAGGCCGCCATCTTCTCCGACTGGATCAGCGCCATCTGCGCCTGGCGCAGCGCCTGTTCGCGCGTCTGCAGCTCCCCGGCCATCTGGTTGAACGACTGCGCGAGCTGGCCCATCTCGTCGCTCGCGTCCACGTCCACGCGCGTGCCGAAGTCGCCGCGCCCGATCACCTTCGCCGCCTTCGCCAGGCGCGCGAGCGACCGCGTGACGCGGCCGGACCACCACAGGCTGATCAGCGCGGCGCTCAGCAGCAGCACGAGCGCCACCACCACGAGGTCGCGCAGCAGGCGGCGCGTGGCGAAGAACGCGGCCGAGCGCGGGATCTGCGCGCCGGCGACCACGTTGGGAAAGCCGGTGCGCGCGAAGCCGCCGATCATGTCGACGCCGCCTCGCGAGTACTCCTTCGCGAGCGCGAGGCTGCCCTCGGGCAGCTGCGGCATCCAGTCGAAACGCGTCCGGCCCGCCACGAAGCGCGAGTCGGCGTGGCTGAGCACGTTGCCGTGATCGTCGGTGAGGAACACCTCGAACGCCTTGGAGCCGCGGCCCAGCGACAGCGCGCGCTGCTGGTCCATCACGCCGATCACCACGAGCGGCGGCTGCCCGGCGGGGCGCGGCACGCTCACGGTCATCGCCAGCGCGGGGAAGCGCGGCGACGTCGTGGCATTGGCGATGCGCGGCTGCACGGGGGGCGTGGACATCGCGGCTGCCTGCAGCTGGTCGAGCCCCGCCAGCAGCCGCTCCCGATCGGCCCTCACGTGCTCGAGCGCCGTCGTGTCCACCATCGTGGCCACGGCGGCACGGCCCTCCACCAGGCGCACGGCCACCACGCCGGACATGCTGGTGAAGTCCGAACGCATGCCGGCCACGCGCGCCTCGGTGGCGAGATCCGGTTCGTCGTACTGCTGACCCAGCTCCAGCAGCCGGTCGCGGAAGCCGCCGAGCACGACGGTGGCTTCGTCCGCCGCGTGCACCGCGATGACCGATGCGAGATCCGAGACGTAGGCGGCCTTGTCCTCGTGGAACATGCGCGCCATGGTGAACGTGATCAGGCTCACCACCAGCGTCACGAGGAACAACGCCGCGACGAGGATCTTGAACCGGAACGGAATCGTGATGGGCCTCGACATGACGGGGCTCCGGGCTTCAGGGTTTGACGTGAACGACCTGGCTCCAGTACGAGGTCAGACCCGCGGCGTCGACGGCTTCGACGACCACCACGTTGGCCCCCGGCTGCAGCTCGAGTTCGATGTGGAACGTGCCGTCGCCGCCGAGTTCGGCGCGATGGCCCATGACGAACACCCGTGCGCGCGGATCGGCTTCGCCGCGCAGCACCACGCGAGGGTCGTGCACGATGCGGGGAGGGCTCTGCACCGCCAGTCGCGGCGGCGCGGCGTCGCGGCGCACCACGAGCGTGCGCGGCGCGGTGGGCATGCCTTCGACGTCGTCGACCAGCGCCGACACCTGCCACCAGTAGCGGTCGGGCTTCGCGCGGCCCCAGGTGAGCGTGTCGGCCGGAACGGTTTCGTCCAGCACCACGTCGCGGAAGTCGGCGTCGCGTGCCGCACGCAGGCGGTACTGCGTCGCGCCCGCCACCGCCTTCCACGCGAACGTCACGCGCGGCGGCGTGTCGAGGTGCGCGAAGGCGCTACCGGCGGCGGGCACGCACTCGGCGGGCGCGGACGGCAGCGCGCGCGGCGGCGACACGTCGCCCTCCGGCGTCACGCGGCTGAACTGCCGCGGGCCGATCGACACTACCCCGGAGTGCGACTCGAGGTTCAGCCGGCCGTCGAGCACGGACACCGTGGCCGAGTGGTCCTTGCGCACCTGCACGCGGAACTTCGCCGGCGCGCCCGACGTGGTGTCGGCGAGCCGCGCCACGATGTTCGGCAGCGACAGCTCGAGCGCCGTGCGGTCGGGCGCCTGCAGGCGCGCGAGCAGCTCGCCCTCCATCAGCACGAGTCCGCGGCGGCGGTCGTCGACGGCGTCTTCGTCACGGACGGACGCCTCGGGGGCGAGGTCCGCGGGCGGCGCCACCGGCGGCGCGGGCGCCGGGTGCAGGCGCGTCACCACGATCAGCGAGTTGTGCTCCACGTGCAGTTCGTTGCCGGCGTCGAAACGCACGAGTGCACGGCCGTCGGCGCCGGTCTGCACCGCGTCCTGGTCGCGCAGCGGCTGGCCCTGGCGCACGGGGTCCCACGCGATCGTCTCGGCGCTGCGGTGCTTCACGTCGGGGCGCAGCACGTCGAGCGACGCGATCGCCTGCTCGTCGGCGGGCAGCACGTCGCCCGCGCGCTCGC
>JBGAOB010000412.1:0-2965 GCA_044222045.1 Candidatus Eiseniibacteriota bacterium
GCTCGGGCTGGCGGGGGCGCTGCTGCGCGCGCGCAGCCTGGGCGGTTTCCTGGGCGGCGCGGCCAACCCGATGCTCGCGAACACCGAAGAGGCGCTCGGCCACTGGTGGCAGATCGCCCTGACCGAGTTCGCCGTGGTCGGCTTCCACGCGCACATGATCGGGCTGGCCATGAAGCGCGACCGCCGCTTCCTGGCGCACTACTTCCTGCTCGGGCTCGGGCTGTGCGGCCCGCTCTACCTGATGAGCAGCTCCAAGTCGCTCCTGCTGCGCACGCTGTTCCTGCCGTGGCTCTACTACCACTTCGCGTGGCGCCGCATCCCCACGTGGCGCCTGCTCGCCGGCTTCGGCGTGTTCGCGGCGCTGTTCCCGGTGTTCTACGCCTACCGCAACCTGGGGCTGCTCGGGTTCTCCGCAGTCGGCGCGTACATCGCCAACACCGACGCGCCGCTGCTGCTCGTCTTCAACCGCGCGTACGGCGCCGACAGCTTCATGCTCATCCTGCACCGCACCGGCGAGACGCTGCCGCACCTGTGGGGCAAGAGCTTCGTCGACCTGTTCGTGTACTGGATCCCGCGCGCGGTGTGGCCGGGCAAGCCGCTCAGCTTCGGGCTCGTGTTCCCGTCGCTGTACATGCCCGACATGCACTGGGGCACGCTCACGTACGCGAGCGCCTCGCTGCCCGGCGAACTGTGGCTCGACTTCCACCTGCCCGGCGTGCTCGCCGGGTGCGCGCTGCTGGGCGCCGCGATGCGGGCCGGGTACACGCTCGCAGGGCGCGGCCCGGGCGCGCTGCTGCTGTACGGCTACGCGTTCATGACGGGCGTGCACCTGGTCGAAGGCTGCGTCGCCTCGCAGCTCGAGACGTTCACCACGAACCTGCTGCCGGGCCTGTTCGCGGCGTGGCTGCTCACGCGCTCGCGCACGGGCGCCACCGCGGGGAGCGCGCCGTGACACCGGCCGTGCTCCCGACCGTGCCGCCGGTGCACGTGCTGTTCGTGGGCCCGCTCTACAAAGGCAGCACCACGCGCCAGCGCATGGAGGGGCTGCTCCAGCTCGGGCACCGCGTCACCCCCGTCGACCAGACGCCCGGCGACATGATCCAGCGCCGCTTCACGCTGCAGTGGAAGGTGCGGCGGCGCCTGTTCGGCGACTGGGACGAGTCGCGCCTCAACGAGCGGCTGCTGGCGCTGCCGGCCGAGCTCGCGCCCGACGTGGTGTGGGTCGAGAAGGGCCTCACGGTGGAGCCCGCCACGCTGCTCGCGCTGCGCGCGCGCTGGCCGAAGGCGGTGCTGCTCGTCTACTCGCCCGACGACCAGTTCAACCCGCGCAACCAGTCGCGCCAGTGGCTGGCGTGCCTGAAGCTCTGGGACCTGCACGTGACCACGAAGACGTTCAACGTGCCCGAGCTGCTGGCCGCGGGCGCGCGCGACGTGTGCTTCGTCGCCAAGGGCTTCAGCCCCGAGGTCCACCGGCCGCACGTGGTCACGCCGGAGCTGCGCGAGCGGCTCGGCGCCGACGTGGGCTTCATCGGCTGGCCCGAGGCGGCGCGCGAACGCTCGATGCGCCACCTCGCCGCGCACGGCGTGCCGGTGCGCGTGTGGGGCCCGTGGCCGAAGCACAAGGCCGCGCCGAACCTGCGCGTCGAGGGCCGGCCGCTGTGGGACGAGGACTACGCGGCGGCGATTTCGGCGACGCGCATCAACCTGGGATTCCTGCGGCGCGTGAACCGCGACCGGCACACCACGCGCAGCATCGAGATCCCCGCGTGTGGCGGCTTCCTGCTCGCCGAGCGCACGCCCGAGCACCTCGAGCTGTTCCGCGAGGGCGCCGAAGCGGAGTTCTTCGGCGACGACCACGAACTGCTGGAGAAGGCCCGCTGGTATCTCGCGCACGAGCCCGAACGCGCGCGCATCGCCGCCGCCGGCCGCCGGCGCTGCGTCGAGAGCGACTTCTCCAACGACCACCAGCTCACCATCATCCTGGCGCGCGCGCTCGCCGCGTGCGCCGCCGCCGCCTGAGGCTCCCGTGGCCCGCGTCGCCTACTTCTACCGCGAGATGTCGGAGTACATCGAGATCGACCTGCGCGCGCTGCGCGAGCGCCACGAGGTCACCGTCACCGGCGCGCCCACGCGCTGGCCGCGGCCGCTGGACACGTGGCGGCGGGTGGCGGGCGCCGACGTGGTGATGAGCTGGTTCGCGAGCTGGCACGCGCTGCTCCCCGCGCTGTTCGCGCGGCTGCTGCGCAAGCCGTTCGTGATCGTGGTCGGCGGCTACGACACCGCGTGCCTGCCGGGCATCGACTACGGCCACCAGCGCGGCGGCTTGCGCGCGCTCGTCGCCAGGGCCGTGCTGCGGCTGGCCACGACGGTCGTGGCCATCTCGCCGTTCACGCAGCGCGAGCTGCGCGAACTGGGCGTCCCCGCGGACCGCACCGTGCTGCTGCCGCTCGGCCTCGATCCGGACCGCTACGCCAGCGACGCCCCGCGCGATCCCGCGCTGGTCGTGACCACCGGCGGCGTCCAGCGCGGCAACCTCACGCGCAAGGGACACGAGGCGTTCGTGCGCGCCGCGGCGCTCGTGCCCGAGGCGCGCTTCGTGCTGATCGGCGCGTGGATGGACGACGCGATCGAACGGCTCGCCGAGATCGCGACGCCCAACGTGACGTTCACGAACCGGCTCTCGCACGCGTCCAAGGTGGACTGGCTCACGCGCGCGGCCGTCGTCGTGCAGGCCTCGCAGCACGAGGCGTTCGGGCTCTCGCTCGCCGAAGGCATGCTGTGCGGCGCGGTGCCGGTGGTGACGCGCGCCGGCGCGCTGCCCTGGGTCGCGGGCGGCACCGGCGTGGTCGTCGATTCGCAGGAACCGGCCGAGCTGGCGCGCGCGATCCGCGCGGCGCTGGCGCTTCCCGCCGAGGCGCACGGCGCCGCGCGGGCGCGCGTGCTGGGCGAGTTCACCGTCTCGGCG
>JBGAOB010000038.1:0-23549 GCA_044222045.1 Candidatus Eiseniibacteriota bacterium
GGTGGCGGCCAACATCGACACCGCGTTCCTGGTGTCGGGGCTCGATCATGACTTCAACCCGCGGCGCATCGAGCGCTTCGTGACCGCCGCGTGGGAGAGCGGGGCGCAGCCCGTGGTGCTGCTGAACAAGGCCGACGTCACGACCGAAGCCGAGGCCCGCGTGGCCGAGGTGGAGGCCGTGGCGCCGGGCGTGCCCGTGCTGGCGCTGTCGGCGCTCACGCACGACGGCCTCGCCGCGCTCGAGCCGTGGCTGCGCCCCGGCCGCACGGTGGCGCTGCTCGGCTCGTCCGGCGTGGGCAAGAGCACACTCGCGAACGCGCTGCTGGGCCACGCGCGCCAGGCCACCGGCGAAGTGCGCGAGGACGACTCGCGCGGCCGGCACACCACCACGCATCGCGAGCTGCTCGTGCTGCCGGGCGGCGTGCTGCTGCTGGACACGCCCGGCCTGCGCGAACTGCAGCTGTGGGCGGACGAGTCGAGCCTCGCGAGCGCGTTCCCCGACGTGGAGGCGATCGCCGAGCGCTGCCGGTTCCGCGACTGCCGGCACGACAGCGAGCCCGGCTGCGCCGTGACGGCCGCGGTGGCGTCGGGAGAGCTGCCCGAGGAGCGGCTGGAGTCGTGGCGCAAGCTCCAGCGCGAGCTGCGTTGGCTCGCCAGCCGCCAGGATGCACGCGCCCGCGCGGAGGAAGAGGCGAAGTGGAAGGCGATCCACAAGTCGATGAAGCACCACCCGAAGGCAGGGAGGTGGAAGCGGTGAAGGCGGGCGGGTCGTCCGGCACGTCCGCGTACCAGGGACGGGCGCGCATTGCCGTTCGAGGGAGCCTGTAGCGGGGCCGTGGAACCACGGCAGAGAGTGGCCGCCCTCCCGCGCTGGCCGCATGCAGTTCCCGGGAGCGCACGCGTGGCGTGTCGGCGCCGCGCCTGGTGCAGCCCGCCGTACCTTCGCGAGCTCGATGCGCGAGTTCCCGATGCCAGCCTCTGCGTAACGCTCGAATAGACCGAGCCGAGCGGGGCGGACGGGAATTCGCTTCGCCCGATGTCACAACGTACCCATCACGGCGGCCCAGTCGGTATGAGGCCCCTCCGCCGAAGCCGGTTCACGCCCGCATGAAGCGCCGCCGCTACTCGGACGCCGAGATCGCACGTTCGTTGCGAGAGGTGTCGGCGGGTACGACGACCGTCAGTGCCGCCGTGCGCCGTATCGGCGTGCCGCGACGGACCTTCTATCGCTGGCTCGCCCGCTACGGCGACAGCGCGGACGCGACGCTCGTGAGGCTCAGGGCGCTCGAGCGCGAGGCCACGTCGGCACGCCGGCAAGCGGCGCGGCTTGCACGCGAGAACCACCTGCTCAAGGAACTGCTGGGAAAACCCTGGCGACGTCTGCTGCCCGGCGGGCAGCCGTTCGCTGGGCCGTGACACACGCCGGCTGGAGTGAACGCGCGGCCTGCGCGCTCGTTGGCATCGCACGTTCGACCGTGCGCTATGCGAGATCGTGAGTAGCGAGCTTGAGGCATCCGAAGTGGAACAGGTTTGTGATCAGTGGCGCGCAATTGCGCTGTCACCGCGCGGGGTGCGCGCGGGAGTGTTGATCTCCATGCGGGACGATGGCATCACGCTGTCGGCTCCGAGCCATTTCACCAAGCCCAGGAGGCCACGATGAAGCGCGTGTGGATGCTGTATGTGGGGGTACTGGCGCTGACCAGCGTGACGCTCGCTCGCGCTTCGGTATCGCCGTCGCTGATGAGCTATCAGGGCGTGCTGCGCTCCGGTACTTCGACACTCGAAGGGGCGCAAGACATGGTGTTCCGCTTCTTCGCGAGTGAGAGCGGCGGCGACGCACTGCTGATCGACAGCCACACGGGGGCATCGGGCGGCGCGGTGACGGCGTCGGCGGGGACTTTTCAGGTGATGCTGGGCGGCGGCGTGGTGAGCGACGGACCAGCTACGGGCACTCTCACGGGACTGTCCGACCTCTTCGCGCAGCAGGGCGACGTGTACCTGGAGACGGAAGTGAACGGCGAGGTGATGGCGCCGCGCGTGCGGATCGCGTCGGCGGCGTACGCACTCAACGCGCACACGCTGGACGGGCAGGGCGCGTCGGCCTTCGTACCAGTGTCGACAAACGCGTCGCTCGCGTTCAAATCACTGCGACAGGGAGCGACGCTGCTCTACGAGAACGCCAGCACGGTGCGGGTGAAGCCGGGCGTGCTGGGGTTCCCGGACGGCAAGTTGCGCGAGAGCACTGGCGACCTGGTGTGGAGCTTCACGAACGGCGTGGGCCCGCTCGGGCTGGATGTGGGCGCAGAGGCCGCGAACACCTGGTACTACCTCTACGCGGTGCCGAACGCGGGCAACGACGACCAGTTCACCGTGGTGGCGTCGATCTCGGCGCCGACGCAGGTGGGCGGCACGGGGCCCGTGGGCTACGCCACGGCCCGATTCGTAGGGTCGGTGAAGAACGGCACGACGAGTGATCTGTGGCCGTTCAACCGCTCGGGCGGGGCGGTCCAGTTCTACGGTCTCGTCGGACAGTGGGCAAACAGCACTGGTGCCGAGAGCCCGCTCAATACCTGGTCGCCCGTCAGCACGGTCGCGTACCAGCCGCTGACCTCCCGATCGGTCTACTCCGACTGCTACTACGACGCGTGGAACTCTGCGCTCGCCTACTACGTGGCACCAACAACGAGCACGAGCCCGATCTACTACACGTGGCTCGTCGGCGACTGGGGTGATGGAGTCTCGATCGCAAAGGTCGAGATCCCGACGGTGGGCCGCCAGTTCTACTGGCGTGCCGAGGTCTACTCCGGCTGGGCCAACGGCACGGGACAGTTCCGCCAGTTCAGCTTCTCGGGTTACGGAGAGGACCTCACCGAGTACTGATTCCGCGCGAATCGCGCGAAGGAGACTCCACATGCATCGAAGGACATGGGTGTGCGCGGTCGCATTGATCGCGATCACGCCGCTACCCGCCCGGGCCGCGATCACTCTCGACTACCCCACCCTGAGTGCCGCCGGCGGCGAGCTGACCTCCGCGAGCTACTCTTCGTTCACGCTCGCCGCCGAGCCCGTCGTGGGCGTGTGTGCGGGACCGTCCACGAACTGCGCGGCGGGTTTCGTCGCCTGTCTCGAGGGAAAGCTCTCCCCGCTCGATGCTGGTCCGACGGCCAGCGAGTTCGCGTTCGGCTTCTCGCGTGTGGGGCCCAACCCCACGAATCGTTCCGCGTCCTTCGCCTTCGTACTTGCGCGGCCCGGCCACGTCGACTTGCGAGTGTTCGACGGCTCCGGTCGGCGGGTGCGGTCGCTGGCTTCGGGATGGATGCCCGCCGGCACGCACCTCGCGCACTGGGATGGCGAGCGCGACGGCGCGGGGCTCGCGTCACCCGGTGTCTACTACTGTCGGCTGACGAGTGGCAGCGAACGCGCAGTCCGTCGCCTGATCGTCGTTCGATAGCTTGGCCGTGCGGGTCGGGCCGGGTCCCTCGGGGGAAGGGCTCGACCGGCCCGCACGTGCGAACTGCGGGCACACCACGCCCGCGAGCGTGACCGATGGTCCGGGCTTGCAGTCGCCCGAGGGCCGCGTCCACACTCCATCCGTCCGCAGTGCACGCCGACGGCATGGAGAGGCCGCCCATGGACCGTACGAAGCTCGCTCGAGTGCTTGGCGTATCGATGGCGTTGCTAGCCTTCCTGAATTTCGCATTCGCCGCCACGGAACCCTCCGCCGAGACGCTCACCGAAGCCCGCGCGCTCATCACGCGCTCCCGCTACCTTCAGGCCGACACGCTCTGCCGCCGCGCGCTGGCAGCACTACCTCTGCACTCGCGCGCGGATTCACTCGCCGCGGGGGCGCTGCTCGATCTGCTCGCCGAGAGCTGCTGGCGTCGCACGAGCGCGGTGCCACCGGACGCGGACTCCGTGTCGCGCCGGGGCGTCGAGCTACGGACCGCTCTGCACGGCGAGGCCAGCCTGGAGCGCGCCGCCTCCCTGACGCATCGCGCTCGGGTACTCCGCAAGTTCGGTCGTACCCAGGAGAGCATCGGCATCATGCGCGCGGTGCTGGCTGCACAGGCCAGCGCCGGCGCGTCGGACTCGGCGCTGGCGGTGAGCGAGGCTGCCACGGCACGCATGTTCGCCGAACTCGGTTCGCTCGACTCGGCGCAAACGTTCGACCTCCGCGCGCTCGACCGGCGGCAAAGCGCGCTCGGAGCCAGGCACGTCGACGTGGGCAAGTCCTACAACAGCGTGGCGCTCAACTATGCCCGGGCGGGCCGCATGGCGGACGCGCGCGACTACTATGAGCGTGCCCGACAGGTCTTCATGCAGGCCCACGTGGTCGACAGCACGGCGCTGCTCCGAGTCGACGAGAACCTGACGGGCGCCCTCCTGGCGATCGGACACGGCCGCGAGGCCTACCCGATCGCGATGGAGGCGGTCGCGATCGCTCGCCAACGGGGGGGCGAAAGCCCGCTCAACGAGAATCTCGCCGCGGCACTGTGGGAGGTCGACAAGCACGATAGCGCCCAGTTCGTCTACGAGCAGGTCATCCAGCAATACTCGGCAACCGGCCAGTGGTCGGATGAAGCCCGCGCTCGGATGATGCTCGCGGATCGGCTCGCCCGACTCGCACCGTCCGATGTGGCGCTCGCGCATGCGCTCCGCTCGGACAGCTTGTGCCGCGACCATTCCGCCAAGGGGGCGCTCCGCGCGGAGGTGTGCATCGTGCTCGCCGACATCCTGGCGAATCGCGGCCAGTTCGCCGCCGCCCGCATCGCGGCCGACTCCGCGGTGGCGGCATGCCGCGCGACGCTGTCCGGCGAGCAGCCGGCCACCGTTCGCGCCACGCACAATGCTGGCTGGATGCGTTTCGTCGAGGGTGATGCCGGCGGTGCTCTCGCGCTCGAACTGGAGTCCTGCAGGCATACGATCGACCACCTGCGCCTCTGGTACCGCGCGATGAGCGAGGATGAGACGAACCAGTACGACCTGCGAATGCCCCCGCTCGGATATGCGATCGCGGCGAGCCTGGTCGAGGCGGCCCCGCGCGAGCCCGACGTCGCCGCGCTGTGGAACGTGGCGATCGAGTCGCGCTCCTTCGTGCTCAACGAGATGGCGAGGAGGCGCTGGGCTGTCGCCGGGCGGTCACGCGCCGCCGACTCGCTTGCGCTCGAGCGCCGGAACGTGACGCGCACACTCGCGGGCATGCTGTTGACGGGCACGGATCAGCGATCGGCCGATGCAGCTCGAGTCGAAGCACTGCGTACGCGGGCGTCGGCGCTCGAGCGTTCACTCGCGGCCGAAGTGAGGCCCTGGCTCGAACGCGAGGAAGCCCAGGAAGTGGACGCGGCAGCGATCGAGCGCGCGCTCGCCCCGGGGCAGTCGTTCGTCGCCTACACGGTCTTCCAGCGTTGGCGGGCGGATTCGGTCCTGGCCACGGCCGCCGCGAACGCGAAGCACGGCTTCGCTTCGCTGCCCGCCTTCGAGCGACATGCCCGGTGGATGCTCGCGGCATTCGTGCAGCGGCGTGGGGCCGCGCCCGAGTTCGTCGTGCTCGGCGATCTCGGCGAGATCGAGCGAGCGACCGACAGTTATCACGCAGCGCTGGAGAGCGAAGTGACCCAGCCCGACGCGGGCAGCGCCAGGAGCGCTCGACTCGGAATCGGTCTCCGGCGCCGCATCTGGGATCCGATCGCCCAGCGCATCGGCGATGCGCGCGAAGTCGTGGTGGTGCCCGACGGCCCCGTGCTGCGCATTTCGCTGTCGGCGCTCCCCGACGATCACGGGCGCTACCTGATCGAGTCCGTTCCGCCCATCGTGCTCTTCGACACGGAGCGGGCTTTCGTACTGCCACCGGGAGAGCACAGGCCCGGGAGCGGGCTCTTCGCCATCGGTGGGCCCGACTTCGAGCATGGCCCGACCTCGAACGTCGCCGTCGCACCGTCCGCCGACCGCTCGGCCCTGCGCGCCGTCACGGGCGATTGCGGCAGCTCGACGCGCGCGCGGTTCGCCCAACTTCCGAGCGCCGCAAACGAGGTGCTCGGCGTGCGGCGACTCTGGCAGCGGCTCAACGCCGGGGCCGGGTCGTCCGACGTTCGCTGCGTGATCGGTGCGGAGGCGAGCGAGGAGGAGTTCAAGGCACACGCGGGTCGTGCAGGCGTCGTGCATGTGGCCACGCACAGCTTCGCGTTCCGAGGCGATTGTTCCGGCAAGGGCTCGTCGGCGCCCTCGGATCCGCTGCTTCGCACCGGGCTCGTGCTCGCCGGCGCGAACCGTATCGACGCGAGGCGCTCTCCAGGCGAGGACGGCTGGCTCACCGCAGCCGAAATCGCAACGCTGGATCTTTCGAACAATGCATGCGTGGTGCTGTCGGCCTGCAAGTCGGCAGCGGGAGCCACGCGCTACGGCGAGGGCGTTTTCGGCCTTCGCCGCGCACTCACACTCGCCGGTGCCGGGAGTACCGTCCTCAGCCTGTGGTCGATCGACGACCTGGCTGCGAGCCGCTGGATGAGGTTCTTCTACGAGGCGCGATGGGCGGGCTCGCTGCCGCCGCAGCAGGCCGTGCGCGCCGCATCGCTCGCCCTGCTGCGCGAGCGGCGCGGACAGGGGCGCAGTACCTCACCGGCCTTCTGGGGGCCATTCGTGGCTTCGGGTGGCGTGCGATGAGTGACGTCCCGCACGACTCGCCGGCCCCTGCGGCGGCGCCGACGATACCGCCGCTGCGTGAGGAGGACATCGATTGGAGCGACGCGCGCGCGCGCATGCGCCGCGTGGTGCGGGCGCAGATGACCGCGCGCCCCGACCATGTCGTGGACGACGTCACGTCCGACGGGCTCGTGCGGCTCATCCGGCTCGTGCGTGCGCGTCCCGTCGACCATCTGCAGGGCGCCATCGAGAAGTGCGGCGATTTCGCCGTGCGGGACTTCGTGCGCGCCTGGCTGCGAAAGCGCGCGGCAGAGGGCAAACTCACGCTCCACTCGGAGGCCGGCGCGGCGGTCCCGGGCGGAGTCCGCGAGGAGGTGCACGACCCGTTCACGCGCATGGAATTCGTCACGCGCGCGATCCTTGCCGAGCGTCAGTCCCGATGCGTCGAGCTGTTGGATGCCTACGTCGCTCACCAGGACTGGGCGCTCGTGGCCCAGACCCTCGGGCGAGCAGCGACGGCGGTTCGCAAGCAATGGCAGCGCTGCCGCGAAGTGGTGGAGGCCACCGTGCGTGCCAGCGGCTCGACTCTCTTCGAGTGGATCTTCGAGCACGAAGAAGGAGCATCGGCATGACGCCTGACCCGCACCTCTGGGTGCGTGCACGGTTCGACGCGCGTGCACTGGGGCTGCTGGACGAGGCGGACGATGCGCGCTTCGCCGCGCATCTCGCCGAGTGCGACGCGTGCGCCGTGCTGGCCGAGACCCACCGGGCCAACCTCCCGCCGTCGCCACGGCCTACCCCGCACCTCCCGACCACGCTCATCGCCACGTGGGCGCACGTCTCGGCTGAACTGCGTGGACTCGAGCGGCGCATGGTGCGTGAGCACCTGGAGTCATGCGCCGAGTGCCGGCGCGACCTCGAACTGCTCGGGCATGCGAGCGTGCTCGCGAGCGATCCAGCCCTCGAGCACACGTCGCATGCAGAGCGCGAGCGCGCGGACGAACGACGACCGTCCCCGCGGCTCGCTGTGCCCCGTCCGAGCTCCCGTGGGTGGTGGCTGGGGGGCGCGGCCGGTGCGGCTCTCGCGACGGCCGCGTGTGTACTCCTCTATGCCGGACCGCTCCGGCGGACGCCCTCGATGCCGTCACAACGGGAGTTCGTGACGCCTCCCGCCGGCCGTCCCGATCGGCTCGAGCTTGCGCCACCCACTGCGGTGCTGCGTGCGCCGACGCGCGCTCAAGCTTCGCCCGCGGCCGCCTCGCTCACGATTCCGGCGGGCACATCTCGTGTGGCGTTGCGACTGCCCGAGTGGAGCGGCTCGGGCTCCTCTCCGGTGCGCGTCGTCGTCGACTGGCCAGAAGCCCGGGCACGGTGCGATCTGACGTTTCGTTTCGGCGATCTATTGGCGCGCCGCAGCGTGTACCTGGAGAGCGGGGCCGGTCCACTGCCCCCCGGGAACTACGTGATCACGACGACCTTCGGCCCGGATCCGGCCGAGCCGGGCACTCGAGCGATCTCCGTGGTGTCGCGCCTGCAGCTGCGCATCGCGCCCGCACTCCGCTGACCGTTCGTCGGCCTTCTGCCGACGCAGCGCAGGACACCGTCGCTCGGCCGAACGAATGCCCTTGTCTCGCGCACGGGCCCACGCGCCCGTCACCGTCACGGCCGCCTACCCCCGCTTCGCGATCTCCTCGAGGAACGCCGCGCCGTAGCGCTCGAGCTTCGCGGGGCCGATGCCGGGCACGCCCAGCAGCTCGAGGTCGTTCGACGGCCGGCGCTCGGCCATGCCGCGCAGCACCGCGTCGCTGAACACGATGTACGCGGGCACGCCCTCGGCGTCGGCGAGCCGGCGCCGCAGTGCGCGCAGCGCTTCGAACAGCTCGGGATCGGCATCGCCCGCCGCCGTCGTCGCGCGCGGAAGCGCGCCCGCGTCGAACGCGCTCGCGGCCTTGCGGCCCTTCGCCGCCACCGGCACCACCAGGTCCGCCACGTCGATCCCGCGGCACACGTCGCACGAGGCGCCGCACGGCTCGATCGTCTCGTCGAAGTGCGCGCACACCGCCTGGTGCCGGCACGCGCGGCCGTCGAGCAGGCGGAACAGCGCGATCGTCTTCTGGTGCGTCTCCTCGCGCTGCGTGGCGTCGGCGATGCCGTCCAGGAAGCGCTCGTGCGAGATCACGTCGGCCCACGAGTAGTACACGACGCAGTCCGCATCGAGCCCGTCGCGGCCCGCGCGGCCGATCTCCTGGTACCACGACTCGATGTTCTTGGGCATGTCGCGGTGCACCACCAGCCGCACGTTGCTCTTGTCGATGCCCATGCCGAACGCGACGGTGGCCACGATCACGTCCACTTCGTCGCGCGCGAACATCTCCTGGTGCTTGTGGCGCATCTCGTCGGACAGGCCGGCGTGGTAGGGCAGCGCGCGCACGCCGCGCGACTGCAGCCATTCGGCGGTGCTGTCCACGCTGCGCCGGCTCAGGCAGTACACGATCGCACTCTCGCCGCGGTGCCGCGCGATCAGGCCGAGCAGGTCGCGGCGCACGTCACGCTTCACGTGGCCTTCGCGCTCGCCCTTGCGCACGGCGGTCACGCGCAGGTTCGGGCGCAGGAACGAGCCCTTGAAGCCGTCGGGCTTCTTCATGCCGAGCTGGCGGATGATGTCGCCCGCCACGCGCCGCGTGGCCGTGGCGGTGAGCGCCAGCACCGGGATGTCGCCGAGTTCGCCCTTGAGCCCCGCGAGCTTGCGGTAGCTGGGGCGGAAGTCGTGCCCCCAGTGACTGATGCAGTGCGCCTCGTCCACCACCACCAGGCTCACCGGGCAGCCCGCGATGATCGAGCGCAGCGAGCCCTCGAGCGCTTCGGGCGCGAGATACAGCAACTCCACCTCGCCCGCGCGCAGCGCGGCGAGCCGGCGGCGGCGCTCCTCGAACTCCACGGTGGAGTTGATCACCGTGGCGCGGAAGCCCACGCGCACGAGCGCGTCGACCTGGTCCTTCATCAGCGAGATGAGCGGCGAGATCACCAGCACGGCGCCGGGCAGGATCTTGGCGGGCACCTGGAACGTGAGCGACTTGCCGGCGCCCGTGGGCATCACGCCGATGCAGTCGCGGCCGGCGAGCACCGCGTCGATGATGCGCCGCTGCCCGGGGCGGAACTCGCGGTAGCCGAAGATGGCCTCGAGCACCTGCTGCGGGTCGGTGTACCGGGCGGCGTGGAACAGCGGGGCGCTCGAGTCGAGCACGGTCCCTCCGTGGACGGGAGCAGCGCGGGGGGTGGCGGACGGGCGCGGGCACGGTAGCGGAGCGGCGGCACCGGGCACAACGCGGGCGCAGCGCGCGTGGGGCGCCGGCGGGAAGGCGCCGCTGGAGCGCGTCGGGGATTCCGTCCCCCCTCGAACGTGGTCGGCACGAGCACTCGCGAGTCCCCTGCCGGCGGCGGCACCAGGCGCGTCTCGGCGCTCCAGTCGCGCGTGCGCGGCGCCGAAAACCACCGGCCATGGACCTGCTCCCCTCGACCACCGTGCTGCTGCCGCCCGCGGCCACGTTCGCGCTGCTCGGCGCGCTCGCGCTGCTGCCCGCGCCGCTGCTCGCCTACTGGCGGCACCGCGCGCTGCACGCGCCCGCCGATCCCGAGCACCCGGCGTGGTTCACGTTCGCGATCCGCGTCCAGCTGATGGTGCTCGCCAGTGCGCTCGTGGTGCCGAACTTGGCCGCGCGCCTGCCCGTGCGCAGCGCGCTGATCGCCGTCGGGGCGGTGGAACCGTCGCTGCTGGTGCTGGCGCCGCTGGTGCTGCTGCTGGCGCCCACCGTCGTGCACGTGCTGATGGCCACGCTCGTCTCGGGCGACGTCGAGCGCCGGCTGCGCGGCACGTCGTGGGGCTCGCGCCAGCGGCTGCGCCTGCTCGCCCACCGCGTGTTCACGATGGCGCCGCTCGCCACGGGGCTCGTGCTGGGCCCGATCGTGGCCGCGCGCTGGGGCTCGGGCCCCGGCGGCGCCACGCTCTGCGGCGGCGTGCTCGTGACATTGTTCCTGGCCGGCACGCGCCAGCAGATGCTCGGCATGACGCTCGAAGCCGAAACCGTGGGCCCGCTGCGCGACCGCGTGTTCGCGCTGGCCGCGCGCGCGGGCGTGCCGTTGAGGCAGGTGTACGTGCTGTCGGCGCGCTCGGCGCGCATCGCCAACGCGTTCGCGGTGCACGGCGGGAAGGTGCTGCTCACCGACCACCTGCTGGCGCACCTGTCGGCCGCCGAGGTGGAAGCCGTGGTCGCGCACGAGCTGGCCCACCTGCGCGCGCGCCATCCACTGAAGCTCCAGTGGGCGCTCTTCGGCGGCGCCCTGCTGGGCGTGCCGTTCCTTTGGCTGCCGCTCGGTGCGTGGGGGCTCGCGGTGTCGGGCCTCGCGGGCTGGCTCGTGTTCGTGTCGTTCGCGCGGCGCTTCGAACGCGAGGCCGACCGCGGCGCGGTGGAACTGGCGGGCGACGCCGAGGCGCTGGTCTCCGCGCTCGTGAAGCTGGCGCGGCTCGGCCACGTGCCCGTGCACTGGAGCCGCGCGCAGGAGCTGCTGCTCACGCATCCTTCCGTGCGCCGCCGCGCGGAAGCACTCGTCGCGTCGGGCCACCTGCGCGCCGATCGCGTCGACGTGCTGCTCGCCACGACGCTCACCGAGCGTGCCGCCGCGGCCGGGGCGGAGGCGGCCGACGCGCGCGTGTTCGGCACGTCCGCGCGCGCGCGGCAGGCGGTGCGGCTGTCGTGGCTGGGCCTGTTCGTGTCGGTGGCGGCGCCGGTCGCCGTGCTCGCGGCCGCATCGGCACTGCACGCGCCGCGGCCGCTGGCGTTCGTCGCGGCGGTCGCCGCCGCGTTCGGCGCCGTGCTCGGCGCCATGGACCTGGCGTCGCTGTGGGGCTACGCCGCGTGGGGCCGCGAACTCGCTGCACGCTTGGGCGGCGACGGCCGCGCGTTCGTGGGGCTCTCGCCCGGCGACGACGACGCCACGTACGAAGGCTTCGCCGACTGGGACCTGGGCTTCCTGTCGCTGGAGCCGGGCGTGCTGCGCTTCGAAGGCGAGGTCGCGCGCTTCGCGCTGACGCGCGACCAGGTGACGGGCATCGAGGTCACCGCCGGCATGCCGGGGTGGATGCGCACGCCGCGCGTGGCGTTGTCGTGGCGCGATGCCGACGGCGCGACGCGCCGCCTGACGCTGCGCGACGCGGGCGCGCGACGCATGCACGAGCTGCCGGCGCGGGCCCACGCGCTGTGCGAGCAGTTGCGCCGCTGGCAGGCGCTCGACGCCACGACGGCCGCGCCCGACCTGCCGGGCGAGCCGCCCACGCCCGAGCGCGTGTCGGGCACGCCGCTGCGCACGCTCGCTTCGCCGCGCACGCTCGTGCCGATCGCGGTGCTCACCGGGCTCATGGCGCTGACGCTGGCGCCGCTCGCCGGGCTGCCGACCTCGCCGTGGGGCGGGCCCGGCGTGCTCGACGCGTTCGTGGCGGCGCTCGCCGCGTGGGTGCTGATGCGCCTGCCCGTGTGGCGCTCCGAACGCCGCACGAGCGCTCCGCCGCGTGGCGAAGCGCTCGATCGAGCGGCCTGAGTCGTTCGCGCGCGCCGGCGCTCAGCCGACCATGCGCTCCAATCCGAGCCGCCGGCGCAGGTGCCCGAGCTGGCCCAGGTGATACGCGTCGTGGAACGGCTGCAGCGAGATGCCGCCGAGCACGGTGCCGTCGGTGCTGGGGTACGCCTCGATCGGCTTCGCGAGATCGGCCTCGGTCAGCGTGTCGAGCCGCGCGTGCAGCGCCGACGCCAGCTCACGCCACTTCGCCTGCACGTCGGCGAGCTTCGGCCACGCGGCCTCGTCGGTGGGCGGTTCCGTCCCGCGGTTGAACGCCTCCTCCCAGGGCACGTCGGCCTGCCCGCCGAGCCGCCGCACCAGCCACGCGCGCGGCACCACGACGTGCGCCGCCACCCACAGGAAGCGGTTGCCGCGGTCCATCGGCTGTCGCGCGAGATCGTCGGACACGCCGCCGAGCGCGCGCTCGAACACCTGGTCACACGTGTGGATCTGGGCCGCGATCGGTTTCAGCACGGGCAGCATCGGCTCACCTCCGCGCCGGCGCGGCGCCGATCTGGAGCGGCCGGCCGGTTTCGAGCAGGGTCTTGAGTCCTGACAGCACCGGGTTCCAGCCGAGGCGCACGTTCTGCCACGTCCGGTTTTCGCTGTCGAAGTCGTCGTGCGTCACGCGCAGCAGGCAAACGTCGCCACGTTGCTCGATCTCCCACGTCACGCGCGACGGGCGTTCCTCGCGCGCGAGTTCGTCGTGCACCGCCGAGAAGGTGTGCACGAGCCGACGAGGCGGGTCGAACTCGAGGATGCGTCCCGACAACGCGACCGCGCCGTCCGGGCGCACGTGCTCGATGGCGGCGCCCTTTGCCCACGTGGAGCGCACCTCGGTCTCGTAGAAGTACTGCCGCGTCTGCTCGGGATCCGTGAGCGCCTTCCACAGCGCTTCGGGCGTCGTCCGGATGTAGACCTCGTAGTGGTGTTGTGGCGCCGGCATCGCAGTGCCCTCCAGCTGGTGTTTGAGGTTCGCCATCCGCGCCACCACGGGGAGCTGGTACTTCCGGATCCAGCGATCGTGGACCAACCGGATGGGCACGGGGTTCAGGTAGTGGAACTTCTCCCGGCCCACGCGTCGCGTGGTGACGAGCCCCGCCTCCTCGAGCAGGCGCAGGTGCTTCATGACCCCGAAGCGCGTCATGTCGAGGTGCTCCTCGAGCTGCTTCAGCGTCTGGCCGTCGCGCCGGTGCAGTTCGTCGAGGAGCCGCCTGCGGCTGGGGTCCGAGAGGGCCCGGAAGACGAGTTCCACGGGCGGCACAATACGTGACCCAATGGTCACCCATCAAGCGAAAAGTTCAGGCCGGCGTGGACGACCGAGCCCGGCCCTACCAGCGGGCGTGGTCCTCGAGCGTGACCTTGTCCGCTTCGAGCCAGCGCGTGGTGCTCACGGGGCGACCCTTGAAAAGGAACTCCTGCCCGATGATCGACGCCTGGTGCGCGAACAGCCGCGTGAGCTCCGCGTCCGAGGCGCGCGACATCGGTCGCAGGTCCTCGAGCCCCGGCGCGAAGTGCAGCGCCCACGTGGCGGCGGTCGGCTCGGCGCCGCCGCCGGCTCCGCGCGGCCGAGCGCCCACGTCGAGCACGAAGCGGCCGTGGCCGAAGTCCGCGTGCCCGGTGCCGTCGGCCGCCAGCGCGAGCGCCGTTCGCCCCGTGGCGGTGACCGGGGTCGCGAACGCCAGCCGCCGCACTTCACCGGGCTCGAGCCGTCGCACCACCACCACGCCGGGCTCCGCGCACGCGCCGTCGCCACTCGCGAGCAGCGCCGCGGCGGTTTCCACCTGCACGCCTTCCACCGCCCGGTCGTTCGTGTTGACCAGGAACAACTCCGTACCGCGCGACGCCGCGAACACACCCTGCACGTGGCGCAACCGGTCGAGCACGCGCGTGGCCGTGTCGGTCCACACGCGCGACGCCGCCGCGAGTCGCCGCGCGCCCTGCTCGAACGCCGGCTGGACGCGACCGTCGCGGCCGGCCCACCGGTGCATGTACTGGTAGAGCACGCACACGCCCCAGTCACGCTCCAGCCCGGCGAGCGCTTCGGCCGACGTGGCCTCCACGAAGCTGCGCTTGGTGGCGCTGAACCAGCCGGCCACGTACGGCTTCTCGCGCTCGAAGTACGGCATCGACGGGTTCACGGCCAGCGTGTCGAATCGTCGCGTGCGCATGAGGCGGATGTACCGCACGCGCTCGCGGCACAGGTCGCCCCAGAAGTAGGGGCTCGCCGGGTCCTCGCCCGAACACTGGTGCTCGCGCGCGTACAGGCCGAGCGCCCAGCGCAGCGGACCACGCGCCACCACCTTGTGCTGCCAGTAGATGTTGTCCGCGTTCTTGGCGTGGCAGACGTGCGTCCAGGCGCGCGGGAAGTCGGCGTCGAGCCGCGCGTACGCGCGCTCGATCAGCGCGCGGCGGTTGTTGCCGGCGGTCGCGCCGTGCAGCGCGATCTCCACGCCGCGCGACGCGAGCTTCCGGCAGTACTCGCGGTAGGCCGCATCGGCCAGCGTGACACCTCGCGTGATCGACGCCGGCAGCGCGGGAATCCTGCACGGCTCCTCGGGCGGGAACGCCCACACGGTCTTCGTGGCCGGCAGCCCGAGCGATCCGAGGCAGTCGTACACCGCGCGCACCGGTGCGAACTCCGCGGCGTCGGTGTCGTCGGTGATGCAGAAGCCGGCGCGAAACGGATGCGGCGCCCAGCGCAGCTCAGCGGTCGCCATGGCGAGGGCTCCCCGCCATGAAGTCGCCCGCCCATCGCCACGGCGCCCGCGCCCGTCCGCCGATCGGGCCGAGCGCGCGGCCTCCCGGGGACGGCGCGCCGGGTGCGCGCGTCGGAGCACACTGCGGCGGCCTCACGGTGCTGCCCGCGCGCGAAGTCGCGCGGTCGATCACGCAGGAGGCGTCAGCCGACCGCCTCCGCTCCTCCTGGAGCTCGGAGATCACTCGTCCCTCCCGGCGGCCGGGGACGCGGTCGCCGACCGGGCGGTGGGGGGATCACCGCGTGTTCGGAGTCACCACCGGCAGCCCGCGCTCGACCCAGCCGCGCCAGCCGCCGTCCATCGACACCACGTTCGTGTAGCCCATCTTCTGCAGGTTGTCCGCCACCAGCGCGCTGCGGAAACCGCCACCGCAATACAGCACGAGCGGCGCGGCCTTGTCCGGGACGCGCGTTTCGATGTCGCGCTCGATCACGCCCTTGCTCAGGTGCTCGGCGCCCGGCAGGTGCCCCTTCTCCCACTCGTGGTCCTCGCGCGTGTCGATCAGCACGCACGCGTCGCCCGCGGCCTGCCGCGCGCGGAACTCCTCGATGGTGCACTCGCGCACGCGCGACTTGGCGTCGTTCACGATCGCGAGGAAGCCGGGCGAATGGGCGTGCGCCACGTCAGGCCGCTCCCGCCGCCGCGGCCTCGGCCGCCGGCTCGCTCTTCGAGTACTCGCGGACCACGCGGTAGAGCGCATCGCGCTGCACGGGCGTCTTCCCGGCCTCGCGGATCAGCTGCACCATGCCTTCCTCGGCCATGCCGACGGGGCTCTTGGCGAGCGCCGCGTGCGCGATCTTCTCCTGGCCGATCGTGCCGTCCATGTCGCTCGCGCCGAAGTTGATGGCCGCCGCCGCGGTGTCCTGGCCCAGCATGATCCAGTAGCTCTTCACGTGCGGCACGTTGTCGAACACCAGTCGCGAGATCGCGATGGTCTTCAGGTCCTCGATCGCCGACGCCTGCCGGCGCACGAGCCCCGTGACGCCGGGCTGGAACGCCAGCGGGATGAACGCGAAGAAACCCGGCGCGCGCTGCTCGAGCTCGCGCAGGTCGATCATGTGCTGCACGCGCTCGGCGCGCGTCTCGATGTGACCGTAGAGCAGCGTCGCGTTGGACGGGATGCCGAGCTGGTGCGCGACCTCGTGGATCTCCATCCACCGCTTGCCACCGATCTTCTGGTGGAACAACTCCCGGCGCACGCGCTCGCTGAACACTTCCGCGCCGCCGCCCGGCAGTGCGTCGAGTCCGGCTTCCTTGAGCTGCGTCAGCACCCAGTCGGCCGGCTTCTTGGTGAGCCGGCAGAAGAAGTCGATCTCGACCGCGGTGTAGGCCTTCACGCTCAGCGACGGCTTCTTCTCCTTCACCCAGCGGATCACGTCCAGGTAGTCGTCGAAGCGCCACTTGTTGTGCAACCCGCCCACGATGTGGATCTCGGAGATGTCCGGGTCGACGTGCGCCAGGATCTCGTCCTTCGTCATCGTGTACGACGTGGGGTCGCCGGGCTTCTTCGCGTAGTCGCAGAACCGGCATGCCAGCACGCACACGTTGGTGGGATTGAGCTGGCGGTTGACCGTGAAGTAGACGCGATCGCCGTGGCGGTCGCGGGCGACGGCGTCGGCCAGCCGGCCCAGTTCGAGCACCGGTGCGTCGAACAGGCGGACGCCCTCCGGCTGGGACAGGGACTCGCCGGCGAGCAGCTTTTCGCGGGCGGCGGCGACGAGCGGATCGCGGGGCTTCAGGGCAGTGACGTGGGCGCTCAAGTGCAGGTCCTTTCAGGCGATGAACGGGCGCGCAGTATAGGACGCCGACCGAATCGCGGTCACGCCCCGCGCCGCCCGATCGGGGCTACTCACCAGGCCCGAGCCCACACGCCCCGCGAGGCCCGTGCGGGGGTGCTCTGCGGGCACGGGCGGGCGCGCGCAGGGGCGGTGGTGCGGTGAAGACGAGCGCGCCGGGACCCGGGCCCGCGGAGCATCCCCGCACGGGCCCCGGCACCACCGCCGCGAACAAGCGGCCCGCACGCCCCGCGCAGCCCGTGCGGGGGTGCTCCGCGGGCGCGGGCCCCGGCACGGCGGCCGCCCTCCAACCGCCAGCTCCGCATCAAGCCAAGCGATTGGGGGGCCGATATCAGCCGCAGGCTCGGAGGCCACCCACTCGATGTCACCGGACAGACTCCTCTCTCCGGCGGCCGTGAAGGCTGCCCCGCGCGCCGCCCGGCCGTTCCGGACGACGCGCGTTGCCGCGCTGTGCCTCGCGCTTTGCATGGCCCCGCCGCTCGCCCGGGCCGGCACGTCCGTCGACGCGGTCTCCGCCCGCGACCTGCGCGGCCAGTCCATCACCACGCTGACCCCACTCGACACCGTCTACCTCGACGCGTACGTGCAGGCCGACGACGGCTTTCGCAGCGTCACGCAGGTCGAACTGTCCGCCTCGATCCTCCGGTACCGATCGGGATCGACGCCCCTGTGGAAGGGCGTGCTGTTCGACTGGCGGCGCACCGGCGTGCCGCGCTGGCGCATCAGCGAGAACGCGGCCTCCGGCTGGAAGCTGATCGAATCGCTCTGCAGCGTGGACACCACCACGAACTCTTCGTCCACGCAGCGCGTGCGCTTCGCGGTCGTCGTGTCGCCGATCGCGCGCGCCGACGACGGCTGGCAGCTCGGCGCGACGGTGGGCAACTCGAGCCAGCGCCAGTCCGGCTACTCCGTGCCGCCCTACGTCGAGTGGATGCCGCTGCAGCCGGGCGGCGCCTTCGCCTCCGGCAAGCCCGGCACGCGCAGCCTGCCGCTCACCACGCCGTCGACCGGCCAGCTCGACCTGCGCCTGCGCTCGAACGTGCCCGTGGCGATCGCCGGCTCGGTGTCGGCGTTCACGGGCATCACCACGCCCTCCATCCGATTCGGCGGCGGTACGGCCGACACGAACGTGCACTGGACGCTCGCGGACTCCGCCGGCACGCACACGGGGCAGCTCGACTCGCTCGCGGTCACGCTCACCACCACGTTCTCGCCCCAGGTGGACACCACCGCCACGATCCTGAACCTGCGCCTGCTCGCCGACATCGCGTCGGGGCTCGCGCCGCAGACGTTCGCCTCCACGCTTTCGCTGGTGCCCAAGTCGTCGGCGGGCGTCAGCGGTCCGCTCGTCACCCAGCCGCTGCGGGTGGAAGTGCTCGGCAGCGGGCTCGCCGCTGCCTCCGCCACGGCGGAGGTCGAACCGCACGCGGTGGCGGCGGGACGGATCGCGCAGGCCATGACCGCGAACCTGGCGCCCGTCGTGGGCTCGGGCGAGACCGGCGTGAACCGCGTGCGCGTGGCGCTGCCGACGGGCTGGAGCCACCCACAGGTCACCGGCGTCACGAACCTGCTCGGCATCCCGATCAGCCACCACGACGCCAGCACGGCCGGCTCGGCGATCGCCGTGTTGCACTCGAGCTTCACGCTCGGTCTGATCCGCATCAGCTTCACGGCCGACGCGCCCACCACGGCCGACACGCTCGGCGGAGACTTCGTCGTGTTCTACGACGACACGGCCACGACGGTCTCCGAACAGGTGGCCACGCCGGGCAATCCCGACGCGATCGGCGGCTCGGGCTGGCACGTCGTGGTGACGCCCGCGGCCGCCGCGCACGTGACGCTCACGCCGTCGGGCGCGAACGTGCTCGTGGGCGACTTGGTGCCGTTCTCGGCCGTGGTCACCGACACGTACGGCAACGAGCGCACCGAGGCGGTCACGTGGAGCATCGCGGGCGGCGCCGGCACGGTGAACTCGAGCGGCCAGTTCACGGCGCAGTCCGCCGGCACGTCGCTGGTGATCGCGCGGTCGGGCTCGTTCGGCGACACGGCGTTCGTGCTCGTGACCGATCCGGGCCTCGGCCTGCGACTCACCACGCTCGGTTCCGCATCCGGGCGGCTCCTGCCCTCGGGCACACCGATCGAGATCGCCCGCTTCCGCCTCGACAACGACGGCGTCACACCCGACACGCTGACCGAGGTCGACCTGGCCGACGTCTCGCACGGTCCACCGACCTCGAAGGAGCGCGAACGCTCCTGGCTCAAGTTCGAACTCCGCGACGGCGCGGGCACGCGGATCGCCCCGGGCTTCTGGGACGCCGATCGCGTGCGCTTCGACGGCCTCGGCGAGGCCATCCCCGCGTCCTCGAATCGGACCTTCGTGGTGTTCGCGTCGGCCTCGGTCCACGCGCGGGACGGTGACTCGCTCGCGGTGGCCGTGGACGGCGGCGCGTCCGTGACCATGCGTTCGCGGCGTCCGGTCACGCTGCAGCCCGGTGCGGCCACCACCTGGTTCGCGGTGGACGGCATGACCGCCGCGCAGCTGACGTTCGACGCGCTCACGGGGCGGCCGGTGTTCGCGGGCGTCCGGCGCCACGCGGTGGCTTCGCTGCGACTGCCCGGCAACGGCTACGCGGGCGACCGGCTCACGCGCATGGACCTCACCAACCGCGGCACGGCGCTGCCCGGCGCCGATCTGACGCGGATCGGAAGCGTGGCTGGACGACGGCGACCGCACGCTCGACACGCTGGTCGACCAGCGCCTGGGCACGCTGCTCTTCACCGGCGACCGCTGGCAGGTCACGGGACTCGCCGTGGACGTGCCCGACACGGGACGGCTCGTGCTGCTCAGCGTGGACGTGGACGCCGGCGCCACCGAGGGCCGCACGCTGCAGTTCGCGCTGCCCACCCTGCCCGACGTGGGACTGGGCATGACCAGCGGCGACAGCGGGCCGATCGACGCCGAGGTCGCGATGGATCGCGCGCTCGTGATCGGCGGCGGCGAGCGCGTGCTGGTGACGACCACGCCGATCGCCGGCGGCGACGTCCGACCGGGCCAGCAGGGCGTTCCGTTCCTGGAACTGGTGCTCTCGAACGGCTACTCCAGCCCACGGCACGTGCACTCGATCACCCTGACGAACGAATCGGCGGGCGCCGGCACGCAGGCGCAGATGGACGCGACGGTGTCGCGCTTCGGACTCGGCCTTCACCAGGTCAACGCGAACGACCTCGTGTTCGCCTCGGCTCCGCTCGCGGTGGGCAGTTTCGCGAACGGGCGCCTCACGTTCGACGGCCTCGGTCTGACGCTGCCGGCCGGCAGCGAGCTGCGCCTGCTGATCTG
The DNA here is from genome assembly GCA_044222045.1 of Candidatus Eiseniibacteriota bacterium. Lineage (GTDB taxonomy): Bacteria > Eisenbacteria > RBG-16-71-46 > RBG-16-71-46 > RBG-16-71-46 > JBGAMH01. The sequence continues at coordinate 20,142 of JBGAOB010000038.1, forward strand.
GGGCGACATCGACGCGCACGCCGCCACCGACGGCGACCAGCTCGCCGCCACCGTCACCAGCCCGCAGGACGTGGGCTTCGACGAGGTCACCACGGTGGGCGGCAAATGGCCCGCGAGCTCGGGCGCCGCGTGGACCGTGGACGGCTTCGCGGCCGCGCAGTGCGTGGTGCACCCGCTGCCGGGACTCACGCTGGCACCGACGGACGGCCCGGTGCCGGCGCTGGACGTCACGCTGCCCGCGAACGGCTACCTCGCCGACGTGCTGCACGGCGTGCGCGTGGTCAACCGCGGCGGCGCGGCGCCGGCCGAGATCTCGGAGCTGCGGCTCTACCGCGACGGTGGCGACGGACGGCTCGGCGGCGCCGGCGCGGACGACGTCGACCTGGGCGCGCTCGTTCGCATCGGCGGCCAGTGGCAGAGCGCCTACCTCTCCGAGCCGGTGCCCGTGGGCGGGCGGCGCTACTTCGTCGCGCTCACCGTGGCCGGCGCGACGTCGGACTCGAGCCTCGTTCGACTGGCGATCCCCGTGGGCGGCGTCGACATGGATTCCGGCGACGACGGCCCGCTCGACGCCGAGCTCGCGAACCCCGAGCCGCACGTGCTCAGCACGCGGCCGCTGCTCGCGAGCCTGTCGCTCGACCCGGCGTCGAGCACGATCGGGCAGGGTGTCGACCTGCGCATGCTGGTGCGCAACGTCGGCACGGAGACGTTCCTGGACGTGACGCCCACGGCGCCGACGCCCGAGGGCACCGCCGACTGGACGATGCTCGCCGCCCCCACGCCCGCGAGCACCAGCATCGCCGCCGGCGACAGCGCGGTGTTCGTGTGGCACCTGGCGCCGACCACGGCCGGCGACCTGCGCTTCGCCGCCACCGCGGCGGGCACGGGCGCCACGAGCCTGCTCGAGCGCCGCACGCTGGTGGCGCACTCGGGCACGAATCACGTGTACATGGAGTCCGACAGCCTGCGGCTCGTGCCGCTGCAGTCGATGCCGTCGGCCGTGAACCTGGGCCAGGCCGGCGTGGTGCCGCTCACGCTCACGCTGGAGCACCCCGGCGACGCGAGCTCCAGCGACATCACGTTCCGGCGCCTGCGCGTGCGCCTCGAACAGGAAGACGGCTCGCCGATCGCGCCGGCGCAGCTGGCGTCCGCGGTCGAAGTGCGCGAGGGCACGACGGTGTACCTGCGCCGGACGAGCCTCGAAGCCACGGGCGGCGAGATGGACCTCACGCTCACGACACCGGTGACGCTGCGCCCCGGCAACCCCGTCTCGCTCGCGCTGCAGCTGGACGTGAGCGCCACGACACCCGTGTCGACGTTCCGCTTCGTGATCCCCGACAGCACCGTGTTCGTGGCCGAGGACGCGATCAGCGGTCAGCCGGTGCGCGTGCGCCTGCAGGGCCAGGCGTACCCGATCCGCTCCGGTCTCGCGCGCCTGCTCTCGGGCGGCGGCGCGCTCACCGTGTCGGCGCCGCCGTCCACGCGACGCCACGCGTCGAACGGGCAGGCGCACGTGCTGCTGGCGGCCTGGCAGATCGCGCACTCGAGCCAGCAGGCCACGAGCGCCGACCTGCGGTTGAACGCGCTGATCGTGCGCGCCACACGCACGAACGCCGCGGGCCCGCCGCCGTGGACGCGCTGGCGCGTGTACGCGAACAACCTGGCCGTCGCCGTGCACACGGCGTCCGTCGGTGACACCGGCGACGTCCGGCTGGACCTCGTGCCCGCGCCGATCGTGCAGCCGGGCGGCTCGACCACGCTGCGGCTGGAGGCCGACCTCGGCGATGCCGGCGCCGGCGAGGACTTCCGCGTGAACGGCGTGCGCACCGCGCAGTGGGACGTGCGGGACGTGAACACCGGCGACCCCGCGTCGCTGCTGGGGCCGGCCGTGCTCGCCGGCGACACGATCCACGTGGAGTCGCCCGCGCCGGGCCTGCTGACGTCGCCGGTGCCGCGCATGCCCGCGACGGTGGCGGCCGGCCGTTCGCGCCTGCCGGTGCTCGACCTGGTGCTCCACCACCCGGGCTCCGCGAACGCCGCGTGCATCCGCGTGGACACGCTGCGCGTGGCGCTGCAGGCACCCGACGGCCGCGCGCTGCCGATGGCCGACTACCTCTCGGCGCTGCGCGTGACGCGGCGCGGCGTGACGGTGAGCTCGCTCGTCGCGCCGGCCGGTCCCGTGGTGGGCTTCGCGCTCTCGACCGAGGTGACGGGCGCCACCACCGACACGATCACGCTCGAAGTGGACGTGGCCGGCGCCGCGGTCGCGGGCGCGATCGAGCTGCGCGTCTTCGACGGCGCGCTGCGGGCGAGCGACGCGAACACCGCGGTCGCGGTGGGTGTCACGCCCGAGCCGCCCGCGGGCTGGCCGTTCGGTTCGGGCGCCGCGCAGCTCGTGGCGCCGGCACGCGAGCTTCGCGTGCGCATGGCCAGCGAACTGCCGTCGCTCGTGGCCCCGGCCGGGGCGACGCCGGTGCGTGCCGCCACGCTCGTGCTGCATCACCCCGGCCCCGCGGGTTCGGGCCCGATCGCGGTGGACCACCTCGTGGTCTCCGCCGTCGACGCCGCCCTCGCCACGCTGCCGATCGGCGCCGCGGCCTCGTCGCTGGAACTCCGCCGCGACGGCACGTTGATCGCGCGGAGCGCGACACTCGCCACCGACTCCACCACCGCGTCGCTGCCGTTCGCCGCCCCGCTCGAGATCGCCGCGAACGACTCCGCCGTGCTCGCCCTGGACTTCCGGCCGCGCGCGACGGACGCCGCGCGCCGCTTCCGGCTCGGCTGGCGCTCCGACGGCATCGGCGTGGTGCAACCCACGAGCGCCGTGCTCGCGATCGCCGTGCTGCCGGCGGCCGGCGCCAGCTTCCCGATGTGGACCGACGCCGCGGGCTTCGCCGCCGCCGACCTGGCGGGCAGCTACACGAACTACCCGAACCCGTTCGCCGCCGGGCGCGACGCGACCACGTTCGCGTTCCTGATGCCGACACCCGGCCGCGCCACGCTGCGCATCTGGACGCCGCGCGGCGAGGCGGTGGCCACGCTGCTCGATGCGGCCGCGCTGCCCGCGGGGCTGCGCCAATCGGACCGATGGGACGGACGCAACGGCCGCGGCGCCACGGTGGCGAACGGCGTGTACGTGGCCGAACTCGACGTGACGCTGGACGACGGCCGTCACGAACGCGTGCTGCGGAAAGTGGCGGTGGTGCGATGAAGCGCGCGCTGCTGCCGGGCCTCGTGCTGGCGTTGCTCGCGACCGCGACCGTGTCGCGCGCCGCGGAGGACGACGGCGGAACCACCAGCCTGTTCTCGACCGGTGCGGGCGGCCGCACGCTCGCCATGGGCGGCGCCGGCACCGCGAACGCCGACGGCCCGTGGGGCTGGACGTGGAATCCCGCCGGGCTCGCGTGG